>NZ_JBTOQI010000043.1:0-295853 GCF_055283875.1 Pseudomonas sp. HP_14 | reverse complement strand
TGATTTGGCCAAAACATTAACCCCTTTCGGTTTGCGCTCGCGCGCGACAGTTTATATCTGTTCAAATTTTAGCGCCTGACCTCCGGAAACCCCCACCACCCCCACTCCTACAGAACCGGGTTTGCATGTCTGGTTTAGGGGAAGCTGCCGTCTGGCTTAAAGAAAAATCCCACCTGACGCTTCTATGCGCTGCCCGTTGATCCACTTGCCGCCATCCCCCAGCAGCATGCTGATCGCCGATCCGATATCGTCCGCCTCGCCCACCCGGCCCAATGCGGTGCTGGAAGCAATCATCTTGTTCACCTCTGCATTGTCTCGCACCGTGCCGCCCCCGAAGTCAGTCGCAATGGCACCCGGCGCGAGCACGTTTACGTTTATTCCACGAGGCCCCAACTCCTGCGCCAGATAGCGAGTCCAGACTTCAACCGCGCCTTTCATTGAGGCGTAGGCTGCATAGCCGACCATGCTGAAACGCGCCAGCCCGCTGGACAGGTTAATGATTCGTCCGCCGTCGGCAATCAGCGGCAAAAGCTTCTGAGTGAGGAAGAACGGCCCTTTGAAGTGCATGTTCACCAGTTGGTCGAACTGCGTTTCGGTGGTCTGGGCGATGCTGCCGTAAATGCCGGCGCCTGCGTTGTTGACGAGAAAATCAAACTGCTCGGCATTGAAGACCTCTTTCAACACCGTTTTCAATTGCGCGGCGAAAGCATCGAAGTTGTCGCTCTGCCCCACATCCAGCTGAAGCATCGTTGCCTTGCCACCCAAGGCCTGGATTTCATCCGCAACGGCCCGAGCATCGGCCTGGCGGCTTTGGTAAGTGCCGATAATGTCCACGCCCTGCGCGGCGAGGTGCAATGCCGTGCTTTTACCCAAGCCACGACTGGCGCCCGTGATGATCGCGATTTTTCTGCTCATGGTGATGCCCTCAGTTCAGGTTGAAGTGTTCAGCGAGTGAGGAAAAGTCTATTGTTCGCGGGATATCAGATAAATGGCAAAAACCCGAAATCAATGGTCGAGCACGACGAACAATAAAGGCGTGTCCTCATGAACAAACTGGAGCTGTTGCGCTCGTTTGTGCGCGTTACCGAGTTGTCGAGTTTTACGCAGGCCAGTGAAGCACTTGGCTTGCCGCGTTCGACGGTGTCCGAACAGGTACGGGCGCTGGAGGAACTGCTCGGCACCCGCCTGCTGTTGCGCACCACGCGCAAGGTGCAAGCCACTCCGGACGGTGCCGTGCTGTATGAGCGCAGTAAAGAGATGCTGGCGCAGATGGACGAACTCGAGGGGCTGTTCCGTAGCGACGCGATGCTCAGCGGGCGCCTGCGGGTCGACATGCCCACTGCAATGGCCCATAACATCGTGCTGCCGCGCTTGCATGAGTTTCTCAGCGAACACCCCGGGATCGACCTGGAGATCAGCAGCACCGACCGCCGCGTCGATCTTGTCAGGGAAGGCTTTGACTGTGTACTGCGCGTCGGCGACTTGCCGGACACCACGCTCGTCGCGCGCAATCTCGGTGACCTGGCGATGGTCAATTGTGTCGGTGCCGGTTACGCCCGTGAGCACGGCGTCCCGCAGACCCTGGCCGACCTGCAGCAGCACCGGCTGATCCACTATGTGACGGTGTTTGGTGGCAATACCGCGCTCTTTGAATATCAAGAGCAAGGCAAGACCCAGACCCTCGCCATGCCCCGCAGTGTCACCGTGAATAACGTTCAAGCGTACGAAGCCGCCTGCCTGGGCAATCTGGGCATCATTCAGTCGCCGCGCATGGGCATGTGCAAGCATTTGCTCAGCGGGGACATGGTTGAAATCCTCCCGGATCATCGTCCACTGCCCATGAAAATATCCCTGCTCTACGCCCATCGTCGACACTTGCCGGAGCGCTGCCGGGTGTTCATGGACTGGCTGCAGAACCTGATTGCCGAACGCAACACGCACTGGAAGAATCGGCAGCCCTCACCCTTGTGACGGTAGGCCAGGAGCACGCTATGGAACTGCACATTGTCATCAAAGGCCGCAAGGATCTGGCGAACCAGCTCTATGAGCAATTGCGCGACAGTATTGAATGCGGCCGGCTGGCGGCGGGTGTGCAATTGCCGCCCAGCCGCTTGCTGGCAACACAACTGGGCTTGTCCCGCAAAACCATCTCCGACACCTATTCACGCCTGACCTACGAAAACTTCCTGGTCGGCAAGATCGGCAGCGGCACCTTCGTCAATCACTTGCCGAAGCCCCCGTCACGCAAGCAGGAGGCCTGTGATCTGGCCAGCGCCGAAGTGCTGGCCAAGTGGCAAAGCCTTGATCTGGGTCTGCGCCACCCTACCCGTGAAGAAACCCGACGCGGCGACTTTATTGGCGGCGCGATCAGTCGCAGTCACTTCCCCAACGAAGAATGGCGACGCTGTATTCAACACGGCCTGCGACAGATGGCTAAGGCCCCCGGTTTGTATAGTCAGCCGCAGGGGCTGGAGATTTTGCGCAAGGCGATTGCCGGGCATATAGCCTTTGCCCGCGGCGTACGCTGCGTAGCGGATGACGTTGTGGTGTGCAACGGCGCGCAGCAGGCGCTGGACCTGATTTCACGCGTGCTGATCGAGCCCGGCTGCTGCGTTGCGATAGAAGATCCGGGTTATAGACCAGCCCGTCTATTATTCTCAGCCCAAGGGGCTGCGGTGGTTGGCGTGCCCGTGGACGAACACGGCATGCAAGTGGATGCGATCCCCGAAGATGCACGGCTTATCTATGTCACGCCGTCGCATCAGATGCCTTTGGGCATGCCCATGAGCCTTGTGCGCCGCAAGGCATTGCTGGAAAAAGCGCGGCGCATTGGCGCGATCATCATCGAGGACGATTACGACAGCGAATTCCGCTATGAGGGGCAGCCCACTGATTCGCTGCAGAGCATGGACCCTCACGGAATAGTCGCCTACGTCGGGACGTTTTCGAAAACCCTGCTGCCGGAATTGCGCCTGGGCTATGCCGTGTTGCCCACGGCAATTTACGCGGCGGTCATCAAGGCCCGCCAATTGACCGACTGGCACACCAGTACCCTGAACCAGTGGGCGCTGGCCAAGTTCATTGACGACGGTTTACTGCAAAAGCACATCCGTCGCTGTTACGGCATTTATGCGGGACGACGAGAGCGTATCCTGGCGCGCTTCGCGAGTGATTTGTCACCCTGGTTCGACGCCATTCGGGCGACAGCGGGTTTCCACATGGCGCTCTGGTGCCGGGTCCCGATGGATGTCGAGCAACTTATCCAGCAGGCTCGGCAGCACGGTGTGGGCATTTACTCGCTGACACCGTATTACCAGTCAACGCCTGAGCGCCCCGGAATCTACCTGGGCTTTGGTGCCATCGAAACCCTCGATATAGACCCGGCACTGGACCGCTTGCGGGATTTGCTGCTGACGGTGTGACGATGGGCAGCTCACATCAAAATGCATTTGAAACGTAGACCTTGTAGGAGCTAACTTGTTGGCGAGGCGGAATTGCTGACGATGCAGGTCCGACGTCTCGCCAACAAGTTAGCTCCTACAGGTTACCCATTTGCTGCGCGACAGCGCTGTGTCAGCATC
The DNA here is from genome assembly GCF_055283875.1 of Pseudomonas sp. HP_14. NCBI lineage: Bacteria > Pseudomonadati > Pseudomonadota > Gammaproteobacteria > Pseudomonadales > Pseudomonadaceae > Pseudomonas > Pseudomonas sp. HP_14. The sequence continues at coordinate 292,272 of NZ_JBTOQI010000043.1, read as the reverse complement.
ATTCAGGAAATTCATTTCAACTCAAAGGATCGACACCGCATGAGCCCACAACCACAAGCCCCCTACTTCTGGCGGGACGATCAATTGCCTTTTATCGAGGCGCGTTCGGTGGGCGATGGGCGCAAGTTGTGTTACGCCAAGCATTCACATGAAGTGTTTTCCATCGGTGCAATCACGGCCGGGCAAAGTACTTATCTGCATGAGAAGAGCAGCCAGCAGGTGCGCGCGGGCACGGTGGTGCTGATGAACCCTGGCGACGTTCATGCCTGTAATCCGATTGCCAACCAGCATTGGTCGTATCTGATGTTGTATGTCGATAACCAGTGGCTGACCCGGCTGCAACACGAACTGGGCCTTGATCCCAACCATGACTTTCAGCCTGTTGCGCAAACCCACAGCACAGTGCCCGCGCTGTTCACAAGCCTGAACAATCTCTATGCAACCCTTATCGACAGCCAGGCCGATGTGCTGCACAAGCAATGCACAACCGTCGCGTTCTTCAGCCAGATGCAACACACCCTCGGTACCGCGCCGGTACGCCCGGAACTGGCGTCGCAACGGGTCGAACGCGCCGCGCAGTACATCAACGACAACTTCAGAAAGCCCATCACGCTGGACGATATGTGCAATGCGGCAAGCCTTTCCGGCTCCTACCTGATCCGCGCCTTCGAACAGCGCTATCACATGACGCCTCACGCCTATCTGATCAACCGGCGCATCCAGCACGCCCGCACCCAGCTCAAAGGCGGCAGGCTGATCGCCGACGTCGCGCAAGAACTGGGGTTCGCCGATCAGGCGCATTTTCAGCGGGCCTTCAAGAAACATCTGGCCGCGACGCCGGGGCAATACCGATTGCAGTAATGGCTAGTACGCCAACAGATAGACCGCGCACCCCACAAGAAGCAGCGCCATGCTGCGGTTGAAGACGCGAATGCCCAGTGCGCTTTTCAAGTAGTGTCGCAAGAAGGTTCCCGCGAACGCCCAGCACGCCAGCGACAGATAGCAGATCACGAAATAGATCGCCGCGAACTGCCAGATCAGGCGAGTCTCGCCACTGGCAACAAAGGCTCCCATTCCAGCGATGCACGCCAGCCACGCCTTGGGGTTAAGCCACTGCATCACCGCCCCCACCAGCATCGAAGGCTTGTCACCTTCGCGCTCCACGTCCAGCCTGCCGTCGTCCAGTGCAAGCTTGCCGGCCATGTACAGCAGGAAGGCGATCCCGGCCCACTTTATTGCCAAAGTCAGAAACGGCAGATGCACCAGGGTTTCATGCAAGCCGAAGCCGATCAGGATCAACAGCAGCGTGAAACCCAGTGTCGCACCGGTGACGTGCAGCAGCGCCGAAGCAAGACCGTAGCGAGCCCCTGAACTCAACGCGACGACGTTGACCGGGCCCGGGGTAATTGAAGAGGCCAGCGCAAAGGCTGCCATGGATAACAACACACTCATCTGAATACCTTTAACCTGATCTGAAATGACGTGATCAAGGTAGGGATCAGGCCTGACGGCGTATTGAATAAAATCACCCACTGCACTGCGGCCACTGACTCTGACGACAGGAATCAGGCAGAATGGCCCGCATTGGCCAGGCGGCTCATACAAGCCAGCCGTCAGGTGCCTTCACTTGCAGAGCGCAACCCATGAACAGTTTTGAAGAATCGATCATTGCCGCGGCTCAGGACGCGACACCGAATAACACAGAAGCGGAACGGGAAGCAGCCAAAGCGGCGGCCATTGAAGCCGTTGCTCAGATCATGCAAACCACGTCCGGCTTGCAACGCACGCTAGCGCTGGCTGCCCTGCTGGACTCCTATTCCGAGTCCGATCCGGAAGACGAATAAAAAATACGCGACAAAAACATTTTTTTTGCGCAAAATGTCAAATAGCCATCACTGAATATCGATGGTTCATCTTGACCTGGACGTCAATGCCACTGGCCCCTGACTTCCGGAGATACAAGTTTGAACATCGAGCATCTGAAAAATATCCAGAGTGATCTGCAGCGCACTGCCAATGACCTCGAGAATGTCTCGCTGAACCTCTCAGGGCACCTGGTCTATCTGCAGCACTCCGTGCGGCCACTGGATGTCGCAGACGTCATTACGCAAATCGACAAACTGCAAGCCTCCGTCGATGACTTGCGCACGGTGGCACAAAGCATCGACTGCTGATCAATCCTGCGCCTGGGACAACGGCCTGGCGACCTCCTCCAGCGATTTGCGTTCCGATGCAACGCCCCAGACGGCCTGCACCACTGCGGCTATCAGCATTAACGCTGCGCCAATCAAGTAACCGATCAGCACATTGCTGCGGTCTTGAGTCTGAATCAGCTCACCGAACAGTGTCGGGCCAATAATCCCACCGAGGCCGGTACCAAACGCGTAAAAAACGGCAATCGCCAAGGCCCGAATCTCCAGCGGGAAGGTTTCCGCCACGGTCAGATACGCCGAGCTGGCAGCCGCCGAGGCAAAGAAGAAAATCACCATCCAGGCCACGGCCTGTTGTGTCACATCGAGCATGCCTTGCTGAAACAGGTACCCGCTGATGGCGAGCAATACGCCGGACACTGCGTAAGTCAGGCTGATCATGACTCTGCGGCCAACGACATCAAACAGTCGCCCGAGCAACAGCGGGCCGCAGAAATTACCCAGTGCCAGCGGCAGAACGTACCAGCCGACCTGATCAGCGGGCACGTTATAAAAATCAGTCAGGACTAATGCGTAGGTAAAAAAGATCGCGTTGTAGAAAAATGCCTGGGCGGTGAGCAGCGTCATACCCACCAGTGCACGCTGGCGAAAGCTGACAAACAGGGTATGAAAGATCTCCCTGATCGGCGTGTGATCCCGGGTATGCAGCCGCAAAGGTTTACCGGTCAGTGGCGGGAGTTCATGGCCCTGATCGCGAAGCCGGTTTTCGATCTGCTCGACAATGCGTGTAGCCTCCGCCGCCTGGCCATGAATCAGCAGCCAGCGCGGGCTTTCCGGCAGCCATAGACGCATGAACAGAATCAACAGCCCCAACGCCGCGCCAATCGCGAAACACAGCCGCCAGCCCAGATCGCCACCTATCCAGGCGGGATCCAGCAACACGATCGAACCACCGGCGCCCAAAGCGGCTCCCAGCCAGAACGTGCCGTTGATGGTCAGATCAACCCAGCCCCGGTATCGCGCCGGTGTGAACTCCTGAATCGTCGAATTGATTGCAGTGTATTCACCGCCGATGCCCATACCCGTCAGAAAACGGAACAACAGGAAACTACCCAGGCTGAACGAAAAGGCTGTCGCTGCGGTAGCGCCGACGTACAGCAACAAGGTGATGAAGAACAGCTTGCGACGCCCAAGACGGTCCGTCAGCCAGCCAAACAGCAAAGCGCCCAGGACTGCACCGGCGATATAGACCGCGCCTGCCAGACCGATATCGCTGTTGGATAGTTGCAGCGCGGGGCTGCTTTTCAAGGCTCCCGATACCGAACCTGCCAAGGTGACTTCCAGGCCATCGAGCAACCAGGTGATTCCCAGGGCAAACACCAGCAGCGTGTGAAAGCGCCCCCAAGGCAGGCGATCAAGACGCGCGGGGAGATCGGTTTCGAAAATCTGGCCAGAATCAGGTGGAGTCTTCAAGGGTGTGCAATCCTCGCTGGATCGGCTTTAGAAGGGAAAGCTGCCTGTCAGACGACACACATGTAGTGACTGCTCCGGCCTCCTCCCGGCTAAAGCCGATCCCACGTCCATACCGTCTAAACCAACAGACACCTCTTTGAGCCAGGCAGTTCGACCGGGTAGCTTTCAACTCACCCAGAACCACATCAACGTCAGGTTCGCCGCCGAGATCAAGCCGAACAGTCCCCATGCGGCTATTTTCACCAGACGAGTATTGACGAACGGCCCCATCAATTGCCGGTCGCTGGTGAAGCGGATCAAGGGCCATAAGGCAAAGGGTAACTGCAGGCTGAGTACCACCTGGCTGAGGACCAGCATCTTGCCCACCGCACCGTCGCCCAACCAGATGACGCCGATCAGCGCTGGAATCAAGGCCAGTGCCCGAGTGATCAAGCGTCGCTGCCAGCAGGGAATTTTCGCCTGTAAAAAGCCTTCAAGCACGACTTGCCCGGCGATGGTCCCGGTGAACGTCGAACTCTGCCCAGCCGCCAGCAATGCGACGCCGAACAAGACGCTGGCGACAGCGCCACCCACCAACGGATCAAGCAGATGGTAGGCATCCTGAATTTCCACGACGTCGGTATGTCCGCTCTTGTGGAATGCGGCTGCGGCGAGGATGAGGATGGCGGCGTTGATCAACAGTGCCAGGCTCAACGAGGCGATGGTGTCCAGACGAGCAAACTTGATCGCGCTGGCTTTGCTGGCGTTGTCGCTGCCATTGACCCGGGTCTGAACCACCGACGAGTGCAGATACAGGTTATGGGGCATCACCGTCGCGCCGAGAATACCGATGGCGAGGTACAGCGGTTCCTGACTGCTCAGTACGTCCCAACTGGGCTTCAGGCCCGCCGCAACTTCAGGCCAGAACGGTTTGATCAGTACCAGTTCCACCGTGAAGCAGGCGCCAATCGTAGCGATCAATCCCAGCACGATTGCTTCGAGACGGCGAAAGTTGGCGCCTTGCAGTGCCAGCACGATCAACGTGTCGAACGCTGTCAGCACCACGCCGGTAGTGATGGAAACGCCCAACAACAGATGAAATGCCAACGCCGCGCCCAGCACTTCAGCCAGATCGGTAGCGAGGATCGACAATTCGGCCAGCAGCCACTGCCCTTTGGCTACCCCGGGGCTGTACCGCGACGCAGACAGTTGCGCCAGGTCGCGCCCCGTGGCGATACCCAGTCGTGAACAGAGGTTTTGCAGAACCATACCGGACAAACTGGCGAGCACCACGACGAACAGCAGCGCATAGCCAAAGCGCGAGCCAGCTTCGATAGCGGTGGCCCAATTACCAGGATCCATATACCCGATGGAGACCAGCAAACCCGGGCCGACGAACAACAACATCTTGCGCGCCAGCGAGGCATTGGCGGGGATGGCAACGCTGTCGGTAACAGCCGATGGACAAAAGGGAGCAGTAGCGGTGGTGGGCAGTTTGAATTTCACAGGAACCAGACTGGAAACGGAGCGGAAGGCCAATCTTAAAGATTCAATACACATCTTGATACAGTCAGATAGCATCCCTCCAGTCGGTCCCACGTCTTCCACATTTCCTGTAAGAGCTGCCGAAGGCTGCGATTGCGGTGCAGCAGAGGAACCGAATCGCAGCCTTCGGCAGCTCCTACAGGGATGTGCGAAAGTCTCGGCTTATTCAGCAGAAAAAACTAAATAGATGAACTTAAAAGCAATAATTAATCAAGAAAGGACTCACAACGTCTAGAGCTAACAATCATTACCAATTGTAAAAGCGCTACCATATGTCATCAAAAATAATGGAAGCCTGCGTATGTCCACCCCTTCTACCGCCAGCAGTCCGGCGGACGAGATCGCCGTCGACGGATCCGATCCGGTCCGCGCTGCACATATTTCTGCGCGAATTGATCGCCTGCCCGCCGTTGCTACAGTCTGGAAACTGGTAGCACTGCTCTCCATCGGTGGCTTTTTCGAGCTTTATGATCTGTTTCAGACCGCCTACATCAGCCCCGGCCTGCTGCGAGATGGCATCTTTGCGACAGGTGCCCAGGGCGTGTTCGGCTTTTCCGATCAGGCTGCCTTCGCCTCGGCGACCTTTCTCGGTCTGTTTCTGGGTGCCAGCCTGCTCAGCCCGATTGCCGACCGTTTTGGCCGAAGGGCGATTTTTACCTTCGCGTTGATCTGGTACACCATCGCCACGGTGTTAATGGGCATTCAGACTGATGCGCTGGGCATTATCTGCATGCGTTTTCTGGTGGGGATCGGTCTGGGCATAGAACTGGTGACCATTGATGCTTATCTGGCAGAGTTGGTGCCCAAGCGCATGCGCAGTTCGGCCTTTGCTTTTGCCTTCTTTATTCAGTTCCTGTCGGTACCCGCCGTTGCGCTGATGTCCTGGTGGCTGGTGCCACAAGCGCCCTTCGGTATTTCCGGCTGGCGCTGGGTGGTACTGGCCAGCGCGGTGTTCGCGCTGTTCATCTGGTGGTTGCGTTCACGTCTCCCTGAATCACCGCGCTGGCTCGCTCAACATGGGCGTTTCGAGGAAGCAGAACGCATCATGGATGACATCGAAGCACGCTGTCAGCGCGATCATGGCAAACCACTGGACGCCCCCGAACCGGAAGTTGTCGCGGTCTCAGGCAAAGGGCGGTTCGCTGATATCTGGCAGCCGCCTTATCGCCGTCGGGCATTGATGCTGATCGTGTTCCATGTGTTCCAGGCAATCGGCTTCTTCGGCTTCGGCAACTGGCTGCCAGCGTTATTGTCCGGTCAGGGTGTCAGCGTCACCCATAGTCTGGGTTACGCATTTATCATCACCCTCGCCTACCCACTGGGTCCGTTGCTGTTCGTGAAGTTCGCCAACCGTTTCGAAAACAAATGGCAGATCGTCGGATCAGCGCTGGGCTCGATGATCTTCGGCACCCTGTTCGCCTTCCAGTCTTCGGCAACAGGTCTGGTGTTCTGTGGTGTAATGATCACCTTCTGCAACGCATGGCTGAGTTTCAGTTACCACTCCTATCAGGGCGAATTGTTCCCGACCAACATCCGCGCCCGCGCGGTGGGGTTCTGCTATTCATTCAGTCGCTTGTCGACCGTGTTCAGCAGCCTGTTGATCGGCTTCTTCCTTGATCACTTCGGCACCCCGGGCGTTCTGGCATTCATTGTCAGCAGCATGTTGATCGTGATGATTACCATCGGCAGATTCGGGCCGCGAACCCGTAATCTGGCGCTGGAAAATATTGCGCACCGCTGATACATAACGGCGTCGTTGCACGTCCGATCATCGCCTCACCCGAACACGTCGTGCCAGGCTGCTTCAATAGAAACATGCCTGGCCAACTAACAAAGAGGAGGTATGCCATGGTCGGTTCCCGCCCGGAAAGTCCCGATGTCGAATTAACGGACGTACAGTATCCCGAAACATTACCGGCTCCCGTGATCGACGAAACCGATCCGGATGCGGGCTTTGAACCAGGGACTGAGTTACTGCCAGAGAAAGGTGATTTTCACCGTATAAAGCCCCGCAATTGATCGCGGCGCGTCGCCCCCGTTGCAGGTGCAAGAGGCCGGCGCCCCACTGAGGAACGTCGGCCATTTCATCAACTTTGCAACCACTCCACGTTGGTTATACCGAAATGTTCCGCGTAAGGCTTGGAAACGCGGGGGACTTTCTCTGTTCGATATTTCGGAATACGGGCGATACCTGCATCGACACTGGCATGATGCCATGCTTCGGAATTATCCATGTGCTCTGCACTGATGTAGAAAGACTTGAACGCGCCGTTTAACAAATAATCGATTCTGTAGTGTTTGTACTGTGACATCCAGGCAGCGCCTCCTTTTGGTTTGCTTAGTGCAATAGATGACCTCCCGGCTTTGCAAAAAATTCACTCTTTTTTCACAAAACGCGACCAAGCAATCGTTCGCCCTGTGGCACGCTGCCTTATATCTTCATACGCTTGATTTAACGAAAAAAAGATGCTTATCGAATACCCAGGCGTTTGGCGAGTCGATTCAAATTAGCGCGATCTACGCCCAGTTCCCTGGCCACTTCCACCCACTTGCCATGATGGCAAATCAATACCTGCTCAATTAATTGTTTCTGATAAGCATCCACTGCCGCCTTCAATGAACCCCCATGTTCCATATCTGAACCCGAGGGCAAGTGCAGTCTTTCTTGTAGTTTTGTGCTCACACTAACAGCCTCTTCTTCCAAGCCTAGAGCTTGCGCTTCAACAGTGAGAATACGTGGACGCTCGGGGCTCAACGAAAGGGACTTGAGCACTGCCCGACTGATCAGGTGTTCCAGCTCGCGAACATTCCCCGGCCACGTATACCCCAGCAATAATTTCTGCGCCTCATTGTTGAGTCGCAAGCTGCGCAAGCCCATGCGCGCACGGTTTTCTTCCAGGAAATAGCCCGCCAGCAGTAATACATCCCGACCACGTTCGCGCAGCGGCGGAACCAGCAGCGGGTAAACGCTCAGCCGGTGGTACAGGTCGGCACGAAAGCGACCGGACCGGACCTCTTCGGCAAGATCGCGATTGGTGGCGGCAATGATCCGTACGTCCACCTGATGCTCCTGGTCAGACCCGACGCGCTGGAGTTGACCGCTTTGCAGTACACGCAGCAGCTTGGACTGCACTGGCAAAGGCAGCTCACCGACTTCATCAAGGAAAATGGTTCCGCCGTCGGCCAGTTCGAATTTTCCGGAGCGCCCATTGACGGCTCCTGAGAAAGCCCCTCTGACATGGCCAAACAGCTCACTTTCAACCAGCATTTCCGGAAGCGCCGCACAGTTGAGGCTGATCAGTGGTTTGTGGGCACGGGGTGAGCTCAGGTGAATGGCTTCGGCCACCAGTTCTTTACCAACCCCGGTTTCTCCTGTGATGAGTACCGATAGCGGGCTGTTACCGACTAACTGAATCTCCTGAACCAGTCGTTTGTGGGCCGGACTCTGCCCAATCAACTCTCGCGGCCCGCGACCGCCTGCAGCACGCTTGTAGACTTCGGCCAATTGGCGTTGGTCCTCGAAACCACGTGCCAGTTGGTTGATGCGCTCACTGGCCATCACCGTTGCGGCGGCCAGGCCGGCAAACGCCTCAAGGTTATCCAGATCAACCTGATTGAAGTTTGAAGGGTTCAGGGAATCCAGGGTGATCAACCCCCAAGGCTTGTCCTGAAAATAAAGCGGACACCCCAGACAATCATGAACCTCCAGATGTCCCTGATGGCCGTCGACCAGACCGTCATAAGGATCCGGAAAGTCACAGTCCATCGAGAAACGCGTGGGTCCTGGGTTCTCCAACAGTATTTTCAGCCGGGGATGTTCATCAACGCGAAAACGGCGTCCAAGGGTGTCGGCGCTCAGCCCCTCTACTGCCAGCGGTACCAGCACCTCCCCTTCAAGTTTGAGCAGCGCCACCGCATCGCAGGGCAGCAACTGCCGCAACGCATTTAACAATCGCCGATAGCGCTCCTCATCAGGTAGCTCGCGACTCAGGTCGGCCACTAACGGAACGAGGGCGTTTAATAGCGGATTGCTCATCATGATTGCGTTCCATCGGCTGAAAAAAACGAGGTCATTATGACTCGCAGGTTCATGGAATAGACAGCAGCGCGGTGGCATCTTTCGAACAATGCAGTCCGTCGAGCAGCAAACATCGGACCTGTAGGAGCTCACCGAGATTACGAGGCCAGCGATGGCTGAGTGTCAGGCAAACCGCTATCGCTGGCCTCGTAACCTCGGTGAGCTCCTACAGAGTCGGATTCAGTCTGGAAGATTGCAGCTCCCCCTGCCATAACGGTGAACCGGGAAATGGCCGCTCAGCTGTAAGTTTAATGAAACACCCGCCTTGTTTATCAAGGCTTGCAGGCCCGGGAAACTTTCTGACGCCAGCGCCATGACGATATACCAAGGGCTGTTTAATTTTATTGAGGTGGCGAAATGAATATTCCGTTTCATAGTGCGCTCAACCCCGGCAGGAGTGCACAGACATGGCCAGAATTCAGGGAAGAGTTCAACACACTAATCCCCAGACTTTCACCCCTTTAGTTGTCGATCTCGACGGCACCTTATTGCGATCCGATTTGTTGATGGAAACAGCGATGACATTCATTCGAAGTCATCCGCTGCAGATATTCAAACTGTTTGGATGGTTATTGAAAGGCAAAGCGGCTCTTAAAGAAGGTCTGGCGCTCAATACACAGATTGACGTCACGGTGTTGCCGTATGACCCGCAAGTGATCGAACTGATTGAGGCCGAGCGGGCCAACGGGCGGATGATCGTGCTGGCCACCGCCAGTCATGACAGCCTGGCCAAACGCATCGCCGAACACTTGCAACTCTTCGACCTGGTGGTGGCGTCCAATGCCGACCGCAACCTGTCTGCGCACAAGAAGCGTGATCTGCTCGTGGGTCATTACGGACAGAACGGCTTCGATTACCTTGGCAACTCCATGGACGACCTGCCCATCTGGGACGCTGCCCGCGAGGCGATAGTCGTCAATCCTCTGTCCGGAGTGGAGAAAAAAGCCAAGGCGCAAGGCAACGTAAAAAGCGTCATTCACTCCAATACATCAAGCCTGCGCGACTGGCGTAAAGCCCTGCGTATGCACCAGTGGATGAAGAACGCGCTGATCTTCGTCCCGTTGCTCGCAGCACATCAATTTGGCAGAGCAGACCTTTTGCTCAACGGTGTATTGGCCTTCCTGTTCTTTGGCTTGTGCGCTTCCAGTGTCTACGTCCTGAACGACCTGCTGGACCTTGCCGACGACCGCCATCATCAGACCAAACACAAGCGCCCTTTCGCCAGTGGCAAGCTGTCGATCAAAGCCGGGTTGATGGTCGTCCCGCTGCTATTGATCGCAGCATTCGGGGGGGCCGCTTTGCTGTTGCCTTGGCAATTCTCCGCCGTCCTGGCGGCCTATTACGGGCTGACCCTGGCGTATTCATTAAGCCTGAAACGCCAGATGGTGCTGGACGTGATCGTCCTGGCGATGCTCTACACCGCCCGGATTCTGGCAGGTGCGGCCGCATTCAGTTTGCCCCTGACCTTCTGGATTCTGGCTTTCTCGATGTTCATGTTCCTTAGTCTGGCGCTGGTCAAACGCTATGCCGAACTGCGTGAGGCCCGGGCCAAGGACCTCATGGACAAGGCGCGTGGCCGCGGTTACTACCCCGGCGACCTGGACATGATCGCAGCGTTGGGCGCCTCTTCCGGACACCTGGCGGTGATGGTGCTGGCGCTGTACATCCACGAAGGCTCGACTGTCGCGATGTACGGCCATCCGCATGTGATCTGGCTGACCTGCCCGCTGCTGCTGTTCTGGATTACCCGTGTGTGGATGCTCACCCATCGCGGCCTGATGAACGATGACCCGGTGGTGTTCGCGATTCGCGACCGCATGAGCCAGGTGATCGGTGCCCTCTTCGTTCTGGTTTTCTGGATTGCAGCATGACTGAACCCTTGTATTCCTGGGGCAGATATCCCCGCACCGCGCAACACGGACATACCTGTCCATGGATAGACGGCCTGACAGATCACCTGCACAACGTCATCGACCAGCATCAGACCAGCCTGCCCTACGGCAACGGCCGCAGCTATGGCGACAGTTGTCTGGCCGCCAGTGATCAGGTCCTGCACATGCGAGCGCTGGACCGGTTCATTCGGGCTGACTGGAGCACCGGAACCATCCGCGTGGAAGCCGGCGTGACCCTCGCGGAAATTCTGGCGGCAGCGATCCCTCGCGGCTGGTTTTTACCGGTTACACCGGGCACACAATTCGCCACCGTTGGCGGTGCCATTGCCAATGACGTGCATGGCAAAAACCATCATCTGCGTGGCACGTTCGGTAATCATGTTTTGCGTTTCGGCCTGCTGCGTCACGGCGAAAAAGCGCGGATCTGTTCGCCGATGGAAAACACCAGGCTGTTCACCGCCAGTATTGGCGGGCTGGGCCTGACCGGCGTTATCAATTGGGCCGATTTGCAACTGATGCCGATACGCTCCAGCCAGATCGACAATACCGTGGTGCGCTTCGCCAATCTTGCAGAGTTTTTCAGCCTGTCCGCCGAACTCGACCATCAACATGAGTACAGCGTGGCCTGGGTCGATTGCCTGGCTAAAGGTGCCGATACCGGGCGCGGCGTGTTCATCGTCGGTGACCATGCCCGCTATGGCTCCCTTGAAGTCGAGCGCAGCAGTCGCCTGAATATGCCGGTTACGCCGCCCGTCTCGCTGATCAACAACCTGTCGTTGCGCGCGTTCAACTCGCTGTACTGGCGCGCGCATCCGGGCAAGCGCACAGCCCGACGCAGCGCCTACGCGCCGTTCTTCTATCCGCTGGATCGCATCCTGCACTGGAACCGCATCTACGGCCGCCAAGGGTTTCAGCAATACCAGTGCGTGATTTCCGATGCGAACGCCGAAGTGGCGATGGCTGATCTGCTTGGGGTTATTGCCGAATCCGGCCAGGGTTCATTCCTGGCCGTGCTCAAACGTTGCGGCGATATCGCCTCGCCCGGGCTGCTGTCGTTCCCCATGCCCGGCACCTCGCTGGCGCTGGATTTCCCCAACAGCAGCGATTTGCGACACGTCCTGTTCCCACGTCTGGACGCGATTGTCCGGGCCGCGGGCGGTCGTCTGTATCCGGCCAAAGACGCGCACATGAGCGGCAGCGACTTCCGTCAGGCGTATCCCGCCTGGGAACGCCTCGAAGCACTGCGCGATCCCTCCCTGATGTCCCGCTTCTGGCAACGAGTGATTTTATGAAACGAGGCACCTTATGAAACGAGTGTTAATCATCGGCGCGACCTCGGCCATTGCCACTGCCTGTGCCCGATTGTGGGCCAGTGAAGGCAGCGACTTTTTCCTGGTAGCGCGAAATGCCGACAAGCTTGAACAGACAGCGGCGGATCTCAAGGGCCGTGGCGCCAAAACCATTACCCTGCACGAAATGGACGCTACGGACATCGCCTCCCACCCGGCGATGCTGGAGAGCTGCCTGCTGGCACTCGGGCAGATAGATGTTGCACTGATTGCCCACGGCACCCTGCCCGACCAGAAGGTCTGCGAGCAGAATGTGAGCGTCGCCTTACAGGAGTTTGCCAACAACGGCACCTCGGTTATCGCCTTGTTGACCCTGTTGGCCAATCAGTTCGAAACCCAGCGATGTGGCAGTCTGGCCGTTATTTCTTCAGTCGCGGGGGACCGCGGCAGGCCGTCCAACTATCTGTATGGCTCAGCCAAGGCAGCGGTTTCGACCTTCAGCGAAGGCTTGCAGGCACGGCTTTTCAAGGTCGGCGTGCATGTCCTGACGATCAAGCCCGGCTTCGTCGACACGCCCATGACTCAAGGGCTGTTGCTCCCGGCGGCGCTGTTGGCACAACCCCAACAAGTGGCGGAACGTATCGTCGCCGGCATCGCCCGCAAAGCGCCAACCTTGTACACCCCCGGTTTCTGGGCGTTGATCATGCTGATCATCCGCTCCATTCCACAGCCAGTGTTCAAGAGGCTGAACCTATGAACGAAACGCTGTTGCTGTCGGGCTGGCGTTATCGTGCCGTGGTGCTTTCAGTCGTGTGTTCTGCGCTGGGTTATCTGGGCTTCTCCCTGTGGGGCGGCTGGGAGGCAGTCAGCAAGGCGGTGGGTGAAGTCGGATTGATCGGCATCGCTATCGCACTGGCGATGTCGGCAGCCAATTACGGGCTGCGTTTCTTGCGCTGGCAGACGTATCTGAACGTGCTCGGTCATCCTGTGCCATGGCAGCCGAGCCTGAAGATCTATCTGGCGGGTTTTGCCCTCACCACTACGCCAGGCAAGGCCGGTGAAGCCTTGAGGGGCGTGTTGCTCAAGCGCTGGGGTGTGCCGTATCCGCAAAGCTTCGCGGCGTTTTTCAGCGAACGTCTGTCAGACCTGTTTGCGGTGGTCCTGCTGACCCTGTTCGGCCTGTCGCTGTACCCGGCGTCACGCCCCATGATCGTGGTCGGTGTAGCCCTGGTGTGCATCGGTTTGCTGGTGCTTTCGCAACGGCGTCTGCTGGAACGCATCGCAGCGGCAATCCCGGCCGGGGGTGGAAAACTGTTGAGCCTGGGTCGTCATCTGCTTGAGGTTTTGCTGGCAGCCCAGCGCTGTCATCGCCTGAGTCTGTTACTGGGCGTGACCTCGCTCAGCGTTATCGCCTGGAGCGCTGAAGCCTTGGCGTTCCACTGGATCCTGAACTGGATGGGTGCCGACATCGAGCTGACCTTTGCCGTGTTCGTGTATGCATTGGCGATGCTGGCCGGGGCAATCAGCTTCATGCCGGGTGGGCTGGGTGGTGCCGAAGCGGTGATGGTCGGCCTGCTGGTATGGAAAGGCATGTCCAGCGCCGACGCGATTGCGGCCACGGTACTGATCCGCCTCGCGACCCTGTGGTTTGCCGTGGCGATTGGTGCCGTGATGCTGCTGCAGCTCAAGGGCGAAGATGCGCAGGATCGAACCGTGATTGAACAGTCAGCAGCAGATTAATTCACGTACAGGAGTCACCCGATGGTCCAGGGAAGTCACCGTCATTCGTCAAATGCAGTTGCCTTGCTTTTGCTCTTTGCCGCAATCGTTACCAGCTTCATGGCTTCCAGCGGCCCGATTCAATGGATGGACAACGGGGTATTTCTCGCCGAGGCGTCCCAAGGGCATTACTTCAGCCAGTCCCTCGGCCCGCTGGATCACCCGTTGTATCAATTCATCAACACCCTGGTCTTTGACCTCTTCGGCCCTCTGGTGCTGAGTTTGCTCAACTCCATTTTGCTGTTGCCGCTGGCGTGGATCATCTACTCGCTGGCGATGAATGTCGGCGCCAGCCAGCGTCAGGCATTGCTGGCAGCGGCGGCAACGATCCTCGCTCACGGTGTGTTCTGGGTGTCGACCAAAGCCGAGGTCTACATTCTGAATTCACTGTTCGTGCTGCTCGCCTATCAGGTCCATCTGGATCAGAAGCCGCGCTTGGTCGCCGTCGGCAAACTGCTGGTCATCGGCCTGCTGACAGGGCTGGGCGCGGCGATTCACCAGTTGACGTTCGTTGTCCTGCTGCCGCTTTACCTGCAACTTTTATATCAGCACAAACTGCGTACCGTGCTGACCATTCCGGGCTTCGCTCTGGGGTTTTCGGTGGCCTTCCCGGCGATTGCCCATGACCTGCAATCCGGCATGAGCCTCATCGACATCGCCCACCGCTACCTGACCGGCTCATCGCTACAGGCCGAGACGCCCAATTGGGAAGGCAGCCTGCTGCGCTTCGATGACATGTGGCATGAAAAGAATTCGGTTTTCATTTTGCTGCTCTCCCTGATAGGTCCGCAGGTGCTCGGGCTGGTTCTGCTTCCCAAGAACAATCGCTTGCGTCTGCTGTGGTGTGCCGCTGCGCTGAACTTTGTTTTTGCCGTGTCTTACAACGTCACCGACCGCTTCACGTTCTTTCTGCCTGGAGTGGCATTGCTGTGCGTCCTGGGCATCATCAGCCTTGGTCGATTGCTGCCACCCAGTCGTAGCGGCCAGTCGCTACTCAACCTCTCGGTGCTCAGCTCACCGGTTGCAATTCTGCTGGTTTACTCGCTGTACGCAGCGGGTGTTATTCGTTTGCCGGTACACAGTGAGTCGTTGCCGTTTCGCGATGACATTCACTACTTTATGGCTCCGTATCTGCCCGATCGCTCGGCCGAACAGTTTGTGCGTGTCTATGAAAAAACCGCACCGCCCGGCTCACTGATCATCGCCGACTGGACCCCGATGGGCGCTCTGCGCTCGGCTCAGGCCAGTGGTGCATTAGCGGGGCGGACGCTGGAAATGTGCGAGGAAGTGAATGACATCAAGGTGTTCCTCACCGGCCCCGGCGCGTTCCTGACTCGCACCAGCTACTGCGCAATGATCAGCGAACGCTTCGTGCTGGAGAATGCCGTGGTGGGGTATACGTTGCAGAGTCGATGAGCACATAACCAGTGATCTGGAATGCGCTTTGCTCTAGATCGCGTACAGCCTTATCGCGAGCAAGCTCAGCTCCCACATATCCAGCTTGGGCTCTCCTGTGGGAGTAGAGCTTGCTCGCGATGAACGATACTGCGGTCTCGCTTGAAACTGCGGTTTTTGTATCGTCCCAGGCCAGGCTCGGCGCCCACAAAAACCGCATTCAGATCACCTGATCAAGGCTGCCACAACGTTTTCCCACCATCGAGCTTACGGTCCAGAAAGCTCGCCGCGCTGATCAATGCCAGATGACTCAGCGCCTGAGGCGTGTTGCCCAGATGATGTCCGTAACTGTCAAACTCTTCAGCGTAAAGCCCCAAAGGGTTGGCATAGCGCAACAGTTGTTCAAACTCCAGGTGGGCTTGCTCGACCCGTCCCGCACGCGCCAGGCATTCGACGTACCAGAACGAACAGGCGGTGAAGGCCCCCTCTTCGCCAGCCAGACCGTCGTGATGATCATCATCGTTGCGATAGCGATAGACCATGCCATCACGAACCAGTGTGGCCTCAATGGCGTCCAGCGTCGCCAGCCAGCGCGGATCACTGGCCCCGACAAAACGCACCAGAGGCATCAGCAGCATTGAGGCATCGAGGTTGCGGCTGCCTTTGTGCTGTACGAAATGCCCCAGATCTTCATTCCAGAAGTTCTTCCAGATGTCGTCGTGGATGGCCTGGCGCTCCTTGTCCCAGCGGTCGAAGGGCGCAGGCAACGAACGCTTGAAAGCGAGACGCAATGCGCGATCCAGCGCGACCCAGCACATCAGCCGGGAATGCAGAAAATGCTTGTCATCGCCCCGCATTTCCCAGATGCCGACATCTTTGTCGCGCCAATGCTCGCAGACGTAATCCACTTGCCGGGTTGCGTGCTGCCAGCCCTCGTAGGAAATCGCCTCGCCATACTTGTTCGCCAGGTAAACAGCGTCCATCAGCTCGCCGTAAATATCCAGCTGGACCTGTTTGTACGCCTCGTTGCCGATACGCACCGGTAACGCGCCGCCATAACCCGTAAAGTGATCGAGGTGCTCTTCGGGCAGTTCTTCACGGCCATCAAGGCTGTAGAGGATCCCGAGTTGACTGGAGTCTTCGCAACAGTCGCCGAGACGTCCACGCACCCAGCGCATGAAGCCGTTGGCTTCTTCGGTATAACCCAGGCGCATGAACGCATAAATCGTGAACGAGGCATCGCGGATCCAACTGTAACGGTAATCCCAGTTGCGCTCCCCGCCGGGCGTTTCCGGCAGGCCGAAGGTCGCCGCGGCGACAATCCCACCGTGCTTGCGTGAGGTCAACAACTTGAGGGCAAGCGCAGAGCGGTTAACCATCTCCTTCCAGCGACCGCGGTATTCCGACTGTTTGCTCCAGCGCTTCCAGAACGCCAGGGTGTCGACAAAATATTGCTGGCATTGCCCGGCGTTGACCTGCGGATCATCGATACCGCCGAGTATGAACTCCACGAACTCACCTTTTTTGAGGATGAATTCGGCAGTCGCGGCCTGCTCGCTCACCTGCAACGGTACATTCGCCGAGAGGCGCATGCCCGGTTGCCCATTCGCCTCGAAGCACACATCTTCACCGGCCAGCCTGGCGGTGGTGTCTGCCCGGCTGTAATCCAGTCGCACCCGGCACTGCATGCGTATCGTCGCACTGCCATAACGCACCTGCACACGACGCACTATCCGCGGCAAATCGTCCTCGCTGTCGCCAACCGGCATCAGATCAGTGATTTCGATCACCGCTTCTTCATCGATCCAGCGGGTTTGCAAAACGTTGGTATCGGGCAGATAAATCTGCTGACGGCGAGCGTTGGGCAAGTCCGGCGCGAGCTTGAAGATGCCCGCCTGGTTGGTGTCCAGCAATGCGCTGAAGATTGACGGGCTGTCGAAGTCGGGCCAGCAGCAGAAATCAATGCTCCCGGTATCCGCCACCAGTGCGGCACTGCGCATATCGCCGATGATGCCGTGGTTCTCTATAGGGTTTTGCGGTTCTTCCGGGAAATCAGCCATTGTCTCGAAACTCCGGATAGAGGCTCATGCCGCCATCAATAAACAGCGTGGTGCCGTGTATGTAATCGGACAAGTCCGAGGCCAGCCATACCACTGCATTGGCCACATCCTCGGCATCACCGACCCGACCGTAGGGAATCAGTTTCAAGAGCTCGGCCTCTTTGTCGCCTGCCATGGCCTCTTCGTTGATTGCGGTACGAATCGCGCCGGGGGCAATGCTGTTGACGCGGATTCGCTGCTCGCCCATTTCCTGAGCAATGCTGCGCATCAGCAGGTCGACACCGCCTTTGGACGCGGCGTAGTTGGCATGTCCCGCCCAAGGGATCAATTGGTGCACTGAGCTCATGTGAATGATCTTGCCCATGGCCCGTGAGATGTCAGGACGCATACCTTGGCGGATGAACTGACGCAGCGCGGCACGTGCACAGAGGAATTGTCCAGTCAGGTTGACGTCGATGACCTTGTTCCAGTCAGCGAGGCTCATGTCGACGATGGAGGCATCTTTTTGCAGCCCGGAATTGGCTACCAGAATGTCCAGGTGGCCAAAGTGTTCCAGTGTTTTGGCGAACAGGTGCTCGACTTCGTCTTCCTTCGACACATCGGCCCCGATTGCAAGCGCCCTGCCACCTGCAGCGATGATCTGATCGACCAGTTTTTCGGCGGGTTCGGCATGGGAGTTGTAGTTGATGACAACTGCAGCCCCCGCTGCTGCCAATGCTTTTGCAGCCCCTGCGCCGAGGCCGGAGCTGGCCCCTGTGACCAATGCGACTTGGTGTTCCAGTGAGATATGCATGGATTCGAGCCCTCTAGGTCAGCATGTAAAGCTGACCCGGGGGGCTTCGTTGAAGTTCAGTGCGGGAGTGGGTGTGGAGTTGTAATGGGCTGTTTCTGTTTGGCCTGTGTATGTATCCATTGCTGCGTTACGGCTGCAATTGGTTGCGCTTTTACAGCGCCTCACTTTTGAAAGGAGCCGGAAGCCGGCCCAAAAGTGAGGCGCCGTAAGGGCGTAACCAATAACAGCAGCAACCGCAATACCGGATATACCCCCAAAACCTGGTATCGACACTAAACCCAAACCCAAACCCAAACCCAACACGCAGCTTGAGCGTTACAGCATGTAACTGCTAGTTTGACCCCACAACGCTAAAAGCCCTCCCGGATCGCGAGCCCAATGAACCGAAACGAACTGCGCAAGGCCGACATCAATCTGATGGTGGTTTTCGAAACCTTGATGCAAGAGCGCAACGTCACTCGCGCCGCCGAAAAACTATTCCTCGGCCAACCAACGATCAGCGCCGCCCTCAACCGGTTGCGGGCGCTGTTCAATGATCCGCTGTTCATCCGCGTCGGTCACCGGATGGAACCCACCGCCAGGGCACAGGAAATCATTCATCACCTGTCCCCGGCACTCGATGCAATGTCGGTCGCCCTGAGCCTCACCCGGGATTTCGACCCTGCGAGCAGCGACATGACCTTTCGCATCGGTCTATCCGATGACGTCGAATACAGCCTGATGCCCGCCCTGCTACGCGCCATCCGCGAAGAAGCCCCCGGCGTTGTACTGGTCATCAAACAGGTCAACTACTGGAATATCTCCGAGTTGCTCATGTCCGGCGAAATCACGGTGGGGGTATGCCTGACTCAGGAGCTGCCCGCCAACGCCAAGCGAAAACTGCTGCGTTCCATACAGCCGATGGTGGTACGCGCCGACAAATCGGCAACGCCGATGACGCTGGACGAATACTGCGCACGCCCGCATGTGGTGGTCTCTCACGTAGCCAATATCAGCAGCTTCGCCGATGAATGGCTGGACGCGATTGGTCGCAAACGCAAGGCCGTACTGTCAGTGCCGCAATACAGCACATTGCCCGCACTGATGGCGGGCACTGATTTGTTGTGCAATTTGCCGGACCACCTGACTCAGGCAATGATCAATACCGGCCAACTATACGGCGAACCCCTGCCCTTCATCACACCGAATCTGGAACTGTCCATGACCTGGCTGAGCATCATGGACACCGACCCGGCAGAGCGGTGGTTACGCAAAAGACTGGAAGAATTCATGGGAGACCGCGACAAGTTCTCCCCGATTCTCTGAAAGGATCAACAACTCTGGGAATTCAAAAACTTGGCACACCCTCATCAAAAAAAAGAATAACTATTTGATTTGGGATGCTTTTCTGTAGGAACTCACGAGCACCGTGAGGCAGCGATAGCGTTTTTTCTGATACAGCGCGCTATCGCGGCCTCGCGGTGCTCGGTGGAGCGCCACCCCGGTCGCTCCTACAGGTCAGATGCGAACGTTGGAGAATCAGCCGAAACGGCCGGTGATGTAGTCTTCAGTCTGGCTTTTGGATGGCTTGGTGAAGATGGTGTCGGTATCGCCGTGCTCGATCAGTTCACCCATGAACATGAACGCGGTGTAATCCGAGCAACGCGCAGCCTGCTGCATGTTGTGGGTCACGATGATCACCGTGAACTGCTCTTTGAGCTCAGTGATCAGTTGCTCGATACGCCCGGTAGAGATCGGGTCCAGCGCTGAAGTCGGCTCGTCGAGCAGCAGGACTTGCGGGCGCAGCGCGATGGTGCGGGCAATGCACAGACGCTGCTGTTGACCGCCAGACAGACCGGTGGCGCTCTTGTTGAGTTTGTCTTTGACTTCGTCCCACAGCGCAGCACCACGCAGAGCCTCTTCCACGCGGTCTTCCATTTCACGGCGCGACAGCTTTTCATGATGCTTGATGGCGTAGGAAATGTTGTCGAAGATCGACATCGGGAACGGCACAGGTTTCTGGAACACCATCCCCACGTGGCTACGCAGGCGGTTCATCGAATAACCCGGCGCCAGGATGTTCTCACCGTTCAGCAGCACTTCACCCTTGGCTTCCTGCTTCGGGTACATCGCGTAAATACGGTTGAACACGCGCAGCAGGGTCGACTTGCCGCAACCCGACGGACCGATGATCGCGGTGATGCGTTTTTCCGGGATGATCATGTCGATGGATTTCAGCGACTTCTGTTCGTTGTAGAAAAACTCCAGACCACGAACTTGAATCTTGGTTTTTTCATTGGCAAGGGAAAGGTTATTCATCAAGACGCCCTATTGCGCAAAAGAATTAAGCGGGAAGCGAGGCTGAGGATCAGCACGAACAGTGTCATGACCAGAGCGCCAGCCCAGGCCAGAGAGTGCCAATCGTCGAACGGGCTCATGGCGTACTGGAACACCACGACCGGTACGCTGGCCATCGGCTTGAGCAGATCGCTGCTCCAGAACTGGTTGCCGAACGCGGTAAACAACAACGGCGCGGTTTCGCCAGTGATGCGGGCCAGCGCCAGCAAGACACCTGTCACCACACCCGCCTTGGCAGCACGCAGTACGATCTGCAGGGTCAGCTTCCACTGCGGCACACCCAGCGCCAGCGCGGCTTCGCGCATGGTCGAAGGCTGCAACTGAAGCATTTCATCGGTGGTACGCACCACCACGGGGATTACCAGCAAAGCCAACGCCAGGGCACCGGCAATCGCCGAAAAGCCAACCTTGTGATCCGTCCATTCGTTG
Source organism: Pseudomonas sp. HP_14 (assembly GCF_055283875.1). Taxonomy (NCBI): domain Bacteria; kingdom Pseudomonadati; phylum Pseudomonadota; class Gammaproteobacteria; order Pseudomonadales; family Pseudomonadaceae; genus Pseudomonas; species Pseudomonas sp. HP_14. The sequence goes on along the minus strand of NZ_JBTOQI010000043.1, from coordinate 271,073 downwards.
AGGGGCAGAATCACCGCGGTGTACACAAACAGGCCCAGCACGATGGAGGGAGCCGACAACAGGATGTCGTTGACGAAGCGGACCGCGTTACCCAGTTTCGAGTAGCGGGCGAACTCTGCCAGCCAGACACCAGCCATCAGGCCAATCGGCGTCCCGATCAACAGGCCGATGCCGGACATCAGCACGCTGCCGTAAAAGGCGTTGGCCAGACCGCCTTCAACGCCAGGCGGCGGAGTCATGCCGCTGAACAGTCGAAAGTTCAAGGCATCCACACCATTGATGATGGTGGTCAGCAGGATCCACACCAGCCACAACAGGCCGAAAGCCGTCGCGGCGCAGCTAAGGACCATTGCTGCTTTGTTCTTCAAGTCGCGAACCCGATAAAGGCTCTCGTTGCCAGTCACTTCCTTACTCATAACCCCTCCTTGCGGGACAGACGCGACAGCATGATGCGAGCCAGAGCCAGCACGATGAAAGTCACTACGAACAGCAGGAAGCCCAGGGCAATCAACGACGAGCGATGCAAGTCGGTGTAAGCCTCGTTGAACTCGTTGGCGATTACCGAAGCAATCGAGCTACTTGGCATCATCAACGACGCCGAGAACTGGTGGGAGTTACCCAGTACGAAGGTCACCGCCATGGTTTCCCCCAGCGCACGGCCGAGGCCGAGGAAGATGCCACCGACAACGGCGGAACGGGTGTACGGCAGAACGATGTCCCAGACCACTTCCCAGGTCGTGCCGCCCAACGCGTACGCCGACTCTTTAAGGGTGGTAGGGACACTTTTGAATACTTCGACCATCACCGAGGTAATGAACGGCGTGATCATGATCGCCAGCACGATACCGGCGGTGAGCATGCCGATACCCAGTGGCGGCCCCTGGAACATCGTGCCGATAAAGGGCAGCTCGCCCAGGTTGTCATTGATCCACGGTGCAATATGTTCAGCCATATAAGGGCCGAACACGAACAGGCCCCACATGCCGTAGATGATCGAAGGAATACCCGCCAACAACTCGATAGCCGAAGAAATCGGCAGTCGCAACCATGGCGGCGCTACTTCAGTCAGGAAAATCGCGATGCCGAAGCTCACCGGAACGGCGATCAGCAAAGCCAGAAAAGAGGTGACCAACGTACCGTAGATCGGCACCAGTGCACCAAACTTGCCGTCGACCACGTTCCATTCGGTGCTGGTTAAAAAACCGAAACCGAAGGTCTGGAATGCGAGGCTGCCGCCCCACAAGGTCGAAAGTGCGATACAGCCGAGCAATGCCAGAACCAGCATCGCCGAACCGCCCATGACGCGTTTGAACCAGCGATCATGACGCTGATCACGGGCCGCGCGGCGTTCACCTTCAGTGACGGAAGCAGGGATCGCAGCGGACAAATATTGGGTGTTTTCAGTCATCTTGGGTCCACTCGCAAAGAAACCCTGTCATCGGGCAGCGATGACAGGGGTGAGCCGGAGAAACGTCGAATTACTTGGTGAACTCGGTTTTCCAGTAGTCCTCAACCTTGGTAACCAGGGCTTTCGGCAGTGCTACGTAGGACAGGTCTTCAGCTTGTTTCTGACCGTTTTCCAGCGACCACTTGAAGAAGTCGAAAGCAGCAGCGCTTTGCTCTGCGTTCTTGGCTTTCTTGTACATGATGATCCAGGTGGTAGCCGTGATCGGCCATGCAGTTTCGCCCGGAGCGTTGGTCATGATCAGGTTGAAGTCTTTAACGCTGTTCCAGTCAGCAGTGTCAGCTGCGGCAGCGAAGGCCTTGGCGTCTGGCTTGATGAACTTGCCCGCAGCGTTCTTCAACTGGGTGTAAGACAGTTTGTTGGTTTCAGCGTAGGAGTGCTCAACGTAGCCGATCGAACCCTTGATCTGCTTAACGTAAGCCGAAACGCCTTCGCTACCCTTGCCGCCTACACCGGCTGGCCATTGAACGGTCGAACCAAACTTCAGTTCTTTAGCCCACTCCGGGCTGACTTTGCTCAGGTAGTTGGTGAAGTTATACGAAGTGCCCGAGCCGTCCGAACGGTGAACAACGGTGATGTTCTGGTCTTTCAGTTTGTCTTTGAGCTCTGGGTTCAAGGCAACGATCGCTGGATCGTTCCACTTCTTGATCTCACCCATGAAGATCTTGGCCAGTACTGGACCATCAAGCTTCAGTTGACCAGGCTCGATGCCTTCAACGTTGATGATTGGCACGATGCCGCCGATCACGCTCGGGAACTGACCCAGACCACCAGCAGCCAGGTCTTCTGCGGACAGAGGAGCGTCGGAAGCGCCGAAGTCTACAGTTGCAGCCTTGATCTGAGCGATACCACCGCCAGAACCGATCGACTGATAGTTGATGCGGTTGTCGGCAGACTTGCTGTAATTCTGCGACCACGCGGAGATAACCGGGAAGACGAAACTCGAACCAGCGCCTGTTACGTCTACCGCATGGGCCATGCCACTCAGGCACATCGAAGCGAGCAGAACCGACAAGCGTTTTTTAGTCAGCAGAATCACGGCGATACCTCAACAAGGGAAATTTGGTGGCCCATCCATGGGAAGGCCCGATGCGGATTTAATCCTCGGAATGTTGCGGTTTCATGACAATCAGTCGAGTTGTGTCACAAAGGGGCTTTTTTGTAGGTTTTTCTGAGGGGGAGTGAATGCGTAACTTCGTGTTTCGCCCAATGAAAACCGGGGTTACGCAGATATGGGCGAGAAATTTTCGGAATAATAGCTTTGAGCCAGCCATATCGCTGAAATGCTGACTGTCTTCAGGTTCCGCGGCCCTGAATGTTGCATTTTGACGACAGGAATTTTGCAGACGAGAGATGCCACATCCACACCATTGGTCGGCATGCACGGCACCTATCGTCCCTTCCCGCCACCAAAAAGATGTATCGCCCCTAACAATGGAGATTCATCTGATGAACAAAAATAAAATGACTGCCCTGATGCTTGCGGGGCTACTGAGTGCGGTCACAGGCTCGGCGTTCGCAGGCTCAACCGGACCGACCAACCCGGTGGATACAACCCCTAAAACACCCGCCAGCGGTATGGAGAAAAAGAATACTGATGGCACCAGCACCAACCCACCGGGTACCTCCCCTGGCGTCGAGGGCATGGACCCGGAACCCAAAATCGATGGCGCTACCGGTACAGGTAACGGGATACCCAATGATCAGAACAAGAGCGAAGGTAGCAAGGGCGGCAATTCGGGCGGCGCTGGCGGGTCGGGCAGTGGTGGCTGATCTCTGATGCATTCCCTGTTGGAGCGAGGTTTGCCCGCGAACCCGGTGACGCGGTATGTCAGACAACACGCGTTATCGTTCTTCGCGGGCAAGCCTCGCTCCAACAGAAGCGGTTTGCAGGCCATTACGGAGTGTTAAACCCGTTAGTTGATGTGGCAGTGAATCTCTTCACAAGGCTCCTGCATCACAGGGGTTGCCCACTGCACATAACACACCACTACCGGCATGCCGTGCTCGGCGCAGAAGTCCAGCCAGCGCAGCTGGTTATCCTGCAACCGGTCACCCGGCCCCTTGACCTCAATCATTCGATAACGCCGTTGCGCCGGGAAGAATTGAATCAGGTCCGGCATACCGGTCCGGTTGGCCTTGATGTCCAGTAACAGCCGCCTGAACCAGTGCCGTAGATGCTCGACCGGCAGACAGTGCAGCGCCTGCTCTAGCAAATCGGGCGTCAAAGCGCCCCAGAACACGAAAGGCGACTGCAGGCCGAACTTACTCTGGTAGCACTCACGAACGGTGTCCTGCCAAGTGCCGGAATCAAGCTGTGCCAGACAAGCATCGAACAGCCCGGCGCGCCTCGTGTAGAAATCCGGGCTGTGCAAATCGCTCGGGCCGCTGTGAAAGGGATGAAAAAATGCACCCGGCAACGGGGCGAAGATGGCTGGCCAGCAGAGCAGACCGAACAGCGAGTTGATCAAGGTATTCTCGACGTAGTAAACCTCACTGCCCTCCTGCGCAAGATGCTGCTGGACCATCTGTTCCACTGTCAGGTCAGAGCGCTGCGGCACGCTGACATCCAGACGTTCGACTTTACGCGTGACCCTTCGGACCTTATCGATAAGCCCAAGCTTGCGCTGCAGGCGCGGCAATACCCGACGTGCGTGCTGCTGCTCGGCATCGCTTCGCGGCGCGGCTTGCACCTGCTCGAGTAACACCATGGCGGCGCTATAGTCCTCGCAGCGTTCCAGCACCCGAATGCGCCGGGAGCGAGCGCCGGGGTAGTCGCTGCACTCGTACACGCTCAACGCCAGCTGCCAGTCCTGCTCACGCTCGGCCTGCTGACCGATCTGAAACAGTGTCTTGCTGCGGCGCATCTCGAGCCAGGGATTGCGGGTGTAGATAGCCATGGCGCGTGAAGCCAGGGGCTCCAGTGCCACGCCCTCATCCAGCGCCTGACGGCAGGCGTGCAACTCAAGGCAGGTATCGATATCCGCCCGGTCACTGATGGCCCGGGAGTCCAGCGAGAACTCGACCTTTTCGTAGCGATACACGCCCAGATCCGCCAGTACAAACTCGGACCATTCCTGGTAGAGATTGCCGAAATACAGCAAGCGCAAACGATCACAAAGCGGCATCACACGCAGGGCGAAAATCGTTTCGTCCAGATCAGCGTGCCAGCTGTCCAGGGGTTGCGCGATCTTATGGTGGGGTTGTAACAGCTCCAACAGTTCGTGCTTTCGCTCCGTGCCGCGAACACCGTGCGCCTTGAAGCAGGCCGCCAGTTCGGCCTTGCGCAATAGAACAAACAATTGTTCGAGGCTGATCGCCGGGCGCGGGTCAACCCAGCCGTTGATCAGTAGCGGTTGCACCGCCTCACGCGTGTCACCCAGCTCGGGGTAATCCAGTTTGCTGGAGCGAAACAGCTCGCCTTTGCGCATGACCATGCGCACCAGCAGACATTGAGCCGGTTGCGGCAATTGCGCAAAGCAGCGAATGAATTCCTGTTCCTGCTCATCCAGCAAGTCAGCATAGCGCTGCCCGATCCAGGCCAGCACCTGACGGAAGTTCTCAAGGTAGTAGAACGGATTTTCCAGGGGTGACGTGTTCACAGCAGGGGTTCGCAACCAGTCAGACATACCGGCAAGGATACTGTTTATACATACAGATTCCAGTGTTGAATCAGCCCCTCCGATAAATGGCTTACGGTTTGCCGATGTATGAAGCGCTAGAATCGATATTCCTCACTGTTACGCAGGAAATCGACAATGCAGATTGCCACTGCACCGCAGATTTATCTGGCCGGCTTCGATGTATTTCGGGCAGATGCCATTGAGCATGGTCAATACCTCAAGGCCTTGTGTACCGCTCACAGCCTGGAAGGCTTGTACCCCATCGACAATGAAGTACCCACCGATCTCTCTGCTCAGGAAACCGCGCAACTGATCTGCTCGATGAACATCGCCATGATTCAGCGCAGCACGGCGGTGCTGGCCAACCTGAATGTGTTCCGCGGTCTTGAACCGGATTCCGGGACGGCGTTTGAAGTCGGCATGGCAATCGCGCTGAACAAGCCCGTGTGGGTTTATTTCGACCCGGTGGAGTCGCTACGAGATCTGGTACCGCACGACGTGAATGGTTATGACGAACACGGGTATGCAGTGGAGGATTTCGGTCTGCCGAGAAACTTGATGCTGGCTTGCACCTGGGCCGGTTCGAGTTCGACAGTTGAATTGGCGGTCGAGGCCTTGTCGCTGTATCTGGCAAGACAAATGCCCGATCAGTAGGAGCTAACACTGGATCTGTAGGAGCTCACCGAGGTTACGAGGCCAGCGAAGGCGGAGTATCAGACAGACCGCCTTCGCTGGCCTCGTAAGTGCAACTGGAACACTCAGTTCACCGATGAAGAACCCACGTCGCTGCTAAAAATCGGGTCCAGCTTGTCCGAGTCGCTGAATTCGTCCAGCCCCAGCACATCCAGGTCCAGATAACCTTCCGGGTCAGTATCTTCATCCGCATCGGCATCGTTCAGCGGCGATTGATCACCACCAAAATGATGGTCTGCACATGCATAAAAATGCGCGGAAGTGACCTGCATGTAAAACGGTGAAAGTGTCTGCATCTACTGCTCTCCTGATCATTTCTCTGTGCCAGCGCCACCAGCGTGCTTGCATGAGCACAGGCTAACCCAGCCTGTAGGAAAATGGAGCTAGCTGTGTCAGCTCCAGCTCAAAAATTCTCCGCTGCTGTCACGTAACATCTGCACCATGGCTTGCGCTGCGGGCGATAGATACCCGCCTTTACGGACTGTGCAGCCGATGGTGCGCTTCATGGTGGTTTCCTTCACCACGACTTCGCGCAAATGTTGCATGTTGTTGCCGAACTGGAGGGTCTCACGTGCGGTGAAGCTCAGCAGGCTGGTGCGCTCGATCAGCCCAGGCAATAGCGGGATCGAGTTGGCTTCGATCTGAGCGACAGGTAGCGGTAATTGTTGAGCAGTGAATGCCTGATCCAGCCATTTTCGCGACGTTACGCTGGCTGGCGGCAGCACCCAGCGATACGCGCAGAGGTCGGCCATCGTATAGCGAGTCTTGAAGATCGGATGATCCTTGCTGGCGATGACAACCGCTTCGTCTTTCAGAATCGCAAAACTTTCGAACTGCTCATCGTCAGTAATCAGCGCACAAATAATCATGTCCAGCTGTCCGGAGCGCAGGGACTCACGTAACAGGTCGTCCTGACCAATAACCATCTTCAAGGTGATATCCGGGGCGCGTTGCAACAGCGCTGACGTCAGCTTCGGCAGCAAGTATTCGGCCATGGTCGACGCGCAGCCCACGCGTATGTTTCCCACAGCACCACTGGCAAAATCGCGCACCTCGCGCTGGGTCTGGGCGATGCTCTGCTGCAGCACCTTGCCCCGTGCCTGCAGCAGCTCCCCAACCGGAGTCAGCTTGATACGGCGACCGTCGCGCTGAAACAAGCGAGTGCCAAACGACTCCTCCAGACGCTGAATGCTTTTCGTCAGCGCGGGCTGGCTGCGGTTGAGTTTCTGCGCAGCACGCCCAAGGTGGCCGAGTTCGGCAATCGTTTCAAAATAGGCAAGATCGCGGAGATCCATAATTCATCAACCAAAGTTATCAATTCATGACTATTAGAAAATAGACTTGATCGATTGAAGTGTCGATACTTTCGTCGTACGAGCGTCCTGTCTCGCTCGCCTTGCGGAGCCCCACCCCTTGTCATGCGCCTCTGGCTTTTCGCTGCATACCCTTCCAAAACCGGTTCAGTGGTTGGGCCTGATCTTGCTTGCAGGTGCTGCTGGACAACTTCTCAAATATTGGCAAATGCCCGCGGCACTGTTCCTTGGCCCCATGTTGGTGGCGATAGGATTCGGGGTGATGGGCGCGAACATCCGCCTGAATAAAAACCTGTTCCGCCTGGGTCAAGGTACGGTCGGCGTACTGATTGCACACTCGATGACCATGGCCGTACTGATCACCGCGTTACACTCCTGGCACGTCATGCTGTTTGCGACCGCACTCACAGTGCTCCTCAGTGCCGGGGTCGGCCTTTGCCTGGTGCGTTATGCCGGAATTGCGGGCAGCACCGCGGCGTGGGGCACATCGCCCGGCGCAGCCTCAGCGATGGTGGCGATGTCGGAAGACTATGGCGCCGACTCGCGGGTGGTAGCCACCATGCAATATGTGCGGGTGGTCTGCGTGGTCATGGTCGGGGCCGTCGTCAGCCGGATGATCGGCGTGGAAGGCGGCGGTACCGAAGCACACAGCGCCCAGGTGGAGCTGCAAGGCATCAATCTGCTGAACTTTGCCTTGAGCCTTGCGGTGATCGTGTTCGGCATTATCGTCGCCAGTAAAATCCCTGCGGGTGCGTTGATGGGGCCGCTGCTGATTGGTGGCGCTCTGCAACTGAGCGGGCTGCTGCAAATCACCTTGCCCACCTGGATGCTGACGCTGGCCTATGGCGCCATTGGCAGCTACGTCGGACTGCGTTTCGACCGCCCGACCATCCGCTATGTATGGCGCCGCATGCCAGCGATGATTCTTGGCTCAATGCTGCTGATTGTGCTTTGCGCACTTTCGGCCTGGTTGATTGCGGTCATGCTCGACAAGGATTTTCTATCGGTTTACCTGGCTACCAGCCCCGGCGGCCTGGACGCGATGGCGATCATAGCCATTGATACCCATTCGGATGTTGGCTTCGTACTGGCCATGCAGACACTGCGCTTGATCGGCGTCATCCTCACCGGCGCATTCCTTGCGCGGCAAATAATCCGCCTGACTGACAAGGGCGTGCATTCGCACTGATCGCCCTTGATCCATTGAATCTATCGCGCTGGCGCCTCTCAAACAGTTAATCACTGCGTCTTTTGAGAGGACCACCGTGAGCACCGTCAAAATCGCCACCTTTAACATCAATGGCATCCGCAGCCGCTTGCCGATCCTGCTGGACTGGCTGCGGCGCGAGAGTCCCGACGTGGTGTGCCTGCAGGAATTGAAAGCCGCCGACCTCGCCTTCCCGATCAATGAAATTCGTGAGTCTGGCTACGGTGCGATCTGGCAAGGCCAGCCGTCGTGGAACGGCGTGGCCATTCTCGCCAGGGACATGGAGCCGCTGGAGGTACGTCGCGGTCTGCCAGGCTTCGAGAAAGACAGCCAGAGCCGCTACATAGAAGCGGCCGCACATGGCGTGATTGTCGGTTGCCTGTACCTGCCCAACGGCAATCCGCAGCCAGGGCCCAAATTCGATTACAAACTGGCCTGGTTTGAAAAGCTCATCGAGCATGCCGGGGCGCTTTATGACAGCGGGCATCCGGTGGTGCTGGCAGGTGACTACAACGTGGTACCGACCGACGAAGACATCTACAACACACGGTCATGGCTCAAGGATGCGTTGTTGCAACCAGAAAGTCGTGAGTGCTTCCAGCGGCTCCTCAGTCAGGGCTGGACTGATGCATTGCGCACCTGTTTCCCGGACGAGCGGATTTACACCTTCTGGGATTATTTTCGCAAACACTGGGAAAGCAACTCCGGCTTGCGGATTGACCATTTGCTGCTCAATGCGCAAACCAGCGCCCGGCTCGAACGCGCCGGGGTGGATCACTGGCCGAGGAATGAACCCCACCCCAGTGATCATGCGCCGACATGGGTGGAGCTGGAGATGGGGGATTAGGGTGAGGTCGGCAATCTGTTGGCGATGATCCTTTGTGGGAGATCTCCCGTCGCGCAGCAAACATATACCTGTAGGCGTGACCGGGGTGGCGCTCCACCTTGCTCGCGATAGCGGTAGATCTGTTTAGAAGATATCGTCTGACCTGACGCTATCGCGAGCAAGGTGGAGCGCCACCCCGGTCACGCCTACAGAAAAAGCATTTAGATTCAGATGGTTATTTTATGTTTGATGAGAGCGGTGCTTGGTCTGGGCGGCATTGTCGTTGACAGCAGACCCGCACCGCATTGAATCACCCTATCCCCGCCAGCGCACTCGCCAGACTCGGGGCCAACGGCAATACCGGCAGCAAGGTCGCCTGATAGGCGTGATACAGATCCGGTTTACCTGGCCAGATATCCGCACTGGGCTGATTGAGCTCGTTGAGTTCATGACGCCAACTGCCCAGTTCGCGATCAATGAATAACGTTTCGTTGAATTCCCAGAAACAGCGATACCAGTCTTCGTACTGCTTTTCATCGGTGCGCTGCAATAACGCGGCGGCGGCAGCGGCGGCTTCGCAATGGACCCAATGCAGGCGATGACGAACCACCGGTTTCTTCTGCCAATCCAGGGTGTAGACAATGCCCGGCAAGCCGTCGACATTCCACGCATCGCGGCAGGCATTGGCAAACAGCTGGCGCGCATCGGCAAGCAACCAGGCCGGAGTCGGCAGTTTCAGACGTTGACGCGCTGCTTCCAGATGCAGCAACAGCCTTGCCCACTCGAAGGCGTGGCCCGGCGTCGTGCCGTACGGGCGGAAACCATCGGCCCGGTTATCGTGGTTGTAATCCGGTAAAGGCTGCCAGGACTGGCTGAAGTGCTCGACCACCTGATGATCATTGTCAGCAGCGTGACCATGAATAACCCGTTCGACAATCCGCAATGCCCGATCCAGCCACTGGGCATCACCGGTGACATCGGCAAGGGCGAGAAAGGCCTCGGTGCTGTGCATATTGCTGTTCGCACCGCGATACGCTTCCTCTTGCGTCCAGTCGCGAGCAAAGGACTCACGCATCGCGCCCTCCTCCTCACTCCAGAAACGACGCTGAATGACTTCAATGACATCCGACAACAATGCTTGGGCACCGGGACGCCCCGCGACCACTGCTGAACTAGCCGCCAGCGCCACAAAGGCATGCAGATAAGCCTGCTTGTCAGCCTTGCTCTGCTCAGTCAACGGACCGCTGAACCAGCCACCGTGCTGCGCATCACGCAACGGCCCACGCAATGATGCAACTCCGTGGTCTACCAGTGCCGCGAAGCCAGGTATGCCTCGCACATGAGCCATGGCAAAACTGTGGGTCATACGCGCGGTATTCATGGTTTCGGCTTGAGCGTTTGCAGGCAGGACGCCGCGCTCATCGAGGTTGCCAAACCCTTGGGGCAGCCGTGAGGCCTTGGCGAAAGTCAGCAGCCGATTACCTTCACGGGCCAGCCACTCATGATGTCCGGGCGCACGGAGCCAACTGCTGAAAAGATTGTTCTTATTGTCCATGAAGCTGTCTCGCCTCTGTCATTGAGCAGAGGCGAATCATGCCCGGCACGACCCGCCATGGGCAAGCGCGCCGACCAGACAGCAGCGAATCAGACCTTGAAGCGCGCCACCACCTGATTCAGGTCACCCGCCAGACGCGACAGTTCGTTGCTGGACGCGCTGATCTGGTTGGCACCCTGAGTCGACTGCATGGACAGATCGCGGATGTTGACGATGTTGCGATCCACTTCCCGCGCCACTTGAGCCTGCTCTTCCGCGGCACTGGCGATGACCAGGTTACGCTCGGAGATCTGATTGATGGACGAAGTGATATCGGTCAGCGATTCACCGGCACCCTGGGCCAGGGTCAGCGTTTCGTTGGCGCGCTCGCTGCTGGTCAACATCGATTCCAGCGCCTGAGCGGAACCGCTGCGCATGGCGCTGACCATCTTGTCGATTTCCAGAGTGGACTGCTGAGTGCGATGCGCCAGCGCACGCACCTCGTCGGCCACTACAGCGAAACCACGGCCGGACTCGCCCGCACGTGCTGCTTCAATGGCAGCGTTGAGGGCCAGCAGGTTGGTCTGTTCCGCAATGGAGCGAATAACGTCGAGCACCTTGCCGATATCCTGAGACTGATCCGCCAGGCTCTGGACCAGCGCCGAAGTGGCCTGGACGTTATCGGTCAGGGTCTGGATCGACTGCACGGTTTCCACTACGCGCGCCTGCCCTGCCTGAGCCGACCGGTTGGAATGGTTCGATGCATCAGAGGTGGATACAGCGTTACGCGCCACCTCTTCCACGGCCGAAGTCATCTCGTTGATCGCGGTCGCGGCCTGGTCGATTTCGGCGTTCTGCTGATGCAGGCCGCGGTAGCTGTCTTCAGTGACCGAGTTCAGCTCGGTAGCCGCCGAGGCCAACTGTGTTGCGGAGCTGCCGATGTGTTGCATGGCCGAGCGCAGATTGCCCTGCATTTTGTCCAGCGCCACCAGCAGGCGCGTCACTTCATCGCTGCCATCCACTGTAATGCGTTGGGTCAGGTCGCCGTTGGCTACATGCTCAGCAGCGGTTACTGCCACTTCCAGCGGGCGCACGATGCTGCGGGTCAGAAGCAAGGCCAGAGCGACTGTACCCAGACCGGCAAGGATCACGAAGATGAAGACGATGTTGCGCGACTTCTCGTACTGCTCTTCGGCAGCCTTGCCTTCAGCGTCAACGTGCTGGGCGTAGAAATCGCCCAAGTCGGCCAGTTGCTTGCCGGAGCCATCAACGATGGTTTTCATGTCTACGAGCAGTAGCTTGTTCAGCGCATCCCGGTCATTTTGTGCGGCGATCACAAACGACTTATCCAGCGCTTTCTGGTACTCGGCCAGCGTCACCCGGAACTGGTCGCTGAGTACTTTTTCTTCGGGGGTATCCACGAACGAAGCGAAAATATCGAGCTTCTTGTTCAAGTCCTGATTCCGCACGTCGAGCTGGCTGCGGTACGTCGGGATGTTTTTTGGATCCGGATCCAGAGCCATGCGCAGAGAGATCGTGCGAATGCGCAGCATGTTTTCACGGATATCGCTAATGACACGCATGCTGGGCAGCCAGTTGGTTTCAACGGCGACTTCACTCTGCCGAATCGTCGACATCTGAACCATGGCAAACCAGCCGAGCAAGGCGACCAGCAACGAGATGAGCGTGAAGCCAAGACCGGCTCGGCGGGCGATAGTCAAATTGCGTAGGTTCATGACGGGAGCTCTTTTTATTGGCAGGAAGGTCAGACTGTGCAGCAAAAAGTTGTAGGACAACTCTAGCTATCGACTGGCCAATCGCCTTCTTGAGGGTCCTTGAGACTAACGACAACAATTATTTGCGGGGCTGTCCCACATCAGCTTTTAGCTATCCGACGAATGTCTTAGAGCAAACCGCCAACCTGTGTGTCTAGACCATAACGGCCTCAAAAATGACACGGTGATCCGTGTCTCTTTTAAAGGAGATTCAGTCATGCATCTGGAAGGTTCATGCCATTGCGGCGAAGTCGAATTCAGCCTGAACAGCGCCCATCCCTATCCCTATCAACGCTGCTATTGCTCGATATGCCGCAAGACCCAAGGCGGTGGCGGTTACTCCATCAACCTGGGCGGTGATGCCAAGTCGTTGAAAATCAAAGGGCGCGAGCACATCACGATTTACCACGCAAAAATGCGCGAAGACCATCACATCAGCACCAGTAGTGCCGAGCGGCATTTCTGCAAATTGTGCGGCAGCGGTCTCTGGCTGTTCAGCCCCGAATGGCCGGAACTGATTCACCCGTTTGCATCAGCCATCGACACCCCGCTGCCCACACCCCCTGAGCACACTCATCTGCTTCTGGATTCCAAAGCGTCCTGGGTCGAAGTGGATGCGCATGAAAAAGACCAACAGTTCGACAAGTACCCCGAGGAATCAATTGCCGAGTGGCATGAACGATTGGGGTTGGTGCGCTAAGAGCGTCCTTAACAGTTGCTAGCCGAGAGGGATACACATGGCAATGCATCATGTTGCGCAATTTGCCGACCTGAAGGAGGACCGCCCGACACCGGTCACGATCGGCGACACACAACTTGTCCTGATCCGTTTTGCAGATCAGATTCGGGCATACCAAGGCGAATGCCCCCACGCCGGTGCGCCACTGGCCGATGGCGCGATATGTTCGGGCAGCCTGATCTGTCCTTGGCACAAGGCCGCATTTGCTATCGATGAGGGGAGCCTTCGCGAGCCCCCGGCACTGGACTCGTTGCAACGCTACCCGGCCAGTGTGGAGGGAGGTCGGGTGGTCGTCGACGACCAACCGCTGCCGATATCGCGTCCGGCTGCCCTGCCAGACCGGCGCTACTTCGTCATAGTCGGCGGGGGTGCTGCGGGGACGGCCTCCGCCTCTGCTCTGCGCGAGCAAGGTTTTACCGGCCAGTTGGCATTGATCGACCCGCAGGAGAAACCGGGTTATGACCGAACCGCCCTCAGCAAATTCGTTATTGCTGGAGACATGCAGCCGCACGAAGTGCCGGCCTTGCGCGACGAAAGTTTTTATCTTGATGAAAACATTCAGCGCATCCAGGCAGCCGTCACCAGGCTGGACGCACAAAACAAGCAAATAACCCTCAACACTGACGAGCGCATTGATTACGACGCGGCCTTGATCGCCACCGGAGGCATACCGAAAGAACTCAAGCTGCCCGGTGCGGACCTTCCACAAGTCCTGACCTTGCGTTCCCGTGAGGATGCGGCAGCGGTGCTTGATGCTGCGCAGCCAGACGTAAACGCGGTGATCATCGGTGACAGCTTTATCGGTCTGGAGGCGGCATCTGCGTTGCGCAAACGAGGGCTGGCGGTGACAGTACTTGCCCGCCATGAGACGCCTTTCCTGGCGCAATTCGGTGAGCGTATCGGCACCGCAATCCGCCGACTGCATGAGCAAAACGGCGTGCTGTTTCGCACCCATGTCGAAGCCATGCGCTTCACGGGCGAACACGCTTTGGAAGATGTGGTGCTCGATAGCAGTGAACGCCTCCCCGCCGACCTGGTTCTGGTAGGCACCGGCGTTCGCCCGGCTACGGATTTCGTCCAGGGCCTGGAGCGTCACGAAGACGGCTCTTTGATTGCCGATTCAGGCATGCAGGTGTGCGACAGCCTGTGGGCAGCAGGCGACATGACAACGTTCCCGATGGCGGGCTCCACCGTTAGAATCGAGCACTGGCGGCTGGCGCAGCAACAGGCGCGCATCGCCGCGCACAATATGCTCGGCGGCCATGTGCAGTTTGCCGATGTGCCGTTCTTCTGGACCTTCCACTTCGGCAAACGCATCGACTACCTGGGCCGCGCCGAGCAGTGGGATAACATCGTTTACCACGGCGAACCGGAACGCTTCGAGTTCATCGCCTTGATCTGCAAAGACGGCCTGGTTGCAGCCGCAGTTGCCTGCCAGTACGAACGCCCGATGGCACTCCTCGCAGAGCGAATGAAGCAGCCGTTAGGCGTTGATGAGGCTCTGGATTTGATCAAAAAAGCTGAGTGATTAAACACCGGTGGCACAGGCATTAGCGGGGAAAGCAGCAATGCTCCCGCTTTAGACCCGTTCTGAAATCTCGATCAGATTCAAATCCGGATCGCGCACGTACACGGAACGTATAGACCCGGTTGCTCCGGTGCGCATGACGGGTCCCTCGATGATCGGCCAGTCAGCCTGCTTCAGACGCTCGATCACCTGATCCAGCGGCACCGATGCGATAAAGCACAAATCCAGAGCGCCCGGCACCGGCAAATGCGCCTTGGGCTCGAACTCCTCGCCCCGAACATGCAGATTGATCTTCTGCTCGCCAAACCTGAATGCGATGCGTCCAGCACCGAAAGTCTCCAGTTGCATGCCCAATACACGGACGTAAAAGTCTGTGGTCGCGTCGGCGTTTACGGCGGTCAGGACCAAATGGTCAACGTGATCGATCATTGCAGATGCTCTTGAAGGGACACATCAGCCAATGAAACGTAAATCGGGGAATAAAGTCCAGTAGCGCGTAATCGCGGACGGCTATTTAGCGGGAGTCGCCGACGGTTATGTATGCGAGATCTGTCCCATAGAAAATAATTGAGACGCGAGTAGCAGACGACACGTGACTCCGAAAAACCAGCCAGACATTTCTTTCAAGCATTCCTAATAATTACTGTAGGAAACTTCTGATTTTAAACGCGGTGAGTTGACGCTCTGTTTAAACCTCTATTACGTCGTTTTTGACAGTGGCATGTTGCCCTGAATAATCGAATAGAGAACATCCATGAACACATTAAAAAAGAGAAATATTAAACGATGGCTAATCCCGGCAGTCATCTCGACTGGCCTGACCTATGGAGCCCATGCGAGTACCGAGCAGACGGACGCGATCCATACTACGGGCAGCGAAACTACTGCGGCTGAACAAGCAGTTGACCAGCAACTTTCAGAACCGAAATTTTCCGTCCTTGAAGACAAACTGCACAGCTTGAATGACGCGCTGACCAGCAGGCACCCAGTCCACTATTACGGCTTTGTTTCGCAGCGCGGGCAAGACGTGATCCTTATGTTTCCTGGTGGCAACCCAACCACACAAGCCTGGAAGGTTGAGTACTACGAGAACGGCAACTGGGTGGCGCATAATCTGCCGAGTAAAGTATTTTCAAATCCCGAACCCGGCGCCGAGATTATCATCCGCGTGACGCCCGCAAATCAGCAGCATGGAGCGAGTATTCCCTATTCACTGAGTTTTGGATCGTACCCGGTTCTTAAGAAGTACGATCTGCATGATGAGCCGGGGGTAATCCGAATTCCTACTGGGTATTCGGAGCCGGGGTGGCTGGCGACACAAGCTTATAAAGAAGCGTTGCTTGAGGTTAACTTCACGGACACGAAAGATGCTCCACTTGAGGGCGGCGTCGCGCTTTTTGGCCTGACACGCGGCACGGAACACGCACCCATTAAACAAATCCTGCTCAGTGACAAAGAGGGATTGGCTTCTAGAAAAATTGAACTAGGACGCTGCCATGGTGGAAAACAGACCAGTGACTTCGCTCATAAGCAACAGGGATTCAACACGTGGAGAAGCTACTACGTTGTGGGAGATTACTTCATTCACAACTGGCTCTCTGGAACAGCAGTCAATACGGCTCCCATTTTTAAACTAGGACACATCTGCACACAGCGACTTATACAAACAGTGCGTCCTCGCAACTGACATAAATTCAGTCTGGCAGTTTCCTGCCAGACTGACGATTCACACTGTCAAATCGATGTGTGACGAGCCCTGCTGCTCCGCATGGTTTTTTACTTGGCCAACCCACTCATCATGCATGTCTTCGATACTAGACCTCAGCACCTTGTTAAAATCGATAACATATTGAAAGCTTTCAATGCTTACTGTGTATCGACCGCCAAAGGTCTCGTCATCATGATCAATGAGCGTCATCATACTTTTTGCTACTCGTTGCAATTCAGACTTAAACCCCTCGAAGCCATTGAGGGCTTTCGTGAGTACATCCCTGTCCGCTTCAGTCAGGCTTTCATCATAATCGATCACCTTGATCGAGGCATCTGCACCTAGCGTGTAGCCGAATTTCTTACTCGCCACCTCAGGGTGAATATCCGCCAGTGCTTTGATAAAACCATCATGCGCACGCTTGGCAGATGCCAGATGAAGGCGTTCAAACAGTTTTTGCTCCAATACATACCCCTGTAAATTTTTGACGCACTCGGATACGGGCTCTGAGAGCCAAGGCTCTTTCTTGTACTGATAAAACGGGGTTTCATTTATCTCAGTAGGCGCGGTCGCAATCGCCGCTTCTGACGCGACTCTTTCACCCAGGCCCTTTTGCTGCTGATTAATCGTTAGGTTGTTTGGCTGGAAGCCGTTAAAACCGCTTGATAGACCATTAATATTCAACACACTGCCCTCCACTTGGTGTCATATTTAATAACGGCCGCACCTGGAAAACCTTGGCCTGATAACCCAGTAGGAAAGTTCCGATGAGCGCCTGATTGTGATGGCCGTCCCAAGCGCAACAAAACGTTTGCCCCACCTCGCAGGGTAACGACTTGCCAAAGGCTGGCAGCCAATGCGTTGCTCGTGGCAAAGTGCAGCTCATCTCGCAATCACTCGCTACAGAGAATCCCGGATCTTGGCCAAGCACCGAATCGTATGCCTGCTCCCCGCCCTCCTTGCCCTTCAGGCCTGTGCTTCAGCCAGCGGTGATCAGCCCACGCAAAGTTTTGATGCCTATCGACAACTGACGCTGCAGTGGATACAGCAGCACCGAAGCTTCCAGACCAGCGATCATGCCAACGAGCTGCAGTGGAACGCTCCGCAGGAATGGCGACCGTCAGGTACGGTGAAAGGCGGCATTCTGTTGGTTCACGGCTTGGGCGACTCACCCTGGTCATTTCATGACATTGGCGCAAAGCTCGCCGCGCAGGGTTTTCTGGTGCGCACGGTGTTGCTGCCCGGTCATGGAACGCAGCCATCAGACATGCTGGACGTCACGCTGGAGCAATGGCAGGACGTGGTTCGCGAGCAGGCGCAAACGCTCAGCCGCGAAGTGCCCAAGGTTTATCTCGGTGGTTTCTCGACGGGTGCGAACCTGGTGCTCGATTACGCCTATGACCACGACGAGATTGCCGGACTGGTGCTGTTTTCCCCTGCTTTTCGTTCTGACAGTGCTTATGCGTGGGCAACGCAGTGGATCGCCTGGGCACGCCCGTGGCTGGCCAGCCCCAAAGATCCTTTGCGTCCGCTGCAGACGCCGGTCCGCTATCTGAATGTCCCCACCAACGGCTTTGCGCAGTTCTACCGCAGCAGCGTTCTGGCACAGGATCGGCTGAGCGAACGCAGTTACGACAAGCCGGTGTTCATCGCCATTACCCAACACGACTCGGTGCTGGACACTCACTACGTGCTGGACAACTTCAATCGGCGCTTCAGCAACCCGGCAAGTCGCCTGGTCTGGTACGGCGACAGTCCGGCCGACTCGGCAAAAACACCTCGAGTACTCGTGCGCAAGGACTATCTGCCCGAGTACCGAATCAGCCAGTTTTCACATATGGGCCTGCTGTTCTCCCCGGATAACCCGCTGTACGGCGTAGACGGCACACAACGCATTTGCTGGAACGGCCAGGAAACTCCGGACATGCAAAAGTGCCTGGCAGGCGAACAGACGTGGTACTCGGATTGGGGCTACCGCGAGACGGGTAAGGTGCATGCGCGCCTGACCTTCAATCCTTATTTCGATTGGCAGTCAACGGTGATGATGGAAGTGCTGGAGGATGCGCAGGCGCTTGCCAGGTAATACCCGTTTTTGTAGGAGCTGCCACGGCTGCAATCGCGGTACGTCAGGATGAAGCTTCGCAGCCTGCGGCAGCTCCTACGGCAATGCATCGCGGCCGGAAATGCTAGTCCGGCGCGAGCCGTTCACGGCTGTTGCTCAAATGCGTCCACATCGCAGCGCGTGCGGCATCGGGGTCCTGGCGGCGGATCGCAGCGAGCAACGCTTCGTGCTCAAGATTCGCCAGAT
This sequence comes from Pseudomonas sp. HP_14, assembly GCF_055283875.1. Lineage (NCBI taxonomy): Bacteria > Pseudomonadati > Pseudomonadota > Gammaproteobacteria > Pseudomonadales > Pseudomonadaceae > Pseudomonas > Pseudomonas sp. HP_14. The sequence continues at coordinate 252,354 of NZ_JBTOQI010000043.1, read as the reverse complement.
AACCATGATGGGCAAGGTTGGCGCCGACTCGCTCGCTCGCGGCAATCCGACTGCGAGGAATGATCGCGCTGCCCAGATGCTGCATGATTTCCGTGTAATACGGATTACCTGTGGCCTCGGCAATGAGCATGTGAAAACGCCGATCAGCCTCAACGCAGCTGTCTTCCTTGGCCAGCAAATCCTGATAATCATCCAGCGCCTGACGCATGGCAGCCAGCTGCGCCTCAGTGCGGCGCATCGCAGCCAGCGCGACCGCCTGGGTTTCGAGGCCGATGCGCAATTCAATGATGTCTCGAACCCCGGCAACAGTCTCGACCTTGAGGTGCAGCCCGGTCTTGTCGGTGCGCTCAAGGACGAAGGTGCCGACGCCATGGTGAGTTTCCACAAGGCCGGAGGCCTGCAATTTCGAAATCGCCTCGCGCACCACCGTACGGCTGACGCCATGCTCGCGAACGATCTCGTTTTCGGAAGGCAGCTTCTGCCCCGGCGGGATCTTGCCCAGCAGAATCCGCTGGCTCAGTTCGGTCACCAGATCGGTAGCCAGACTGTGGGGTCGACGCTTGGAAGGCTGAGGTATGGGCTGCTGCATGGAGACAGGTCCTGAACAACATTAAGTACGCGTGAGCGCCAGCCGCCCACCTGTTGGGCGCGATCATAGCATCGCCACCACGTGACTTGTCATACAAGCAAACCCGCACAACTTGTCTAACTTGTATGACAACATCGCAAAACCAAAACTGTTGCTTGTTGCCCGCAGAGGCCATAAACAACGGGTTTAGACGAATACAGACAAAAAAGACTGCACCAAGCCACACCCCGAACACATAGCAGATTAATCTATAAATAGCTGTTATTTATGGTTTTTTATAAGACTCATCAACTTGTCCATGCCGTTATGCAATGCAATACGACACAACTGTTTTCGCTAACCCGCAGCAATAAATCTTGATTTGCCCTCTTGCGCCGCAACGATCTACTTGTATGATGTCTACCAACACAAGCCCGCAGCTTGTCCTGACCCGCATAAAAATAACGAGTGGGAGATTCATCTGTGAACACGTCTAACACCCAGGCGGGTGATGGGGTCAATTCGACATTGGTTTCAGCTGTTTCCAAGGTCAAACGCCACATCCTGCCTTTGTTCGTCATCATGTTTATCGTCAACTACATTGATCGGGTAAACATCGGCTTCGTGCGATCGCACATGGAACACGATCTGGGCATAGGTGCCGCCGCTTACGGCTTTGGTGCCGGTCTGTTTTTCATCGGTTACGCCCTCTTCGAAGTCCCCTCCAACATGCTTCTGCAAAAGGTCGGCGCCCGTATCTGGCTGACGCGCATCATGCTCACCTGGGGCATCGTTGCGACCTGCATGGCCTTCATCCAGAACGAAACGCACTTCTACATCCTGCGCTTTCTGCTGGGCGTTGCCGAAGCCGGCTTTTTCCCAGGCGTGATCTATTACTTCACCCGCTGGCTGCCAGGGGTTGAGCGCGGTAAAGCCATCGCAATCTTCCTCAGCGGCTCTGCGATAGCCTCGCTTATTTCCGGTCCGCTCTCTGGCCTGCTCCTGCAGATCACCGGGTTCGGCATGAAAGGCTGGCAGTGGATGTATTTTATTGAAGGCATGTTCTCGGTATGCCTGTGCGCCTTCGTCTGGTTCTGGCTCGACTCCAAGCCTCACGATGCCAAATGGCTGACCCGTGAAGAACAGGACGCGCTGGTCAATGCCATTGATGAAGAGCAACGCGCCCGTGAAGCCGCCAACCCGGTCAAAGCGTCCATCGGCAAGCTGCTCAAGGATCGCCAGATCATTTTGTTCTGCCTGATCTATTTCTTCATCCAATTGACGATTTATGCCGCCACCTTCTGGCTGCCGAGCATCATCAAGAAGATGGGTGACCTCAGTGACATCCAGGTCGGGCTGTTCAACTCGATCCCGTGGTTGCTGTCGATTGTCGGCATGTACGCTTTCGCCGCCATGTCAGCCAAGTGGAAGCGTCAGCAGGCATGGGTCGCCGCCGCATTGCTGATTGCAGCTGCCGGGATGTTCATGTCCACCACCGGCAGTCCGGTCTTCGCCTTTGTTGCGATTTGCTTCGCTGCACTAGGCTTCAAGTCGGCATCTTCGCTGTTCTGGCCGATTCCACAGGCGTATCTGGATGCCCGTATCGCAGCAGCCGTGATCGCGCTGATCAACTCGGTGGGTAACCTCGGCGGCTTCGTCGCACCTACGACATTCGGCTTGCTGGAGCAACACACCGGATCGATCCAGGGCGGTCTGTACGGCCTGACTGCCACGTCGATCATCGCCGCCATCATCGTTTTCGCTGCACGCAACACACCGAAGCCCGGCAAGAGTCCGGCAGAGCCAACGGCAACCACGGCTGCCCACTCTTGATCGCTCGCTACGACTATTAAAAGGACCTACAACAATGAATCAGAACCTGAGCAAAGCACCCGTTATTACCAGCATGCAGGTCGTACCGGTCGCCGGCCACGATGACATGTTGCTGAACCTCAGCGGCGCGCACGGCCCTTACTTCACTCGCAACATCGTCATACTGCAAGACAACGCCGGACACACCGGTGTCGGCGAAGTCCCGGGTGGCGAGCGCATCCGCCAGACGCTGGAAGACGCCCGGCAGCTGGTGGTAGGCAGTTCGATTGGCACCTACCAGAAGATTCTCAACGACGTGCGCAAAACCTTCGCCGAACGCGATTCCGGCGGGCGCGGCCTGCAGACCTTCGACCTGCGCATCACCATCCACGCCGTGACCGCCCTTGAGGCGGCCCTCCTGGACCTGTTGGGTCAGCATCTGGACGTACCGGTTGCGGCCCTGCTCGGTGAAGGCCAGCAGCGCGACGAAGTGAAAATGCTCGGCTACCTGTTCTACGTGGGTGATCAAGGCAAAACCAATCTGGATTACCGCAAGGAACCGGATGCAGATAACGACTGGTTCCGCGTCCGCCATGAGGAAGCGCTTACCCCTGAGGCGGTGGTTCGTCTGGCCGAGGCCGCTCAGGCGCGTTACGGCTTCCAGGACTTCAAACTCAAGGGCGGCGTACTCAGCGGCGATGCCGAGATCGAAGCGGTCACGGCGCTGGCCGAACGCTTCCCGGAGGCCCGCATCACGCTTGATCCAAACGGCGCCTGGTCACTGAAAGAGGCCATTCGTCTGTGCCGCGATCAGCATCATGTGCTGGCCTACGCCGAAGACCCATGCGGCGCGGAAAACGGCTTTTCCGGTCGAGAAGTCATGGCTGAGTTCCGCCGCGCTACAGGCCTGAAAACCGCGACCAACATGATCGCTACCGACTGGCGTGAGATGGGCCACGCCATTCAGTTGCAGTCCGTGGATATTCCATTGGCCGACCCGCACTTCTGGACCATGCAGGGCTCGGTACGCGTGGCACAAATGTGCAACGAATGGGGCCTCACCTGGGGCTCGCACTCCAACAACCACTTCGATATTTCCCTGGCGATGTTCACCCATGTAGCGGCTGCTGCGCCGGGCGATATCACCGCCATTGATACCCACTGGATCTGGCAGGACGGTCAGCGCCTGACCCGCGAACCGTTGAAAATCGTCGGTGGCAATGTGCAGGTTCCGAAGAAACCGGGGCTAGGGGTAGAGCTGGATATGGACCAGGTGCAAAAGGCCCACGAACTGTACAAAGGCATGGGCCTGGGTGCCCGTGATGATGGTGTCGCGATGCAGTTCCTGATTCCGGACTGGAAGTTCAACAACAAACAGCCTTGTCTGGTGCGTTGAGCCCATCGCTATTATTTGAGCGAACGCTATTCCTGCAGGAGCCAACTTGTTGGGCTGGCGTCATATCTGCGAAGGCAGGCCTGGCGTCTCGCGAACAAGTTCACTCCTACAAAACAGCGAGAAACCTTGCCAACCCTGGCATGCGGCGCGCAACCCCCTTGCGCGTCGTTTTTTATGGCGCGACAGAGACGCATGCTAAGGTTTGTGAATCCTTTGCAATGAAGTCCCGCCATGTCCCATATCGCTCATACCCACCCACGTTTGAGCATCGCCACCGCACTGGGCCTTGCCAGCGGTTTCGCCGCAGCCATCATCGCTCCGCAGATATCCATCACCAGCAAATGCCTGATCGCCTGGAACGTCGGCGTCTGGATTTATCTGCTGCTGATTCTGATACGCACTTTTCGCACCACTGCAGCAGATGCCGAACGTATTTCCATGATCGAAGATGAAAATGCCGGGCTGGTACTCGTCACGGTTTGCTTTGCGGCGTTGGCCAGCCTCGCGGCGATCACGCTGGAGCTGTCCGGCAGCCGGGAAATGACCAGCAATGACCGTGCTCTGCACTACGCATTCACGGCGCTGACCGTGGTGGGCTCATGGCTGATGACCGGAGTGATCTTCAGCCTGCATTACGCCCGTCTCTTCTACACCTGGACAGGCAAGGAACCTGCTTTGCGCTTTGCCGACGGTGAGAAACATCCGGATTACTGGGACTTTCTGTATTTCTCCTTCACGCTTAGCGTTGCCGTTCAGACCTCGGATGTGGGCGTCGCCACGCCGGGCCTGCGCAAGATTGTCCTGGCCCAGAGCCTGATCGGCTTTATCTTCAACACGGCAATCCTTGGTTTCTCGATCAATCTTGCCGCCGGGCTGTTTGGCTAAGCGGCAATCTGGCGCTAATGTGGCGGCACAACCCCGAAAACGTGGATAAAGGCGAATCTGAGATGACGCGAGCGAGAATTGCGGTGCTTGATGACTGGCAATCCGTGGCCAGCGAAGTGGTGGACTGGTCTGTATTGAACAGCATTGGCGAAGTCAGTTTTCTTCACGATTACCCTGCCGACACCGCCACCATGGCGGCGCGTTTGCGAGACTTCAATGTCATTTGCGTCATGCGTGAGCGCACAGTATTTGATGAGGCGCTGCTGGCTCAGCTACCCAACCTGAAGCTGCTGGTGACTGGCGGCATGCGCAATGCTGCGATCGACGTCAAAGCCGCCGGGAAAGCAGGTATTCAGGTGTGCGGAACAGAAAGCTACAAGCACGCCGCACCGGAGTTGACCTGGGCGCTGATCATGGGCGTGACGCGTAATCTGGTGAATGAAGCCAATTCGCTGCGCAGCGGCCAATGGCAGATCGGCATCGGCAGTGACTTGCACGGCAAGACCCTGGGCATTCTCGGCCTGGGCAGTATCGGTAAATGGATCGCCCGCTACGGTCTGGCGTTCGGCATGAAAGTCATTGCCTGGAGTGAAAACCTCACAGCTGAAGCAGCTGCTGAGTCAGGCGTTACTTATGTCAGCAAGCAGGAACTGTTTGAGCAGGCGGACATTCTTTCCATCCATCTGGTACTCAGCGAGCGTAGCCGCGGTCTGGTAGACGCGCAGGCATTGAGCTGGATGAAGCCGACGTCTTACCTGATCAACACCTCTCGCGGCCCCATCGTCGATGAAGCTGCGCTGATCGATACCCTGGAAAAACGGCGTATTGCCGGGGCTGCACTCGATGTTTTCGCTGTCGAGCCGCTACCTGTCGAGCATCCATTCCGGAAACTGGACAACGTGCTCGCCACGCCTCATGTGGGCTATGTCACGGAAAATAATTACCGGATGTTCTTCAGCCAGATGATTGAGGATATTCAGGCCTGGCATGCCGGAGCGCCGATTCGGGTGTTTGGTTAATCCTGCTGCTGGAACAAATCCACTGCAGGACTGGCTTTAGCTGGTCCTACGACGCGTTTCAACACAGTTTCAGGAGCAACACCATGACCCCAAACGCATTCGGCCTCGACAGCGTGCTGCTGGTCATCGACATGCAATATGACTTCATGCCAGGCGGTGCTTTAGCGGTGGCTGAGGGCGATGCGCTGGTGCCGTTGATCAACCGGCTCGGCGAGCAATTCAGCGGTGTCGTCATTACTCAGGATTGGCATCCGGCGGGGCATATTTCCTTCGCGTCCAGCCACTCCGGGCGCATTCCGTTCGAGGTCACCACCCTGCCCTACGGCCCACAGACGCTTTGGCCGGATCACTGCATTCAGGGCAGCCATGGTGCGCAGTTGCACAGCGAACTGGACCTGCCCCATGCGCAACTGATTCTGCGTAAGGGCTGTAATTCGCACATCGATAGCTACTCTGCGTTTCTCGAAGCCGATCGCCAGACACCCACAGGCCTGGCCAGCTACCTGAAAGAGCGCGGCGTACAGAATGTGTTTGTGGTTGGCCTGGCGTTGGACTTCTGCGTCGCGTGGTCGGCACTGGACGCCCGGGCTGCGGGTTTCACTACGCTGGTCGTCGAAGATGCCTGCCGCGCCATCGACATGAATGGATCGTTAGGCAAGGCCTGGCAGGACATGTCAGCGGCAGGGGTGACGCGCATTCAAAGCAGTGAATTACTGACGTCGTAAGGACGGCTGTGTCGGGCAGAACAACGTCTGCCTGACACACCGCATCGCGACCGTCGTAACCTCCGATGGCTCCTACAGAATCAGTGATTGCCGCAGGATCTCAACGCTCCCGGCTGAGGCTCTTCACCGACAGATCCAGCGCCTTCTGCATGTCCAGACGTGCTGAACGGCCGACGTTTTTATCATCCATCTGGTAGTTACGCTCCGACGGTAGAATCGGCGCCGTCAGGTCATCAGCGTCCATCGCTTCGAAGTCGAAATTGCCGCCAATGGGCATGGCACTGCGCCGCAGCAGCATACGCAGTTGCTCGGGCGTCAGCTTCGGATTGATCGAGAGCATGGCCGCAACAATGCCGGTGACCATCGGCGTGGCGTAGGACGTACCGCAATGCACTGCGCCCTGCTCCCCCGAAGTCAGGGTTGACGCGCGGGTGCAGGCCGCAGCCATGATATCGACGCGACTATCGACGTTGGATGATTCGCGCTTCTCGACGTAGGCCGGATCATCGATAGGCAAATCATCATCCTTGCTGCGTTGATGCCCGCCTACCACCAGTAATTGATCAGTGATGAACGACGAAGGCAGTCGATACTCATCCGTGCCGGAGAACGAAGAACCGTTACCGGCTGAATTGATCACCACCACATCAGGGTGCTTTTGCCGCAACCAGAGGAAAAACTCCTCCAGCAATTCCTCGTAACCTGACATGGCGATGCCGGAGCGAATCAGCGAATCCACCTCATCGCCCTCGACATTTTTAGCGCCGACCCTGTGCAGACCCCAGCTCCAATTGATCACCCTCGCCCCGTCTTCCACGAGGTTCACTGAAGCCGCGACATTGGCAGTAATGCCCGCGTCTGAGTTGCGTTCGACAATCACCTCAAAGCCGTGGCTCGTGCCGTCCAGCGCTCGAAGGAAGCCGGTATTGCCACCTTTGCCGGTATCAGCCGCTAAAATCCCCGCCACTGTGGAGCCATGCCCGTCAGGCTTGCTGGCATCCCGGGCATACAGGCAGGTACGGGGCTTGCCTGATTTACAGTCGCCCAGGTAGTCGGCAAAGTCAGGGGCATCGAAGTCCACCTCACGTTCAATGACGCCTATGCGGATCGGCACCGGCTTGATCGGCGAGGTGACAGCGGGAATCCTGCGCTGGTAATAGTTGACTGCGTCCATGAACCGGTTGGCAGCCCACTGATCCTGGGTCGGTTTGGCTTGTTTGCCATCGCTGGGTGCGGCTTCGGCTTCCGGAGACTCGGCAGCGGACTCTTCAACGACCACCGCGTCGACACTGACTTCACTGCCAATGCGCAAAACCATGGCGTCGCGCTGCACCAGATCAGTGACCGGCAGGCGCAACTGGTAAGTATTGAGTGGCGCAATCGAGCCAACCACCGTGGCACCGAATTTGTTTGCGATGCGCTCGGCTTCTTTTGCGGCCGGGAATTTCTCCTCGATGATGACGCTGACCAGATCCACATAGCTGGTCAGGCCATCCATATTCTTCGCCACCTGCTGAGGCGTTGCAGCCAGTACATGACTGCCCGCCATGCTCAGCCAGACCGCATTGCTGCTCTGTCCGCCCTGCTCCAGCCATAGCGGCCCGCTGCGCCAGTCGGCAGCGGTCAGGCGTAATTTGAGCCGCTCACCGTCGCGTTCGAACAACTGCGCGGGCAGCGCTTTGCCATCCAGTTTGAGCTGCACATCCCCAGACTTGAGCCCTTTCACACCGATACAGAATGTCTGCCGCTCACGCCCGAGCAAATCGTCGCAGCGCTGCAGGCGCTCGACCCGCAACGCCTGATCAGCCTGCACCGGAGAAACACTCGCCAGCGCGGCCATGAACACGGGGAACAGCGTACGGCTTAGCATTAAACATACCTGAGGATGTGACGTTAGCAGTCTGACTGCTACGTCACGTCAGGGTTCAGACCCCACCCAGGGCGAAGTTTTTCAGCGTGTCGCCTTCCATTCGATACCGCACCCACTCGTCCTGCGGCTCGGCGCCAATGGATTTGTAGAAGTCGATCGCAGGCTGATTCCAGTCCAGCACGCTCCATTCGAAACGTCCACAACCGCTGTCATGGGCGATTTTTGCGAGATGGCGCAACAGGTGTTTGCCAGCCCCCACACCGCGATGAACCTGCGAAACGAACAGGTCCTCAAGATACAACCCCTTGCGGCCCAGCCAGGTGGAGTAACTGAGGAAATAAACCGCGAAACCTATCGGCTGATCGTCCAGCAGGCAGATCAAGGCACGGGCCGGGGATGCTTCATCAAACAGGCTGCGTTCGATATCCGCAACGTCAGCCAAAACCTCATGCTCGGCCTTTTCATAGATAGCCAACTCGGTAATAAAGCCCAGAATTACCTGGGCATCCGCGCGGGTGGCTTCACGAATCTGCAATGTCACGTTTATCTCCTTGAAGACTGGTTTTTATTAATCAATCAGATGGGCTCAATGGCGAACGACCAGCGGAGGATTGTGTCTCAACCATCAGCCCGGCGCAGCATTTAAACACCTACGCCTTCACTCGCATTTTAAGGATGTTGTATGGACGATAAAGCAGAAGGCAGAACACCCGGGTTGTCCGCAGAAGAGGAACGGGAAGTCGACGAGAATCAGCCACCGCGACCGGCGGTGCTGCACGAGACCATCCGCATTCAGGGCGATCACGAACTCGAGCGCAGCGTCGCCGCGTTGTGGTGGTCCGCGTTGGCCGCAGGTCTGACCATGGGCCTGTCGCTGATGGCCATGGGATTGTTCAAATCCCGCCTGCCGGATATTGAATCCAGCCATGTGATCGCCAGCCTGGGTTACTCCGCCGGTTTTCTCGCGGTCATCCTCGCCCGCCAGCAGTTGTTCACCGAAAACACCCTGACTGCGGTGCTGCCGGTCATGAGCCAGCCCACCCTGAGCAATCTGGGCCGGTTATTTCGCTTGTGGGGTGTGGTGCTATTCGGCAACTTGTGCGGCACGTTGCTGGTGGCTTATGTGATGTTGCATTTGCCTATTTTCGACAGCAAGACCGATCACGCCTTCCTCGAAATTGGCCGTAAGGTCATGGAAAACGACGTCACCCATATGTTTTCCAAAGGTATTGTGTCTGGCTGGATGATCGCCACCATGGTCTGGATGATTGCGTCCATGGAGGCCGCCAAGATCTGGATCATCGTGCTGATCACCTACCTGATGGCATTGGGCGATTTCACCCACATCGTGGTCGGTTCGGCAGAGGTTTCTTATCTGGTGTTTGCAGGTGAGTTGTCCTGGAGTGACTTCTGGCTGGTGTTCGCGGCACCGACACTGGGCGGCAATATCATCGGCGGCAGCTTCATTTTCGCTATCCTCAGTCATGCGCAGATCCGCAGCGAGAAAGACACTACGGCCAAACTGGAACGGGACCGGTTGAAGAAGATTGAAGAGAAGAAGCGGCTCAAAGAGGAAGAGCAGGCTACTTCGGTTACTAAATAATTTAAGCTGGAATGCGATTTCTCTGTGGGAAATCGCATTTCAACCCAGGCCAAGTGCCAGATGAAAATTCTTTCAGAATCTGTTCAGGTTAGATGAGCCAGAATGGCGTTTTGGCTGTAACCCCTTCAGGCAGGCAAGATGACCCGAATTCTGACCATCGAAGACGACGCCGTGACCGCCCGGGAAATCGTCGCTGAATTGAGCAACCATGGCCTCGAAGTAGACTGGGTGGATAACGGTCGCGAAGGCCTCGCCCGAGCAGTAAGCGGTGATTACGATCTGATCACTCTGGATCGTATGTTGCCCGAAGTAGACGGCCTGGCGATTGTCACGACCTTGCGCGCTCAAGGTATCTTCACCCCCATCCTGATGATCAGCGCCCTCTCCGATGTCGACGAGCGCGTCCGGGGCCTGCGTGCCGGTGGCGATGATTATCTGGCCAAACCGTTTGCCTCCGATGAAATGGCTGCGCGGGTTGAAGTCCTGTTGCGCCGACGCAACCCGGTGGCGGCAGCAGAAACCGTCCTGCAAGTCGCCGACCTTGAACTGAATCTGATCAAGCGTGAAGCCAGCCGTGGCCAGCAACCGTTGAGCTTGCTGCCCACGGAATACAAACTGCTGGAATTCCTGATGCGTAACAGCGGGCAGATCATCACCCGCATGATGATTTTCGAAGAAGTCTGGGGCTATCACTTCGATCCCGGGACCAACCTGATCGATGTGCATATCGGCCGCCTGCGCAAAAAAATCGATCCGCCCGGCATGACTCCACTGATTCGAACCGTACGAGGCTCGGGTTATGTCATTGCTGAACCCGTCTAAAGGCTGGCGATCCTCCAGCAGCCGCTTGCTGGCGCTGTACAGCTTTCTATTTGTGGCCTGGAGCTGCACCTTGATCGGGGTGGTCTACTGGGAAGTCAGCAGCTATCTGGAAAACCTCGCCCGTCACTCCCTCATGCAACGCCAGCAGTTGTTCGCCCGCTTCGAAGGTGAACAACTGATCGAGGCGTTGACCTCCAGCATGACCTTTGACATGCGCGCCGTAGACGCCTACGGATTGTTCGATGCAGAGTTGCGCCCGCTCAACGGTCCGATCAAGACCGTACCGCCAAGCCTGCCGCTGGACGGTAAAATCCATCAGCTCAGCAACTGCGTCGACTCGCAAGACCCGCACATGCCGCAGGATACCTGCGATGCAGTTGCCAGCCAGACGCGTGACGGTCACTGGCTGGTACTGGTGCGTGACAACGGCTCCTTGTTTGCGGTGACTACCCTGATCTTGCGCGCCCTGCTGTGGGGGCTGTCACTGACGATTATTCCAGGCATCGCTGGCTGGCATCTGCTCAGCCGCCGACCGTTGAAACGCATTCGTGGTATCCAGGCCAGCGCCGAAGCAATCGTCGCTGGCGACCTCGGGCGCCGTTTGCCGGTGTCCGCACGGCGCGACGAACTGGACATGCTGGCAGTCATCGTCAATGCCATGCTTGATCGCATCGAAAAGCTGATGAACGAGGTCAAGGGCGTCTGTGACAACATTGCCCATGACTTGCGTACACCGCTGACTCGCCTGCGGGCACAGCTGTACCGCATTCAGCAGCAATCACCGGAAGACTCGCTGGTCGCCACGCAAATGGATCAGGTGATTGCCGAAGCGGACACCTTGATGGCGCGCTTTCGCGGTTTGCTGCGTATCTCAGAAATCGAAGATCACCAGCGACGCTCGGCATTCATCGAGATCGACCCCGGCGCGTTGTTGCAAGAGGTCCATGATTTCTACCTGCCCCTGGCTGAAGAAGGCGGCGTCAGCCTTTACCTGCGCGTAGAGGATCCGCTGCCACAGCTACTGGGCGACCGCGCCCTGCTCTTTGAAGCACTGGCCAATCTGCTCAGCAACTCGATCAAGTTCACCCCGCCCAATGGCAGCGTGATCCTGAGTGCCCGGGCCGACGGCGACAGCACGTGTCTTGAAGTCCAGGACTCAGGCCCCGGCATTCCCGAAGCCGAACGCCAGGCGGTGTTTCAGCGTTTCTATCGCAGCGAAGGCAGCACTCAGAAACACGGCTTTGGTCTGGGGCTATCGATTGTTGCTGCGATCGTCAATCTGCACGGCTTCACCCTGCATATCGGAACCAGCCCGCTGGGCGGCGCGAGATTGAGTCTGGAGTGTCGGCAGACGGTGGCGTTGGTGTGATCGTCCGCGATAACAACAGTTAAGTTGGAACTGTAGGAGTGAGCTTGCTCGCGATAACGGTAGACCTGTTGAGAACTACCGTCTGACCTGACGCCATCGCGAGCAAGCTCACTCCTACAGGTAAAGAAGCATTCCAAATTAGTTAGTTGTAGCTTGTTTGATGAGAGCCGCCCCGGTGTCCCTGGCACCACGCTGTCGCGAAACAAACATTGGACTGTTGCCGCCCACTAGCTCCAACAGCCCCCCGTTTACTCAGTGATTTATATTTTGTTTGATAGGGGCTGTCGAAGGCTGCGAAAGCGTTCATTCTGATACACCGCCATCGCAGCCTTCGGCAGCTCCTACAGGACGTTTACGGTTTCACAGGTAGCCGTATTTCAAGGCACCGAAAAACCAAACAACACCCGCGGCGCATCAACCAGCAAGCCGCGAAGTTCAGCCCCGGAACACCCAAGCCCCTGTAATTGGCCAATGGCCCGAGCGAAATCAACTTCACTCTCGTGCTGCGTATGCGGCCAGTCACTGCCCCAGACCAGACGATTCAGACCGAAGCACTTGATCAGCAAAGGCATGGCTGCCCTGGCAAAACCGGCGTTTTGCTCAGGGCTGCCGCCCAGGCGGTAAATCGCTGAAACCTTGACCCATACCCGACCGCTCAAACCGCATTCCAGCAACGCTTGAAACGCCGGATGATCAACCCCGAGCGGCGCGTCAGGACGGCCAAAGTGGTCGACCACGATCTTGCAGCCAAACGGCATCAGACCGCGAATCAGGGTTGGAATATCTTCTACCCCGCGATGCAACTCCACGTGCCAGCCCAGCGCGGAAACCTCATCGAGAAGCCGTTTCCAGCCCGGCTCGGTAAAGTCCGGCAAAGGCTTGCCCATCAGGTTCAACCGAATCCCGACAATGCCCTGCTCGTCCATCTGCCGCAGTTCTTCACGGCTGATGTCGGCATCGACCACCGCCACACCGCGCAGTTGCTCTGGCGCCTTGGCCAGCGCGTCCAGCAGGTATTGATTGTCGGTCCCCAGAAAGCTCGGTTGCACCAGAACGCCATGGCTCAGGCCATTCTCGCGCAGCTGTCGCAAGTAGGCATCAAGCGTCGCGTCATAGTCGGGGGTGTAACGGCGGCCCGCCGTCAGGCTCAGATCGCTGCTGAACACGTGGGCGTGACCATCGATACCGATGATTGGGGTAGTACAGGACTCAGGCATGGAACTCATCTATCAAGGAAGCGCGGTGCAAACGCACCGCGCGTGGATCTACTGCAAACCAGACGGCACGTCAGGCTTGCTGCGGGGTTTCACGTCCTTGAGTCGCATCAGTTTCGGGCGTGGTCGCTTCCAGGCTGCGACCACGGGTTTCAGGCAGGCAAAGTGCGGCAATCACTGCCACGCCGTAGGCGATACCAGCATCGATACCGATGGCCGAGCCCAGCGACATGGATTCGCTCATGTGACCGACCATGAACGGGAATACAGCGGACAATACGCGGCCGAAGTTGTAGCAAAAGCCCACCCCTGCTCCGCGCACATCAGCGGGATATAGCTCGTTGAAGAACGAGCCGAGACTGGCTGGGATACCGGCTGCAAAGAAACCCAGCGGGAAGCCGAGGAACAGCATTTGGGTATTGGTCAGGGGCAGGAATACATAGCACTGCACAGTGACCACGCAGCAGATGGCGAACAGCAAAATGTTCATACGGCGACCGATACGGTCAATCAGGAAGCCGCTGGCCACGCAGCCACACCAGAAAGCGACAATGATCACCGCCAGATAGCCGCCAGAGTTCAATACCGAGAGATTGCGCTCGGTTTTCAGGAAGGTTGGCAACCAGGTCATTACCGCGTGGTAACCACCGTGAGCCCCCAGACCCAGGATGCCGCCGAGCAGGGTTACACGCAGCAACTCAGGGCGAAAAATACCCGCCATGGACTTGAAGAAGCTTTTCGGCGTGGTCTTGTCTTTCTGCTGACGCTGGAAGCTGTCCGGCTCTTCAACATTGCGGCGTACCCAGATGATCAGCAGCGATGGCAACAGACCGACAAGGAACATCGCCCGCCAGGCGATATCCTGCGGCACCAACGAGTAGATCAGGGTAAAGACCAGCACCGCCAGGCCCCAGCCAACCGCCCAGGCGCTCTGCACGGTGCCCATCACCTTGCCGCGATATTTGGACTGGATGGTTTCTGCCATCAACACTGCACCGGCAGCCCACTCGCCACCGATACCAAAGCCTTGCAGGGCCTTGACGATCAGCAACTGGTTGAAGCCGGTGACGAACGCCGAGAGAAAAGTGAAAAACGAGAACCAGAGGATCATCCACTGCAGGGTACGGACCCGGCCGTAGCGATCAGACAGCGTACCGCCGACCCAGCCGCCCAGTGCCGAGGTGACCAGTGTCACGCCGCTGATCAAGCCGGCATCGCCCTTGGTGAGGGCAAAGGCGGCAATCAGCGCCGGAATCGCCAGGCCGAACATCTGCACTTCCAGCGCATCCAGCGACCAGCCGCCGAAACACGCCCAAAACGTTTTGCGCTCCCGAGGAGTGACTTGGCGATACCAACTGAACATGGTTTTTGTCCTTATATAGAGTTACCCGGAGCCCCTGAAAGACGCCAGGTGGGGGCAAGTTCACTCGCGAATCGATATTCCAGCCGACGGGTTTGCGCCGGCTGTAAATGCCCTTTCGCGAATGAATTCGCTCCCACCTGTGCACCCTGTTCCAATCCAGGCCATTGCGATCGTTTGATAAAAGTGAATCAGGGAAAGAGCCGAGGCATCAGCCTCAGCGGATTTCCACGCTGTAACGGAAATGACTGGCATGCCCACGCGAACGGCGCCATTCCAGAGGTTCGCCCGCGTAATTGCGCGCCAGACGTTCAATCACCACAACCGGGCTGTTGGCTGGAATCTGCAACAGCCGCGCATGCACTTCACTGACGGCCTCGGCTGTCAGTGTCTCTTCGGCATAAGCGACCACCTGGCCACATAGCGCTTCGTAAATCGGGTAAAGCAACGGCCCCTGCCGTTGCAGGTCGTTATCCAGCAATGCCTGGAACTGAACCCGAGGCAGCCAGATTTCTTCCGCCAGCATTGGCTGCGCGTCGAGCAAGCGCAGACGTACCATGCGAATGACGGGGGCGTTCGGAATCAGACCAAGGGCCTGGCTGACCGCCGACGGCGCGGTCATGGGTTCAATGGAAAGAATTCGGCTTTCCGGAACCTGACGCGCGCCAGCAGCGGACTGAAAACGAAAGAAGCGGAACAGCGAAGATTCAAACTGCGGGCGACGGATAAATGTTCCGCGACCCTGCTGACGCTCAAGAATGTTGTCGGCAACCAGCATGTCGATGGCTTTACGCACCGTGCCGGTGGACAGGCAATACTCGCTGGACAGTGCCGCTTCGGTAGGAATTGCCTCGCCTGGACGCCAGCGATTGTTGGCAATCTGCTCAGCTAACTGATCGCGCAGACGTTGATAAAGGGGTAGACGCTCATCACTGGATAATCTGTTCATATTTTTATTTATCTAGTCATCTATATGAATGTGCAGCGAAGTATTGTCTTGATACAAAAGGTCGTCAAGAGCAACCCGGTCACATTTTTTCGCTCCGTTCTATAAGATGGCCAGGTTTCAGCCCAAGACGCCCGTCGTTGAGGGCGATCCCTGAATCAGAAGTGAAGCGAGATGATGCAATTGACGGAAATTGACGCTGGACTGGCTGACTGGAATGCACTGCGAACTGCCCACGATGAAGAATGGGGGTTGTTGATGGGCAATGGTGCCAGTCTGGCTGTCTGGAAAAACTTCGCCTACGACTCGCTGTTCGACCTGTCGCAAACCACCCGCAGCAACCCCATGAGCCGGACCGAGCTGGCGGTGTTCAGCGCCATGGACACTCACAACTTCGAGCCCGTGCTGGCGGCACTGAAGTCGGCAATGCGGGTCAATGCAGCGCTGACCATCAGTTCTTCGTCGCCGCGCAACCGGTACTTCGCCATCAAGGAAGCGCTGATCCATGCGATCCGCTCGGTGCACATCCCGTGGAAGCTGATCGAAGCCGATACGCTGGCCCGGATGAACGCCGAGTTGCAGCGCTATGCCAGCGTCTACTCGAGTAACTATGACCTGCTCGCCTATTGGGCGGTGATGCATGCACCGGAGCACTTCGACGATCTGTTCAACGACGACGCGACGTTCAATCTGCATGCAACCCGGGCTAACGCGACACGGATCCTGCATCTGCATGGCGGCATGCATCTGGTGAAGAATCTGGACGGCTCGGTGCGCAAGCTGCTGTCCTCGGAAAGCTCGTTGCTGGGTAGCTTCGCCATCAATGCACTGGACGATGTACCGCTGTTCATCAGCGAAGGCACCAGCGCCGAGAAGATGAAGCTCATCCGCACTTCGGATTACCTGTCGTTCTGTCACGGGCAACTGGCGCAACACCGTGATGCGTTGTGCATCTTCGGCCATGCGCTGGGCAAGCAGGATGCACACATCGTCGCCGCGATTCGTCAGGCCCGACCGAAGCGCATCGCGATCTCCGTGCTGCCGCGCAGCGAGGCGTTTATCGAATTCCAGAAGCGCCACTACAAAGAGTTGTTCGGTGATCTGGATATCGAGTTGAGCTTTTTTGATGCAAAGAGCCATCCGCTGGGGAGCGCGGATTCGTTGGTGAAGGCCTGACTGTAATGCTTACTCCTGTGGGAGCGGTGCTTGCCCGCGATAAAGGCGACGCGGTTTGAAGCATAGACCGAGTTGTTCTTATCGTCGAAATGCCGCCCAGACCAAGCACCGTTCCCCCAGCCTCACGAAATCCTCGTTGGAGCGAGGCTTGCCCGCGAATCAGTCAGCGCGGTATGGCAGGCACACGGTGTTATCGTTCTTCGCGGGCAAGCCTCGCGCCAACCAATGTCCACATGAGCCTGGCCAGCAGCTATCTACCAGAGGATGCCTACCCCGCCCCAACTCGCCGCGCCGGCGCCAACGCTTCAGCGATATGCGCGACCAGATACTCTGCATCACGCGCCACGCCTGAAAACCTGCCGGAACCCCAGCTGTAAAGCCATGGCAAGCCGAGGAAATACAAGCCCGGCTGCGCGGTAATACCCCGCTTGTGTCCCGGATGACCGCGACCGTTGAACACGGGCGCTTCGACCCATGTGAAGTCAGGCGTAAAACCGATGCACCAGACAATACTGGTGATGCCTGCCGCGTCCAGATCAAGCTCGGTACGCTCCTGCTCCGGCGTCCACTGCGGCACGTAAACCTCGCCGGCCGGAGCGTCTATTCCCTGTTCCAGAATGTACTTATCAATGGAGCCATTGATCCTGTTGTAGACCGCATCAGCGCTGTCGAGACTTTGCCTGAGGTTGTTGGCAAAGGTCAGCGTGCCGCCCCGCAAGCCTTCAAGACGACCGAACAATTGCATCCCTTCAGCAGCAAAGCGACGCAGGTCGATATCCCGGCCGCCATCACGCCCGGTGACGTAGTGGTTGGTGTTGTCGCGCACGCCTTCACGCAGCGGATGTGTGTCGACGCCGATGTCGTAGTAGCCCATCTCGGCCAGCCAGTCGACCACGTCCTTGCCACGATAAAAACGCGCACAGCGCGGTGCCTCGCCGACCGCAAGATAGACCTTGCGCCCGGCCAGGTGCAAATCTTCGGCAATCTGCGCGCCGCTCTGCCCTGAGCCTACGACCAACACACTGCCTTCGGGCAGCGACTCGGCGTTGCGGTATTGCTCGGAGTGGATCTGGGTGATCTGCGCGGACACACGCTCGGCCAGGCGCGGGATGATCGGCGTGTGATAACCGCCCGACGCGACGATCACCTGATCGGCCGTGAACTCGCCTTTGGAGGTATGCACCTCAAAGCCACCAACAGCGCGTGGCAGCACACGCTGCACCACCACGCCTTCGAGCGCAGGCGCATTGACCGACGCGACAAAGCCCGCCAGATATTCGTTGATTTGCCCCTTGGTCATGAAGCCATGGGGATCTTTACCCTGATGCTCCACGTCGTAGCGATACCCGGGCAACGCGCATTGCCAGTTGGGCGTAACCAGGCTGAACGCGTCCCAGCGCTGGGTCCGCCAAGTGTGGGTCAGGCTATGTTTCTCCAGCACCAGATGTTCGATGCCGTGAGCCTGCAGATAATGGCTGGCAGACAATCCGGCCTGACCTCCGCCGACGATGATTACGCTGTGATGGGGTGGTTTGATTGAGGTGAGAGGGTTGGGCATTTGAAAGCTCCGGTGAGTCGCGGATTGCACGTTCTGTAGGAGCTGCCGAAGGCTGCGATAGCGTTATACCTGACACACCGCTTTCGCAGCCTTCGGCAGCTCCTACAGGGCATTTGTTTCAGAAAGAACTCCACCCCGAACTCGGCACTCGTCCACCGCCTTCAGTGCGCATGCTGATCACCTGAACGGCGCCCTCTTCCTGCCGCATGGCCTGACCCTTCAGGGAATTAAGGGTGTCCATTGCAGAACTGCAGTAGAAACCCTTGACCTGTTTGACCCGCTCCGAGGCGTTGTTGAGGCCGCCCTCGATGCGCTGCAGAAAATCGGCCAGCGGGTAACTGGCGCCTTCTTGCAGGTGGTCGTAGATCACCGTCGAAGGTGAGTAACCGGAAGCTTCCTTGCCATTGGGCCAGCGAATGGTGAAATTGACAGCGGGCATGTCAGTGCTCCTGTTGGGTGTTCAATGAGGACAGATCAAGATGGGCATAACTGAATCCGGTGAAAGCTTGCTCCCTCAGATTCCAGAATTCGGCATGTTGCGAACCCGCCTGCACAGTCAGTGCTCCCCGCGGCTTCACCTCGCCGATTCGCGCGCAGCAAAGCCCTTCAAACTCGAAAGCGGCCTGCACGTTGGGCCAGTTTTTTTCATCAAGGGTGATCACAAAGCCGTAGCTGGGAAAGACCTGCAGCCAGCGCTCCGGAAGAGCGTCTGGCGGACATGGCAACGCATTCAAATCCACGTGCCCGCCACAACCGGTGGCCTCCAGTAGCATCAGCAGGCTGCCCAATATTCCGGCATTGCTGATGTCCTTGGCGGCATGCAGCAGTTGCGCCTCGGCCAGACGTGGCAGCACTTCAAGCTTGCTGCGCAGCCGTGAGGCCGGGACGCCTTCAAACGCTTTCCAGTAGGGGGTATCCGCATGCCACTGGCCTTCGAGGTCGACCGCCATGGCGATGACCTGCCCCGGCGCCACATGCAGGCTCGACAGCAACCTGTTGGCGACTCCGGTAATCGCCACAGCCAACGCAGTCGGATTACCAGAGGCCAGGCTGGTATGCCCGCCCGCCAGAATCAGACCGTAGGCTTCACACGCGGCACGAATCCCGGCCAACACCTGCTGCGCAGCATCCTGATCATGGTGCCAATAGGCGTTGACCACCGCAGTGGCGCGACCGCCCATTGCAGTGATATCGCTGACATTGGCCATCACTGCAGACCAGCCAGCGAACCACGGCGCGGCACTGACAAAACCGGGCAACATGCCTTCGATGGCCAATAGTTGAAACTGCTCGCCGCAGGCAATGGCTGCGGTGTCATCACCGGGCAACGCGTACAGCTCGGTGCGGGTCATCACCTTGTCCGCTTTGCCGGTGACCGCTGCGGGCTGCTGAATGGCCTGCTTGGAAAGCATTGCCTGGGTGTTTCGCAACCGTTCGAGCAGCGCTGGCAGATCGTTGATCTCACGCATGGCGGGCTCCCTGCAACGTGCGCAATGACACCTGACGCGGCATGAACGGGTAGCACGTCAAATCAGCCTGCATCAGGCAATGAGGTTGCCCGAGCAACTCAAGATGACTCAGGGTTTGCCAGTGCAGCGCCTGAAAATACAGCTCGTTTGCCGTCTGTACGGTGGCGTGAAAAATTTCACAGCCCAGATCCTTCGCTTGCGACACCGCCTCGTTGACCAGCGCCTTGCCAATCATGCTGTGGCGTCGATAGGCAGGCGCAACGCATAAGCGTCCGCCAAACCACAAACCAGGTTCCGGCTGGTAAATCCGTACTGCGCCGACCACCTGATCGGCCATGCCGCAATTGCCTGCCAGCGCGACAATGGCAATCGCTTGAAAGTCGTGACCGTCCTTGTCTTGCGCCAGCAGTTGTTGCTCATCGGAAAACACCGCCCGACGCACCGCGTAATAAGCCTGTCTCTCCCAGGGTTCGGTGGCCGGTTTGACCAGCAGTTCACCCGCCCGGAAGGGCTCGAACGTGCTGTCGACTAGAGCGAAGGCAAGGCTGGGCATGGGCGCTTCTCCTGGATGAACCGCTTATTCGTAATTCTTCAGGGCCGAACACGCGCCGCACTTGGCGCAACCGGCATTGATTTGCTCGGAATGCAGACCGTGACGACGCAGGCTTGCGCCGATTTGTGGATACAGACGGGCCATCATGGCGCTGTCGGGTTTGGGATGACGGGCCAGTGGCGTGCCGTCGATGGGTACAAAAGGCACCACGAACGGGTACACACCCAGCTCGCACAAACGCTCACTCATCTCGGTGATCGCGGCCTCACTGTCGCCCAGGCCAGCAAGAATGTAAGTGCTGACCTGGCCGCGACCGAACACCTCGACCGCCGCGCTGAACGCTTCGAAATAGCGTGTCAGGGGCACTTCAGCCTTGCCCGGCATGATTCGCTGACGAACCTCGTCGGTGACCGCCTCCAGGTGCATGCCCAGGGACACTACACCGCTGTCACGCAAACGCGTGAACCAGGTGTCGTTATCCGGCGGCTCGCATTGCGCCTGAATCGGCAGATCGACGGCGGCGGTCACCGCAGCGGCGGACTCACACAGAATGGCTGCGCCGCGATCAGGCGTTTGTGGTGTGCCGGTGGTCATCACCATGTGCTTGACGCCATCTAGCTCGACCGCCGCTTTTGCCACTTCAGCCAGTTGCTGCGGACGTTTGCGAGCAATGGTCTTGCCAGCAGCGAGAGACTGGCCGATGGCGCAGAACTGACACGAAGTGCCACGATCATTGAACCGGATGCAGTGCTGCAGAACGGTCGTCGCGAGCACGTCACTGCTGTGCAATGTGGCGATTTTCCAATACGGAATGCCGTCATCGGTGCTCAATCCGTAAAACTTCGGCACGCCCGGCATCTGTACCTGACCGACCTGCAAGCCCTGACGAAAAATCAGTGCCTGACTGCCGTCTTCGCTGGGTTGCGCTTGATAGGGCGAATCCTGAGAGGCCTGATTGAGGATCGGCACCATCATGGTCCGGCTGCCGAAACTCAGCGCCTTGTGGTCCGATGGCCCTGCTCCGCCTTGCCGCGACAAGCCGTTCTGCGCGGCGGGCCAGCGCACCCCGTGGCACTGCAGCTCTGCCAGCAATTCATTGGTCTGCATGGGCAAGCTCCTCGGCTTTCAACTGTGAAGCGCGCTCATGCACATGAGCCGTGGGTGTACGGTCGATCAGCAGGCTGAGCAGTTCCGGGCGACTGTAATGCCCCACTGAATCCATCATTCGTTTGCGCTTGTCGATCAGCGCAAGGTCCAGATCAGCAATCACCCAACCTTCACCGGAACGCAGCGGCTCGCCGAGCAACTTGCCTTCCGGCGAGACAATGGCCGTGAAGCACCCGCCAGAGATCGGTGCCAGGCTGCAGTCGGTGTCCTGCATGATTTGTGCTTGCTGATCGGCATCCAGCCAGGCTGTGGCGTTGACCACAAAGCAGCCTGACTCAAGGGCGTGATGGCGGATGGTCACTTCGATCTGCTCGGCAAAAATGTCCCCCACCAACGAGCCGGGGAACATCGCCACATGAATCTGCTCGCCATCGGCCATCAACGCATAGCGGGCCAACGGGTTGTAATGCTCCCAACAAGCCAGCGAGCCAATGCGCCCGACGGCACTGTCCACCGCACGCAAGCCAGAGCCATCGCCCTGCCCCCAGACCATTCGCTCGTGGTACGTCGGGGTGATCTTGCGGCGGTGCTGAATCAGCGTGCCGTCAGCATCGAACAGCAACTGCGCGTTGTAGATCGTGCCGCCATCACGCTCGTTGACGCCGATAGACGCGACGATCCCGGCCTCTCGGCAAGCGTCACCGATCTGCCGGGTCACGTCAGAGGGCACCGTCACGGATTGCTCAAGGAGCCTCAGGTGTTCCTTGCCCATGGCGAATGGCGGTTGGACGAAGGAGAAATAGGGGTAGTACGGCACCACGGTTTCCGGAAAAACCGCGAACCGCACACCTTCTCGCCCCAGCGCCAGCAACGTATTGCAAAGCTTGGCGACTGTGGCTTCCCGGGAGTACAGCACCGGGCTGAACTGAACGGCGGCGGCGCGGATGGTGGTCATGGTGGAGGTCCTGAAAATTTGGGCGGCTTTCATCAACGACACACAAAAATCTGAATTGAAACGAGATCCAAATGTGGGAGCGGTGCTTGCCCGCGATAAACGATGACTCGGCGCATGCCTGTAAATCAGGTTGAATCCATCGCGGGCAAGCACCGCTCCCACAGGGTTTGTATCTATCTTTCGATCTCAAGCCGTCCAGGTATCGATAATCATCGCGCCCTCGCGGCGCATCAGCAGGCGCAGGTCCATGACGTCCAGCGGGTTGATGGGACGAATGCCTTCGATCAGGGCTTTTTCGGTCTGGCCGTAGAGGGCCTGCAAGGCGAAGCGGCAGGCGTAGACTTCGCCGCCTTCGGACATGAACGCTTTGATCTGGTTGTTCACCGCCAGATGGCCGGGGAAGGCTTCTGCACCCAGCGTCGGGAAACCACGCTGCACACCCAGCTGCACGCCCGGCCCGTACAACAGGATTTTGGTTTCGAAGCCTTTACGCAGCAGGCGCTTGGCCTGAAGCATGTTGACCAGGCCAATGGAGCCTTCGAAAGCGATGGTGTGAAACGTGAGCAGGGCTTTTTCGCCGGGTTCGGCTTTGACGTCCTCGAAGACTTTTTCTTCGTAATTGACCAGGAAGTCGCCGTCTTGATAGTGAGCAATGTCCACGCTTGGCATATCGTCGTTCTCCAGTGAGTCATGTTTTTATCAGCGGCTTGGAACCGCCGGGGTGACAACAGGACTAGAGCGAACGCCGTGCCAAAAATAAAAACGATATCCGCAGAACAGCTAAACCCATGATTAGACTGAACATTCAAATCTGATCCGGTTTTTACGGGCCTTTCTGAGCCTATCGCTGGATTACGCATTCCCGTAGAAATACGATTCTTCGTAGCGCTAAATCACGAGATTCCGTAATGAGCGAGCCAGACTCACTGACCGGCTGGGCCGACCTGGCCTATTCCTCGCGGCACATGGTGTTCGAACACTGCGCCGAGGCCATCGCGCTGCTGGACCCTGTCGCAGATCGCTTCGGCGACCTGAACGTGGCCACCTGCAAGCTGCTCGGCTATCCACGCCAGGAGCTGCTGGAGCTGCCGGTCAGCAAATTGTTCGGTCATCAACTGGCCGACCTGATCGTGTTTACTCAAGCCGTCATGAATAAAGGCCGCGGCTGGACCGAAGACTTGAGCTGCAATTGCAAAACCGGTGAGCGCATCGAGCTGGAATTGTCGGCGACTATTTTGCAGGTCAAAGGTAACCCACAGTTGATTCTGGTCATGCGCGAAGCCAGCCATGAAAAGTACCAGCGTGATCAGGCCCACACCGAACGCACCATGCGCGGCGGGCTGCTGGAATGGCGCAACATTCTCAACCTGTTCCAGGAAACCGAGCGCGATAACCAGTTGCTGCTCAGCGCGGTGGGCGACGGCATTTACAGCATCAACACAGATGGCCTGGCCACCTTCGTCAACCCGGCGGGCGCACGGATGCTGGGCTGGGAACCGGCGGACATGATTGGCAAGAACATCCACCGCATTCACCATCACACCCACGCCGACGGCAGCCATTACCCGGTAGAAGACTGCCCGATCTACAAAGCGGTACGCGATGGCGTGGTTCATGAAGGTCGTCAGGAAGTGTTCTGGCGTCGGGATGGCAGCTCGTTCCCGGTGGAATTCACTAGCACGCCGGTGATTGCCGACGGGCGAATTGCCGGTGCGGTGGTGGTGTTCCGCGACATCACCGAGCGGCGCACCACGGAAAACCAGCTGCACAACGCGCTGGAAGAACTCAAAGTGCTGAAGCAGCGTCTCGAAGAGCAGAACGCCTATCTGCAGGAAGAAATCCACATCGAGCATAACTTCCGGGAAATCGTCGGCCAGAGCGAGCCGATCCTGAAAATCATCAAACAGATAGACGTGGTCGCGCCTACCGATGCCAGCGTATTAATCAATGGCGAGTCCGGCACCGGCAAAGAACTGATTGCAAGGGCGATCCATCAAGCCAGTCGACGCAGCGCCAACCCGCTGATTCGCGTCAACTGCGCAGCGATTCCTACCGAGTTGTTTGAAAGCGAGTTCTTTGGCCATATTCGCGGCGCGTTTACCGGGGCGATTCGTGACCGTGTCGGACGCTTTGAACTGGCGGATGGCGGCACGCTGTTCCTTGACGAAATCGGCGAGATTCCGCTGGAGTTGCAGAGCAAGCTGTTAAGGGTTTTACAGGAAGGGCAATTCGAGCGGGTCGGCGAAGAACGTACGCGCAAGGTCGACGTGCGCATCATCGCCGCGACTAACCGGGACTTGCGTCAGGAGGTGACCGCCAAGCATTTTCGTGAGGATTTGTACTTCCGCCTTAACGTCTTCCCCATCCAGTCCCCGGCCCTGCGCGAGCGCCCCATGGACATCGCGCCACTGGCTGCGCACTTCCTCAAGCAGACCGCCAAACGCTTGAACATGCCGGGCCGCCGGTTGCGCAACAGTGACATCGAGCGCCTGCAGCGCTATTCGTGGCCAGGCAATATCCGTGAGTTGCAGAACGTCATCGAACGAGCGCTCATCACCTCCCACGGTGCGGACCTGAACATGGACCTCCCGGACGAACCCCATAAAGCCGAAGCACCGCTCGCCCAGCTTTCAACAGCAGGCAGCATCATGACTGACGCGCAGGTACGAGAACTGGAACGCAGCAACATGCAGGCGGCGCTAAAGGCCAGTAATGGCAAGCTGTTTGGTAAGGGTGGTGCGGCAGAATTACTGGGGTTGAAGCCAACGACGCTGGCTTCGCGATTGAAGCGGCTGGATATCATCGTTTAAGGATGCAAGCCCAGACCGGTAGGAGCGAACTTGTTCGCGAAGCGGCAGGCCTGAAACACCACATCAAGCCCTCTCGCCAACAAGTTGCCTCCTACCTGACTCAGCGCTAACCGATAGACGCTGTGCAATCATCCCGTTAACGAGCGTTAACAACTTTCTCCAGCCAGGCCGCCAGATCCCTGACCTCGGCCTCGTTTACGCCATGCGGCAAACCAGCGTAAGCATGAAACTGCGGCGTGATGCCTTGGGTTTTCAGGTAAGCCTCGGCATCGCTTGCGCCTTGCACCGGGATCAGCGTGTCGACAGCGCCATGGCCGATGAACACCGCCAGTTTTTGCCGCGCCGGGTCAGGCTTCAGTTCGGCCTTGAGCACCGGCAGCATGTGCCCGCTCAAGGCAGCAAAACCGCCGACCAGCCCAGGATGACGCAGAACCACCTCGTAGCTCATCATTGCGCCCTGGCTGAAGCCCACCAGAAAGACCTTCGAAGGTCGTGTCTGGTATTTGCGGGTTGCCTGCTCGATGAATTGCTCAAGCACTTGCCCGCTGCTTTTCAGGTCCTCGGTCTTGCCATCGTAGTAAGCAGATTCGGGGCGCTGATTGAACCACTGGTAACCCTCTTGATAAGCCTTCAGCGGCGCGCGCACCGACAGGTAGTTGTAATCGCGGGGCAGCGCAGCGGTGAAACTGATCAGGTTGGTTTCGTCGCCGCCGTAACCATGCAGGAAGATGATCAGCGGCTTGTCTTTTGTCTCAGTGCTGGCCTGTGCAACATACTTGAGCGGCAAATCGCTGAGTAACGGTTCTTCGGCCTGGGCCAGCCCGCACATAGCGAACAACATGAAGGCGAACACTTTCAGCATGAATCGTGACCTCGGGTGAGCGCTGCCTGTTTTCAGGTCAGCGCTGAGTGGGCATACAGGTTAGTCAGTAATACCAGTGTGACTGACCTTCTCCGGACGCAGCAACTGCATTTGCTGACGGTAATCATCCGTTACCTGACGCGACTGACTACTGCTGGTGATCACACGCGGCGTAATCAGCACGATCAGCTCGGTGCGAGCCTTGGATTTGCTGGTGGTGCCGAACAACCAGCGCAGGCCGGGAATTCTGCCCAGATAAGGTATCGAGCTATCACTCTCGGCGTTGTTCTGATTGATCAGGCCGCCGAGCAGTACTGTCTGGCCGCTTTGTACGGCAACCTGGGTCGACACCGAGCGAGTCGAAATGCTCGGATTGGTCTGCGTCTCGGTGATGGACGATGTATCCGCATTACTGACTTGCTGCTGGATGTCCATGTACACCAGACCGCCCGGATTGATCCGAGGCACGACATCCAGAATCACACCGGTCTGCACGTACTCGACGCTGCTCAGGGTGGTATCGGAGTTGGTCGTATTGACTGTGGTCTGGCTGATCGGGATGTTATCGCCAACCTGAATCTGCGCCTGCTGGTTGTTCATCACCACCAGAGACGGCGCCGACAGCACTTGGGTACGGCCGTTGGTTTCCAGCGCGCGCAAGGCGACCTGCAAGTTGCTGCTGACAAACGAATAAAACAACGAAGAATTCTGAACCCCCAGGCCTCCGCCACCCAATGCGCCCTGGCTACCAGCGACATTGGAGATGTTGGTGGTGCCCGTGTTGCCCGCCAGACGCCCAAGATACCACTGCACGCCAAGGTCGAGTTCGCCGGTCAGATTGACTTCAAGAATCCGCGTTTCGATCTGCACTTGCAGCGGCGCATTATCGAGGCGCTTGATGGCGGATTCGATTTCCTTCCATTGCGCCGGGCGGGTACGAACCAGCAACTGGTTGCTGCTCTTCTGCGCAGTGATGCGGGTGCTGGCATCGATGCCTTTGGGCGCATTACCAGTGCCGCCGCCCTGCCCCATACCGCCATCGGTTTCGCTGTCGAGGCTTTCTTCGCTGCCTTCGCTGTCCTGCTCTTCGTCGCCGCTGCCCATGCCCTGGCTCTGGTTGTTACCCATCCCCATGCCACCGCTCGCACCGCCCATGCCACCGCCCATGCCGCCAAAGCCGCCGGTGCTGTTGTTCATGCCGTTGGAGGTACCACCCGAGCTCAACGACGACAGTGAACGGGTGCGCAGACCCGGCGCAACCTTGGCTGCCGAATCGTCTTTGATTGCACCGTTGCCGTAGATCTGCCGAAGGTACTTGGCGAGGTCAGTGGCCTTCATATTGCGAACGTCGTAGACGTACATTTGCGGCTCGTTGCCGCCGCCTTCATCAATGGTACGGATCCAGTCGCCGACTTCGCGCAGGTATTCAGGCTGCGAAGAAATCGCCACCACCGAGTTGGTCCTTTCGATCGGCAGGAAACGCACCATACCCGCGAGCGGCATGCCGCTGTCGGGACCGAACATCTTCTGCAGTTCGGGCATCAGTTCGCCCACCGAGGCGCGCTGCAAACCAAACACACCCACCGACATGCCCTTCAGCCAATCGACGTCAAAGGTGTCGATGGTGTCCTGATAGTTGGACAGCTCATCCGGAGTACCGGCCATGCTCAACACGTTGCGCGCCGGATCAACCAGCAGGAAAGCGTTTTCCCGGGCAAACGGCTTGAGCAGTTTCTGCATCTCGGTAGCCGAAATATAGCGCAGCGGGAACAGGCGTGCGGACATGCCCGCAGCAGGCTGGGACACGGCCATTTCCGGCACCAGCTTGCCCGCCACGGCCTGGTTGGCAGGCAGGATCACATAGCGATTGCCCTGCTTGATCATGGCGTTGTCGGTCCAGGACAGCAGCGTCTCGAGAATCGACAACGCTTGCTTCTTGTTGACCGGTTTTGAGGTGGAGAAACTCACGTCACCCTTAACGCCTTGGGCAATGCTGTAATTCTCTTGCAGCAGATCCCCCATGATGCTGTTGACCACGGCTTCGATGGGTTGATTGGTGAAGTTGAACACGATATCGCCGGTTTCAGAATCCCGGGCAGCAGGTGCTGGCGAAGAAACTGACGACGGTTTGCGGACGAACTGCTGATTACCACGAATCAATTGCCGCGTGGGCGCAGTGGCGGGTTGAGGCTGTGACGCTTCCTGCGGAGCCTGCTCACTGCGCGGATCAACCGGCGGACGTTGTGAGCCAGTACCCTGCAGGGCCTCGCGCAACATGTCGCTGTCTTGATCATAGTTGTTGGGCGCGGTAGCACAGCCGCCGAGGGCGACAGCTGTGGCCAGGCACAACACGGGGGTGCGCAAGCGAGGGAATTGACGAACGCCTGAAGAAGTAGCCATTTTACTGAGTGGACTCGCGAGGAAGAGAAATCGGTGGTGTTTTGGACGGCGGCGGCAGGCGCAGCGCACGCAGCGCCAGGCTTTGAGTGCGGCCATCGGAGGAAAAATCGGCTTGCATCGGGGTCAGCTTTTCAAGCTTCCAGCCGTTGGGCAGTGAGTCACCCTGGTGAACCTTCAGCGGTGGTCCGTCAGCGCGCTTGATCATGGCAACGCGCAGGTCGCCGTCGATCATGATCCCGGTCAGGGTCAAGCCAGCCAGGCTCGACGCCTGGGCCTTGCCAACAGAGCGGTCCGGCGTCCGGTCAGTGCTGAACAATGGCGTCTGCCAGGTTTGCGCAAGACTTTGCAACGTCGCCGTCGGCGCAACATGGGCTTTGTCTGCCTTGTTGTTTAACGAACGTGGTGCTTGTTCCGGCAACCAGTCCGGTGAGTTGGCGGCACCACTGACAATGGCGGTGATAACCAGGCCGAGAACAGCCGCCAGACCAATCAAGCCCCATTCGGTGGAGCGCAATGAACCGATCATTGAGCCTCCTCTTCGGATGCTTCTTGCGATGCCTCTTCAGCACCTGCAGGTTGCAGATAACCGCGTACCAGCATATGCGCGACCAGCTTGCCAGCTCCGCCTTTACTCGGCGCATCAGCACCACGGCGCACGCTCATTTCATCGATGAACAGGAAGGGTCGCTGATACTCCAGCTCATGCAGGATAGCGGTCAGCGGTTCAATGGCGCACTCCAGCGTCAGACTCACCTTCACCTGACGATACGGCTCTGCGCTGTCCTGCTCAGGCGTGATCGGCATGCGCTGGGTCAGCGCGCAGCCACCACCTGTCGTGGCGTGACTGCTGATCAGGTCGGCGATACGCTGCATCAAGTCTGCAGCCACCGCGCTGGGGTCATCACCAGGCAGCAGGCTGGTGCTGCTGGCCGGATCATTACGCGCCTGCTCCAGTTGTTTTTTTAGCGCGTCACCCTGACTCAACAAACCGGCGTAACGCTGTTGCTGTTCACGCAGCTGTTCGGCCTGGGTATCTATGTCGCGGAGCGGCCCGGCAAACCAGCTGTCAATCAGCAGCCAGTAAGCGAAACACAGTACCAGCGCCAGGACGATCAACGCGGCACCTCGCCGTTCACGGCTGGTCAGTGGTCGGCGCATGGGCGGCCTCCTGATGCAGATGGGCACGCAGTGAAAAGCGGTCTTTGCCGGTTTGCGGATCAGGCTGGATAACCCCCTGGAACTGGGCGTTATCCAGGCTGTGGCAGTCCTTGACCCGACTGATCAAGGCACTGGCCTTGGCGCTCTGGCCAGAAAACGAAACTTCGGCGCTGTCATTGATTTCAAATTGATCAATCCAGGTGTCACGCGGCAAGCAGGCCGTCAGTTCGTTAAGCAGCGCAGCGAAAGTAGGCTGGGCGGCTTTGCGCTGTATGAGGTAACTGGCCGCACCGCGGGTGTTGGTCAACTGCTGGCGGATTTTCTGGATCTGCGCGACCTGAGCTCTTTGCGCCTGTACCGTGCTCTCCATTTCATCTAAAAGCTGCTGACGGTTGTTGAGCCAGAGCAGCATGGCAACCAGCAACAGGCCGCCGCAGAGCCATAGAAGCTTGCGTTGCAGCCCCAGGCCATTACGCTGCTGACGCGGACGCAAAGGCGCTGGAAGCAAGTCAACCTGCAACCGTGAAGACTCGTCGTTACCCACGTCTACGGCGTGGGGTTGCAAGCCGAGTGCCGCGCATTCATTGAGAATCGCATCCAGGCGTTCCCGCAGGATCGCCACCAGCGTGACCTGAATAAATGCCCCGCTACGTTTCTCTTGCCGGGCAACAAAATATAGCTGCGAGGCGTCAAACGGCGTGAAACGATCCAACTCGTAACCGACGACGGTGTTCAAATCGCGGGCCGCAGCCAAAGGCAGCTGCAAGGTTTGCACCAGCACGGCTGACGGGGGCAATAGCAAAATCTGTTGCACACTGGACGACAGCACAGGCAAGGGCGCGACTAATGGCCAGGCATGCAGATGCTGCGGTGTGTCGTGAATCAACAACCGCTGCATTTTTTCCGGCATGCAAGCCCGCAGCTCCACCAGCCATAAACGCCAGCCGCGTTGCAGCAGACTGCCGCGCCACTGCTGTGCAATGCGCTCGGCAAAGGCCAATAGGGGCGCAGGCAATGTCATCTGCCGCGCTGAAAATAATCGATTCATTCTTGCCAACGCAGCACCCGATAAGGCTGTGCGCTTCCCTCCGATGGGCTCAATAAAACAGTGGTCTGCAGCTCGGCATGAAACCCGCCGGGACGTAGCGCGTAGCTTTCAATCATTAATACTTCTCCCGGATCGCTGCCCACCGCACTCTGATTCGGCAGGTTCAAGGCTCGCCGCAACAAAGGCGAAGCAAATGCTGGCTCCGGTCGATCCAGCCCGCTCCATAGCGTCACCTCCTGCAACATCCGGCTGTAAAGCGCCTGAGTCATCCCCGGCAATTGCCGGACTTCTTCAATCACTCGCAGCGGCGGCGCCCCTGAGCCGCGACGACTTTCAATCTCTTGAGCCATTGCGGTGGCCTGATCTTTCCCTGCCCCGCAGGCCTGGGCCAGACGGGCAATATCGCCGACCACGGCACTGTTCAAGTCCAGCTTGCCACGCTCGCTGCGTACGCTGACGCGCAGTTGTGCATCATCAAAGCGCAAAGCGACTTCCCGGCCGTCGGCTATCCAGCGTTTACGTTGTTGCGGGTCACTCAAGCCTTGTACTGCCATGGCCAGACCAGCCTGCGCAGCCAACTGCGCCTGTGTGTGTTGACGCGCCCACAATGCCTGGCGGCTTTCCAGTTGAACCCAGCTGGCGAGGCCACCAAGCAACAGGCTGAGCAGCGCCAAGGCCCACAACACCAGCAGCAAAGCGACGCCGCGCTGCTGGCCAGATGAAGACCTCATTGGCCCCCGGCTCCGCCAGACAGGTCCAGACGCAGCGCCACAACCTCAGTCAGCCACGGCACCGGCCCGTTAACTTTCGCATCAATGCGTACGGCCCTTGGCAGCCTTGTTGGCCAAGGCCAGTCGGCCATCCAGCCGGTAGGTTCGCCCTTGGGCGTTACACCGCGGTAACTCAAATTCAAGGACTCAACATGACGTATCAGCACTTGCGGATCGCCCCAAGGCCTGGACGTCGTGCCATCCGCCGTGCTCAGGATCTGCGCGAAGGCCACCTGTAAATCGTGGTCCTTCACCTCAAGGGTGTGCAGTTGAATGCCGCCGCCCAATTCACCTGGCAACGTCGCCACAAACTGCAAACGTTGCGCTGAGCCGACAAAAAAGCCGCTACTTTCGCTGTCATCTTCCGAACTGTCCAGCGGCAGCGCCTGCCCGATGGAACTGCGCAGGAATTTCTGTGCAGCACGCATCTCGTCCAGGCTGGTGGTGTAACGCTGAGCCTTGAGCACCGCCCGATTGGCGCCCAACATCGCACCGCCCACCAGGGTCAACAACACGCCCAACAAGCTCAGCACCAACATGATTTCCAGCAGCGTGAAACCACGCTGTGCCGGTCTCAAGAGCCCGCTCCAGTGACGGCGCCACGTAACCTGAGTGTGCTGAACTGCGCCCTGCGCTGGTGTTCACGCACGTCCAGATCCAGTCGGAACATCCGCGCCTGACCATTACGCCCCGGCATCTGCTGAATATCCAGCTGCCAACTGATGTCGCCCGCCAGGACGCCTTGCCTTGTACCGCTTTCCAGCGGACCGGCAGCCTCTTGATCCATGATCGTACGCGCGGCATGTGTCAGCCGGTCGCTCTGCGACACTTGTTGCAAGGAGCGCGCGCTCTGACCAAAGGCCACCAACAGCACGCTGCTGCAAACCGCCATCACGGTCAGCGCTGCGAGCATTTCCAGCAAGGTGAAACCACCCTGGCTGCCGCCGCTCATGGCAACGCCTTGGACTGCACGCTGCCGGTCAGCCAGCCGATGTCGATGCGCCAGCGCCGGTCACCATTAACCAGAGTCAGGTTGCCGCCGGTGGAACCGCCGTCCGGGTAGAACTCGACAGTCGAGCCCATCTCCGCAGCTGTCTGCAAGGTCACCTGCAACTCCGGCGGCCAGTGATGAATACGCTGGTCCGGGGCCTGGAAGGCTTTCGACCTGAGATCAAAAACGGTCCGCGCCGGTTGTCCGGTGACAATCGCCTTGACCCGTGTGGCGCGTAAGGCGTTGACCATTTGTCCGACGGTCTGGCGCTCTTTCGCCGCGCTCAGGCCCTGCTGTAAACCGAACCCTACGAGGCCAATGGCGATGCTCATCAGAACGATGACCACCAGCATTTCCATCAGGGTAAAACCACGGCTTGCAGCGCGACTGTTCATGATCGGTGTTTATTCCCAGTTGCCCAGGTCGGCGCTGTAACCTTCGCCGCCTGCCTGGCCATCCTGGCCGAAAAAGATCAGGTCAAAAGTGCCGTGCTGACCAGGGAAGCGATAGCCGAACGCGTGGCCAAACGGATCTTTCAGGTCCGAAGGTTTGGCATACGGGCCAGCCCAGCCAGAGGCATTGCCGGACTTCTCGACCAGCTGTTGCAAAGACTTGGGCGGCGAACCGACGTCCAGCGCATAGCTTTCGATTTTCATGCTCAGGCTTGCCAGTTGCGCCTTGCCCGCGCCGTATTTGCCTTTGTCGACGTTACCGCCGACCTGACGCACGACGATGGTGGCGACGATACCCAGCAGCACGATGACCGCGAGCATTTCCAGCAAGGTGAAGCCGTTTTGTTT
Organism: Pseudomonas sp. HP_14; assembly: GCF_055283875.1. Taxonomy (NCBI): domain Bacteria; kingdom Pseudomonadati; phylum Pseudomonadota; class Gammaproteobacteria; order Pseudomonadales; family Pseudomonadaceae; genus Pseudomonas; species Pseudomonas sp. HP_14. The sequence goes on along the minus strand of NZ_JBTOQI010000043.1, from coordinate 219,108 downwards.
GCGGCCAGGTTTAAAGCGTTTACGGCTGAAGCTCATCAGGATCGTTCCTCTTTCGAAAATTCAGATATTGCTGGTCAGGCTCATCAGCGGCAGCATGATCGCCAACATGATCACCGCCACCATTCCGGCCATGACCACGGTCAGCGCCGGTACCAGCGCCGCGAGCATGCGGTCGATGCCGCGCTTGGCCTCGACGTCGAACACGTCGGCGACCTTGAGCAGCATGCTGTCCAGCTCACCGGCCTGTTCGCCGACTTCAATCATTTGCAGTGCAAGGTCAGGCAGCAGCGGTTGCGCGCCGAAAGCGCTTGCCAGCGTCCCGCCACCTTTTACCGATTCGGCGGCCTGCGCCACCTGGGCCTGCAACGCCCGGTTGGTACAGACCTGCCGGGCGATGACCAGCGCCTGCAGCAGGGCAACGCCATTGCTGAGCAACGTCCCGAGTGTCCGGGCCAGACGTGCCGCTTCGACCCGCTGCAGCAGCGGGCCGATGATGCGAATACCCAGCACACGTCGGTCATGGCGCTCACGTCTTTGCGGGTCGCGCATGCGCACGGCCGTGAACCAGATCAACGCGATAATTGCGGCAAGCACCGCCAGCCCATACGCGCTTAAAAACTCGCCCAGCCCGAGAATCACTTCAGTGATCATAGGGATCGGCACACCCAGATCCTTGAAGATAGGCACGAACTGCGGCACCACGTAGGCCAGCAGCAATGCAAGAGAACCCAGCACGCCTACCACCAGAAACGCCGGGTAAATCAGCGCATTGATGACTTCGCCACGCAGCAACTGGCTGCGCTCCAGGTAGTCGCTGAGTTGCCGTAAGGTGCTTTCCAGCGCGCCGCCCGCTTCGCCCGCGCGGACCATGCTTATATAGAGAGAGGAAAACTGACTGCCCTCCTCTTCCAGCGCTGCCGACAACGGTTTACCTGCCTTGACCTGCTCGCGGATACGCTCGATCAGCGCGCGCGTCTGCGGTTGGCCGGGCTGTTTGAGCAAAATGCCTAGCGATCGCTCCAGGGGCTGACCGGCCCCCAGCAATGTCGCCAACTGCTGAGTAAAGCTGACCAGTGCCGCGCCGTTAAGCATGCCTCGACCCAGCGCATTGCGCAGACCACCCATGCCAGCAGCTTCAATGTGCAGGACCAGTAAGCCACGTTTTTGCAGAACGCTGACGGCCGTGTCCTGATCCTTGGCGTCCAGCGTTCCGTTCTGAGCGACACCCTGGCTGTCCAGCGCGCGAAACTTGAACAGGCTCAATTGCCTTCACCACGGGTGACTCGCAGTACTTCTTCCAGAGACGTGACACCGGCAACGGCCTGACGCAGACCTTCTTCATGCAGGGTACGCAAACCGCCACGGCGAGCGGCTTGTTCAAGGGTCGACGCGTCGGCATGACGCATCAGCAAACTGCGCAGTTCTTCATTCATGACCAGCAATTCGGTAATCGCGCTTCGTCCGCGATAACCGCCGCCGGGCGCATCGGGGCGTGGACGGTACAGCATGATGGGACGTTCGTCAGTAAAACGATCAAGTCCGTGCTCTTCTATTAATTCAGGCGGCGCTTCAAAAGCTTCGCGGGTCGCTGGATCGAGACGACGCACCAGGCGCTGCGCCAGAATGCCGTTCACGGTTGAGGCAATCAGGTAGCTCTCGACGCCCATGTCCAGCAAGCGGGTGATACTCGCTGCGGCGCTGTTGGTGTGCAGGGTCGAGAGCACCAAGTGACCGGTGAGCGAGGACTGAATCGCGATGCGGCAGGTTTCCAGGTCACGCATCTCACCGATCATGATCACGTCCGGGTCCTGACGCACGATGGAGCGCAGGGCACCAGCGAAGTCGAGACCAATAGACGGTTTGACCTGAATCTGGTTGATGCCTTCCAGTTGATATTCAACCGGGTCTTCAACGGTGATGATCTTGCGCTCGGCAGTATTAAGCCGGGATAGCGCGGTGTAGAGCGTGGTGGTTTTACCGGAACCGGTTGGCCCGGTCACCAGCAGGATGCCGTGAGGACGTTCCAGTACTTCCAGAAATTCGTCGAGGCGTTCGCCATCGAAACCGAGGCTCGGGAAGTCGAAGTTGATGGTCTGCCGATCCAGCAGACGCATGACCACCGACTCACCAAAACTGGTAGGCACGGTGGACACCCGCAAGTCGAGCTCTTTACCTTGAATCCGCAGCATGATCCGACCGTCCTGTGGCAAGCGGCGCTCGGCGATGTCCAGCCGGGCCATGATCTTCACGCGGGAGATCACCGCCGCCGATGAACTGGACGGCGGCGCTTCGGCTTCGTGCAGTACACCGTCAATGCGGTAACGGACTTTGAGCTGGCTTTCAAACGGCTCGATATGAATGTCCGATGCCCGATGTTCAACGGCGCGCTGCAGGATCAGGTTGACCAGGCGAATCACCGGCGCCTCGGACGCCATGTCTTTCAGGTGTTCAATGTCTTCAAGCGAGCCGCCCTCTTCGTCGAGGTTCTCGATCAGCGTGCCCATGGCTGAACGGCCCTGGCCGTAATAACGCTCGATGAGCGTTTCGACTTCGTTGCGCGGCCCTACGGAAAGCCACACCGGCACGTCGCAGGCATAAGCTACTGCCTGGAACGGATAAAGCAGATGTGGATTGGCCGCCAGCACGCGCAAGCCACCGTCACTCCAGCCCAGCGGCACGATCTGGTAGTGGCGCATGAAGCGCTCGGTCAACGGTGGCAATGGGTCAAGCAGTGGTGGCGCGGACTCGGCGAGTACCAGCGGTGCATCAAGCAAGGCCGCCCAGGCACGGGCCAACTCAAATTCGGAGACCAGACCCAATCGAGTCAGCAGGCCCAACAGCTCGGCAGCTTCAGATTCCTGAGCCGATTCCTGAGCCAAACGCCGGGCACGTTCCAGATCAACGGTCTTCAGACCGGCATTTTCCATCAGCCACGCGCACACCTGCTCGGCATCGGGGATCACTAATCGGGAGGTATCGACGGGGGCTGACAACATAGGTGCGGGCATCTGTACAGATCGAAGGAGCAAGGCTTCCGGCCGCCGATGATATCAGGAGGCCGGGAGAAAAACGGTTAGACCATCAATTCGAGGTTTTTTGCGAATTGTTTTTTGCGTTGTCCAGCGGACGGCCACCTTTGGTGGTCTGTGCCTGCTGCTTTTTCAGAGCCTTGGCGTCTTGAGTCTGGGTCAGCACGGTGGAGTCGGTAGCACCGGACTTCGCATCGGCATCGGTCGCTTCAGCTGCAACAGCTGCGCCACACAGTACGAAACCCAATACAACACCTGCACCGATCAGAGGCAACTTCATAACCATTCTCCACATAATAAAAATAATAAGCCACGCAAAAGCGATCCCTCTCCAGGAGCACTAACAACGCAACTAAGCTGAACTTCGGCACCCCACCATCGGCAGGAGACACTCCACACACCGAAAATTCTTAAACCAATCGACCAGTAGGTTTAGCATGAGTTCATTTTTGTAAGGAAAAAAAACAAATTTCGCTAAAAACCAGCTTTTATTTGACATTTGAAGCCCGGAATTGCCTTAATTACGCCGCCAACGCGAATCAAAGTGCCACCTTGCGATGGCACTTAGATATCAAGTAAAGACATGCAACACATAATTCTTACAATATAACTACACCTGAAAAACACTAACTATTGCACTGAGATCAACACTCGGAAAGTCGCGAAGAAGGTGAACTATTGCCCGAATAAAATTCGTGAGCAATCAGACGTTATCAGCTTCTAAAAAGCACAGAACTTGAAAATCAGTAGTCGGAGAAATACATGAACAAACGGAAAATGATCGGTGCAAAGTCAGCCCTTGCGTTGCTGGCACTGGCCGTCTCGCAGGTCCACGCAGCCACCAGCCCTGCGCTGGATGAAGGCAAAGTCAGCCGCGCCGAAAAAGCCGCAGAAAAAACCCTGGCCAAAATGACCATGGAAGAAAAACTGGCCTACATCGGCGGTATCGGTGGCTGGGACGTGAAGCCCCTGACTCAATATGGCGTGCCACAGATTCACGGTACGGATGGCGGCATCGGCGTCCGCTACACCAGCGAAGGCAACGCTCAGGGCGTGGTCTACCCGTCCGGCCCTAACCTGGCCGCCACCTGGAACCCGCGGCGTGCAATCGATCTGGGTCGCGCATTGGGTTATGACACGGCTACCGGCGGCTATCAGTTTGTTACCGGCCCTGGCATCACGCTGTATCGCATGCCTTATGGTGGACGCGCATTCGAATACCTCTCCGGCGAAGATCCGTTCCTGGGCGCAAGCCTGGCTCCGGCCGTTATCAACGGCATCCAGTCGCGTGGCGTGTGGGCTAACGCCAAGCACTATGCCGCCAACGACCAGGAAAGCAGCCGCTTCAAGCTGAACCAGATCATGAGCGAGCGCGTACTGCGTGAAATGTCGCTGCCAGCCTACGAGTCGGCGGCGAAGAACAGCAAAGTCGCGATGATGATGTGCTCGTTCCAGAAGATCAACGGCGAATACGCCTGCGAAAACAAGCATCTGCTAAGCGACATTCTGAAAGGCGAATGGGGCTTCAAAGGCTTTGTTCAGAGCGATTACAACGCCATCGTTCATGGTCTTCCAGCTGCTCAGGCCGGTGCCGACCTGGACATGATGGGCTACCAGATGAACAGCAGCGTGCTGAAGCCGTTCCTGGACAGCGGTGAGCTGAACCCGGCGACCATCGACGATAAAGTCCGTCGCATCCTCAAGCAGATCTACCTGTACAAGTTCGACAGCAAAGCGCCGTTGACCACGCACAACATGAACAGCTCCACCAGCAACAAGGTGGCTCTGAACGCTGCGCGTGAAGGCATCGTGCTGCTGAAGAACCAGGATAACCTGCTGCCGCTGGACAAGCAGAAGGTCAAGAAGATCGCTGTCGTCGGCAACCTCGCCAAATACGCACCACCGACCGGTTTCGGTAGCGCCAATGTTGAAGCGGCTCACTACATCAGCGAGCTGAGCGGTTTGCAGCAGTTGGCACCAGGTGCCAAAGTCGAGTTCATCGACGGCCTTTCTCTGGACCCGACTACTTCGGTCTGGTCCAGCACCAACACTGCTGGCAACGACGTTCAGGGCCTGAAAGCCGAATACTTCGCCAACGCCAACTGGTCCGGCGATCCAGCTGTGACCCGTACAGAAAAGCGTATTGATCTGGATTGGGCGAACGACTCCGACCTGCCTTTCGAAAGCAATACCGGCAGCTCCGACCCGTACACCAACAAAGGCTCGACTTCTGGCGAACTGAACGGGGACACCTCCTCCACGTCGATTCGCTACAGCGGCAAGGTCACTCCGACCCAAAGTGGCGAGCAAGTGTTCAAGGTCCGTGCTGACGGTGCAATCCGTCTGTGGGTCAACGGCAAGAAGATCATTGATAACGGCGAAGGCAATCCGATCCCGGGTAACAGCATTCCGCCAACCATTCCGGAATTCGCCAAAGTCGAAATGGAAGCCGGTAAATCCTACGACGTGAAGCTTGAATACTCGCGTCGTGCCGGATACCTGTCCACCATGGGCGGCCTGGTAGGCGTGCAGATGAGCTGGGCATCGCTTAACGCTCCGCAGGATCTGTCCGCGTATGACGCCGTAGTCGTCGCTGTTGGTAACAGCGCTGAGTACGAAGGCGAAGGTTTCGACCATAGCTTTGAACTGCCGGAATACCAGAGCCAACTGATCCAGAGCATCTCCAAGGTCAACCCGAACACTGTCGTGACCATGTTCGGCGGCACTGGCCTGAAAATGAGCGACTGGATCAATCAGGTTCCCGTAGCGCTGCATGCGTTCTACCCAGGCCAGAACGGCGGTCAGGCCCTGGCCGAGATTCTGTTCGGCAAGGTCAACCCGTCGGGCAAGCTGCCAATCAGTATCGAACGCAACATCGAAGACAACCCGGTCTTCGAGAGCTTCCCGAAATTTGCCAACGACAACTCGCTTGAAACGATGGACTACAAGGACGACCTGTTCCTGGGCTATCGCGGTTACGAGAAGAAAGGCATCAAGCCGCTCTACCCGTTCGGTTACGGCCTGTCGTACACCACGTTCGGCTACAGTAACATCAGCGTCACCCCGGGTGTCGCAGTGGGCAACACGCCGATCAAAGTGTCGTTTGACCTGACCAACACCGGCAAGGTGGGCGGTTCGGAAGTGGCTCAGCTGTATGTGGGTCAGCAGAACCCTAAAGTGGATCGCGCAATCAAAGAGCTCAAGGGCTACAAGAAAGTGTTCCTCAATCCGGGTGAAAGCAAGCGCGTAACCATCGAGCTGAACGACCGTTCACTTGCCTACTTCGACGAGAAGAGCAAGCAGTGGATCGTCGATGCGGACAGCTTCAACCTGTCGGTGGGCGCGTCGTCTCAGGACATTCGCCTCAACGCCAAGCTGACCAACTCGTTCCGTCAGGAACTGTCGACCACGACCAGCAACCCGCTGCCGCGTTCGGCGCTGAACTCGACGTTGCGTGAGTCGGCTGTCAAAACTGGCGGCTTGCTGGACCAAAACAGCGACAGTGATGAAACAGCCGAGTAATTGATCGGCTGACTCAGGGATAGAAATTTTAAGACGGGTTCAGGGACGAACCCTTATCGCCGCATCGACCCGTGCGATGTAGCTATCGAAACGCTCCACCAGATCCACTTTTTCCGGAAAGCGCAGCCACTGGATCTGCAAGCCGTCCATCATCGCCAGGATCTCCTGGACCAACCCCGGCAGGTCGACATCGGCCCGCACCTCTCCCGCATTGACCAGATCAGTAAACTGTCCGATCAGCCTGCCATGGATTAACTCGTAGCGATCCTGAAACCAGTTCCAGGCCGGATGACCTTCGACCAGGCTTTCCGCATTGAGAATGGTGAACGCCCGCACCACGCCGGGCGCCGTGGCGTTTGAACGGTTGATTGCGCGCAGACTCCCCAGCAAGCCGGTCAGACTCTTGTCTGAACGCACTTCCTCGGCGATCCGGCTATTGGCCCTGTCACGACGATCCAGCACGCCCATCAGCAGCGATATCTTGCTGGGGAAGTGATGCAACAGCCCGGCGACCGAAATACCCACAATCGAGGCGACCTGTGCAACAGAGGCGCCGCTGTAACCCTCAAGAGAAAAAACCTGCAAGGCCGCATCAAGCAGCTCTTCACGGCGTTTTTCGCCTTTGGGAGCGCGACGCTGTTTCGGACGATCAAGCGCTTCAGCCGCCACTCCGGGCGGGGTTAACTGAGTCATTTCAAGCTCCTTGCCAGACAGCCGGCTACCCTACCGGCAAAGACAAACCGTCGCAATCATTGAAGCCCAGCCATAAACTGAACGAACGTTCCAGGTTGGCACGCTATTTTCAAGGGTACTGGTGTCAGGCCGCCATTTGCCGCACTGCCGGACCAATCGCCGCACAAGGCGCACCAATTAGAAGTCTTGTACCGGTGTTTCGTCCAATAACAGTGCAGCGCAGACCGATACTCACGCTATCAGCAAGGAATTAGCCCATGTCCTATCTACTGCTGCTCAAGGAATCGCTGCTCGCTCGCCTTGCGATCAAAACTGCCACGCCGGAAAGCATCAACGTTCAGCCGGAACCGATGAAAACTATCACCGCTTCGGATGCCGACGCGGGTCAGGCGCATCTGGACCAGTTCGTCGATGGCGTGGAGTGGGAAACCCTACTGGTAGACCTGGCCTGCTTCAATGACGGGCCGGAGTATTCAGCTCAGGCCCGTTTTTAAGGCCGATCCATACCACTACCAGCTCTCCCCCAACCCGAGCAGCCCTAGAATCTGCTTGCGCAGGTCGACCAGATACGGATCATCACGATGCCGTGGATAAGGTCGATCGATGGTCAGTTGCGCCTTGATGCTGGCCGGTCGGTCGCTGAAGACAATGACGCGATTGGCCAGCAGCAGCGCTTCCTCCACGTCGTGCGTCACCAGCAACGCTGTGTAGCCCTGGCGCTGCCACAGGTCGATCAATTCCTTTTGCATGGTGATGCGGGTCAGCGAATCAAGCTTGCCCAGGGGTTCGTCGAGGATCAGCAGCCGCGGTTCATTAACCAGCGCGCGGGCCAGCGCCACACGCTGGGCCATACCACCCGACAGTTGTCGCGGATACGCGCGGGCGAAACTGCTGAGGCCCACCGTGGCCAATGCAGCATCCACTTTGCCGGAGTGGGTCTTGAGCAGGCCCTGAGCTTGCAGCCCTAGCGCAACGTTGTCCCACACGCGTCGCCACGGATACAGCGTGGGATCCTGAAAGACGACAACACGACTCGGATCGGGGCCGCTGATCGACAGCCCGTCCGCCAACAGCGCCCCGCTGTCAGCAGGCTCCAGTCCGGCAACCAATCGCAACAAGGTGGATTTACCGCATCCCGACGGCCCCAGCAGCGCGACGAACTCACCCGGAGCAACGTCTAGCGAGACGTTTTCCAGAACAGGCAGATGCTGCCCGTCCAGCGCAAAACCGTGGTTGAGATGCTCAATACGCAGCGCCAGCCCGGCGGACGTTGAAACCGTTGAAGCAGATGCAGTGGCTACCATTTCATGGCTCCTTGTTGCCAGGCGAGCAAGCGATCACGTATCAGGAACAGCCCGGAAATCAACCCGGAACAGGCCAGCGCCATGATCAACAATGCCGCATACATATTGGCGTAGGCGGCCCAGCCTTGTGCCCATTGCAGGTACCAGCCAATGCCTGACTTCACCCCCATCATTTCCGCGACTACCAAGGTCGAGAACGATGCGCCCAGCCCCATGAACAAGCCGACGAAAACGTGAGGCAATGCAGCCGGGATCGCCACGTTGAAAATCAGAAAGCCCGGCTTCGCACCCAATGTCCGGGCAACGTCGTAGTACGCCTTGTCGACACTGGCAACGCCCGACCAGGTGAGCACCGTGACCGGGAACCACGTCGCCAGTGCAATCAGGAACACGCTGGCGCTCCAACTGCTCGGGAACAGGAAGAAGCACAGCGGCAGCAAGGCGGTGGACGGCACCGGCCCCAGAATGCGCAAGACCGGATGCAGCCAATAGCCGATGCTGGTCGACCAGCCGATGGCGACGCCCGCGACAAAACCGGTAACGGCACCCAGTGCCACACCCGTCCCCAACAACAGCGCTGAATTGAGCAAGCTGTCAGCCAGCCGAGGCCAGTCTTCGATATAGACATCCAGCAGCGCTTGCGGCGGCGCAAAGAAAGGCACCGGCAGCACTGCCAGCTTGGCGGTGAGCAGCTCCCATATCCCTAACAATAGTGGCAGGGCAATCAGCCAGGCACCGGCGGGATGGGCCCGACGCTGCACAGCCGGAAACCAGCGACCGAGAATGCCCGCCAGGCCAATCAACGCGGCGACCGCCAGACACAGATTGGCCAGCCCCTGCGTCATCGGCCAGTTACGGGTAGCGTTAGGGAAATAAGCGATCAGCAGCGCGACGCCAATCCAGGCGACAACGGCCACCGCACCCTGCCGCCAGAATCTGGCGGGTGCTTGCTCCTGGGCAGCTATTTGCGGTGCGGCTTCAATTGAAGACATCGGCGGTGATCTCCCTGGAGAAGGCCACGGGGTCGGTGTTCTTGCGAATCACTTCAACCGTCTGCAAATCGGTCACGTAGGTGACGATTTCCTGGGTCAATGCTGCGCCTACCGCATGGTGGCCGTGGGTGTGGTCATGAAGGATGGCCTTCACTTCTTCGACCGACGTGTTCAGCGCGTGGGCCTGGAACCCTTTGGCGACGACTTCAGGGTGTTTCACGGAGTAGTCATGGGCTTCAAGAATCGCCTGGGTCAAGGCCGCAGCGACGCGTTTCTCTTCACGCACCAGCTTGCCGGTAACGCCCACCACGCAGCAGCTGAGATTGGCGTATTCATCGACCAGATTGTTCGACAGTTCGCGGGCTTTGCCACCCTGAATAAGCCGGTACATGAACGGGTCACTGCCGCTGACTGCCTGTACCTCGCCGCGCTCCAGAGCGGTGCCCAGCAAGTCGGCCGGGTACAGTCGCCATTCGACGTCACGCACTGGATCAACACCGTGTTTCTTGAGCAAGATCGAGAAGAAATTACGATCCGGGCTGGCCATGTCGGTCACGCCGATGGCCTTGCCCTTGAGGTCTTCGAGCTTCTGCACCGGGCTGTTGACTGCACTGAGCAGACGAAGGCAGCCGCCATGAGTGCCTGCGGTGAGTTTGACGTCGAACCCCTGCTCCAATGCTTTCAGCCAGCGTAAGGCCATGCCGACACCGGCGTCAGCTTTACCGGTGGCGATGGCTTCAAGCAGCACTTCTGTCGAGTTGCCGAAGTTGACCAGTTCGACGTCCAGATTGTGCTTGGTGAAGAAGCCCTGGCCGTGAGCAATTACCACCGGCGCCAGGCATACCGCGTTTAGATTGACCGCCAGCTTGAGTTTGCGTGTTTCGGCAAGCTTGATGAATTCCCCGGTGCCCGCGGGCTCGGCGTCAGCGCCGCCGACGTTGTGCCCGGCATGTTCGTCGGCAGCCCAGGTAAAACCGGGAACAGAAGCCAGTAACGGGCTGGCAAGAGCAACACCGGTCAGGCCAAGCAGACGACGGCGGGTGAGATGATCAAAAGCTGCCATGCAGGTATTCCTTGAGAAGTTATAAGTCAGGCCGCCAGCCGAAATCCCTTTCTTATAACTTTTCTCAAGGTTTCCAGTGACTGGTTAAAACCATATCACCGGAGTATTTATTCCGAAAATGCATTTAAATTATAAACTAATATGCAAACAGTCTATCGATCACCACGCCCTCACTGATCGTTGGGCAGCGTATCACTCCCCTCCGCCAACGCTCGCTGCATCAACACGGTGTCAACCCAACGCCCGTGCTTGAAGCCAACCGATTCGAAAACGCCGACCCGACGAAAGCCCAGCTTTTCATGCAGTCGCAATGAGCCATGATTTTCGCTGTTACCAATCACTGCCACCATCTGGCGCCAGCCACCCTGCACGCAGTGATCAATGACCGCGCTCAACAGCGCATGACCGATGCCTTTACCGGCCATGCCTTCTGCCATATACACCGAATCTTCCGCCGTAAAACGATAGCCGGGTCGGGGTCGATACAGGGTGGCGTAACCATAGCCAACGACCTCTCCCGCCAGTTCGGCAACCAGGTACGGCAGTTCGCGTGAGAGCACCTCAGCGCGGCGGCTTAGCATTTCCTCCACTGTCGGCGGTTGCAGTTCAAAGCTGGCAATGCCGGTCAGCACGTGGTGCGCATAAATAGCCTGTACTGCGGGCATGTCATCCTCGCGAGCGGTGCGCAGGATTAGATCGTGATTCATCTTGGTTCTCGGTAACGACTACAAGTGCGGCAATCATGACGACGCCCGGCACCTTAATAAAGCTATGATTACTCATCCCAAGCATAAGTAAAACTTTGCCATGCGGCCGTTGAACCTGAATCACTTGAACAGCTTTTCCGAGGTCATCCACCACGGCAGCTTTTCGGCTGCCGCCACTGCGTTGAACCTGACACAGCCTGCTGTGAGCCTGCATATCCGCCTGCTGGAGCAACGCCTGAACCTGCGCCTGATCGAGCGGGTGGGTAAACGTCTGAAACCGACAACGGCCGGGCTGACCCTGTTACGCCATATCGGTCGTATCGATTCGGTGATCGATGATGCTCTGCAGGATCTGGCCAGTCATGCCGAAGGCGTCGCGGGCCAGGTGGTCATCGGCACAGGCGCCACCGCGTGTATTCATCTATTGCCGCCCATCCTGAAAGCGTTGCGCACGGCGTTCCCGAAACTGGATGTGCGGGTTCGCACCGGCAATACCGAGGCGATTCTCAAGGCCGTGGAAGAAAACCGGATTGACCTGGCCTTGGTCACCCTGCCCGCAGCCGGACGTAGCCTGCACGTCACAGCTTTGCTGGAAGACGAAATGGTCGGGATATTTGCCCCTGCACAGGCCGACCTGAATCTGCCGCTCGATGCCGAGACCTTGAGCAACCTTCCTCTGGTGGTATTTGAAACAGGCAGCAGCACACGCCTGCTGATCGATCAGTGGTTCCAGCATGCCGGTGTTCAACCTAAACCGGTGATGGAGCTGGGCAGCATCGAAGCGATCAAAGAGATGGTCGCTGCCGGGCTCGGCTACAGCATCGTGCCACGCATCGCGGTAGCCACCGCCCACCATCAGCGCAACCTGCAAATACATAGCCTGACGCCGCCTTTGGTTCGTACCCTGAGCCTGGTACTGCGACAGGACAAACCGGTCAACCGGGCGCTACGTGAGGTTGTTGATGCGTTGCGGGGACTGGCCGGAAATTGAAGTCGTATCGCTCCAACAAGTCTCATATTCGCTGAACGGCCCGCGCGGCCAGTAAAGGCGCGGGCGCGCAGGCAAAAGGTGCGAAGGCCAGACACACCGCAGTTGCGCAGTCCGATCCTTGGTTGTACGATGACTGTCAACATTTTTGAGCGACGCCGGTTACAGGCCGCTCACACCGTCATCGAACGGTCGGCAGATCTCTAAGACAGGCACCAGCCTGATTAAACCCGCAAATAAAAACAGGAGACACAGATGCCTAATGTTCTCGGCCACAACTTCATCGCAGGCGCACGTAGCGCACTTGGCGAGCCGCAACACAAAAGTCTCGACGCCACTACCGGTGAAGCACTGCCTTACAGTTTCTACCAGGCCACAGATGCAGAAATCGACGCAGCAGCCCTGGCAGCAAAAAGCGCTTTTGCTGAATACCGCCAGCTGAGCCCGGCTCGCCGCGCAGAATTCCTTGATGCCATCGCTGACGAGCTGGATCAGCTCGGTGATGATTTCGTTGCCATCGTTTGCCAGGAAACCGCCCTGCCGACCGCCCGTATTCAGGGTGAGCGCGGACGTACCAGCGGCCAGATGCGCCTGTTCGCCAAAGTCCTGCGTCGCGGTGACTTCCTGGGGGCACGCATTGACCTGGCACTGCCGGATCGTAAGCCGCTGCCACGCGTCGACCTGCGTCAATACCGCATCGGCGTAGGCCCGGTTGCTGTTTTCGGCGCGAGCAACTTCCCACTGGCTTTCTCCACTGCTGGCGGCGACACCGCAGCAGCACTGGCTTCCGGTTGCCCGGTTGTGTTCAAAGCGCACAGCGGCCACATGGCAACTGCCGACCTGGTCGGTTCTGCGATCATCCGCGCGGCAGAAAAAACCAACATGCCGAAAGGCGTGTTCAACATGATTTTCGGCAGCGGCGTTGGCGAAGGTCTGGTCAAGCATCCGGCCATCAAGGCCGTTGGCTTCACTGGCTCCCTGAGCGGTGGCGACGCACTGTGCAAAATGGCTGCAGAACGTCCTGAGCCGATCCCGGTGTTCGCGGAAATGTCGAGCATCAACCCGGTTGTTCTGTTGCCTGAAGCGCTGGCCGCTCGCGGTGATACCGTGGCCAAGGACCTTGCAGCTTCGGTCGTCATGGGCGCAGGCCAGTTCTGCACCAACCCAGGCGTTGTGATCGGCATCAGCTCGCCAACCTTCACCAAGTTCCTTGAGCAACTTCAGGAACACATGGGTGGCCAGGCTCCACAAACCATGCTCAACGCAGGTGGCCTGCGCAGCTACAGCAAAGGCGTTCAGCATCTGCTGTCGCACCCAGGCGTTACGCACCTGGCGGGTAAACCGCAGGAAGGCAAACAGGCTCAGGCTCAACTGTTCAAAGCTGACGTCAGCCTGCTGCTCAATGGCGACCCGCTGCTGCAGGAAGAAGTATTCGGCCCAACCACCCTGGTCATCGAAGTCGCTGACGACGCGCAACTGAAGAGCGCGCTGCAAGGCCTGCGCGGCCAACTGACCGCCACGCTGATCGGCGAGCAGAGCGACCTGAAGAAGTACCAATGGCTGGTACCGGTGCTGGAAGAGAAAGTCGGCCGCATCCTCGTCAACGGTTACCCGACCGGCGTCGAAGTCTGCGAAGCCATGGTTCACGGTGGTCCATACCCGGCGACTTCCGATGCACGTGGTACTTCGGTGGGCACTCTGGCCATCGATCGCTTCCTGCGTCCTGTCTGCTATCAGAACTACCCTGACAGCCTGCTGCCAGAAGCGTTGCAGAACGCTAACCCGCTGGGCCTCAAGCGTCTGGTCAACAGCGAGTGGAGCGATCAGCCCATCGCTTGAGACTGACCTGATCAGTGCTCTGTAAAAGAAACGGCGCGGCCCTCAAGCCGCGCCGTTTCTTTATGGGAACGTTGTGAAGAGCTGACAGCGCGTCAATGGGTGCGACTGGAAAGCGCATTTTTTCATCAGGTGGAACACCATGAACCCCACCCCGATTTCCGAACCAGCAGAGACCGACTCGTCCATAAGACGTCCGCGCAATCTGACTCTGGCGCTGGCCAATATCCTGACCAGCATGATTGAAGACGGCCAACTGAAGGTCGGTGACAAGCTCCCGCCGGAAAAACACATCACCCAGGAACATGGCGTGAGTCGTACCGTTGTGCGAGAAGCCATTTCCCATCTGCAATCCCATGGGCTGGTGGAAACCCGGCATGGCATCGGCACGTTCGTGGTCAGACAGCGCGTTGATCAGATCGACCCGCAAGCGGACCGCACGCTCAGCGACGTCATGGCCGTCATCGAACTACGCATCGGTATCGAAGTCGACTCCGCAGGCTTTGCCGCTCTGCGCAGGACTGAAGACCAACTGGCGCGCATGCACCAGGCGCTAAAGATCATCGAAGACCCGACGGTAAGCCGAGCCGAAGCGGCGGCTGCCGATTTCGATTTTCATCAGCAAATTGCGCTGGCCACCGACAACCGCTATTTCGCTGATATCACCGAACATTTGGGCCTGACCCTAATTCCCCGCAACCGGCTCAACTCGGCAGCCTTGGCCAATACTGCTATCGAAGACTACAGCGCCAGGCTGCGCCAGGAACATCACGACATCTACGCGACCATCGCCAATCGTGACCCGGACGGTGCGAGAGCCGCCATGCGCCGCCATTTGAGCAATATTCGTGAACGCTTGCGCGTCGCGTATGAGCGACGGGGTTCATAAAATCTGACCGGACAAGGCGTACCGGCTTTTTCGCCGGTACACCTCTCCCCTGCACAAAAATTAAAGCGAGAATCGTCCCACCAGCTTGTTCATGTCTACTGCCAGACGCGACAACTCGGAACTCGCCGCAGCCGTCTGATGGGCGCCGGTCGCGCTCTGGATCGACAAATCCCGAATGCTCATGAGGTTGCCGTCAACCGAACGAGCCACTTGGGCCTGCTGCTCGGAAGCAGTGGCGATCATCAGGTTCATTTCGTTGATTTCATTGATGGCTTTGGCAATCAATGTCAACGCGGTACCTGCCTCATGCGCCACACTCAGCGTGCCTTGCGCCTGCTCACAACTCTCGCTCATGGCCTTGGTGGCTTGCTCGGTGCCCTTGAGAATGTCGCCGATCATTTGCTCAATTTCTTGAGTCGAGGTCTGAGTACGGTGGGCAAGGGCCCTCACCTCATCGGCAACGACTGCAAATCCGCGACCCTGCTCACCGGCCCGTGCCGCTTCGATAGCCGCGTTCAAGGCCAGCAGGTTTGTCTGCTCGGCAATGGTACGAATTACGTCAAGCACCTTGCTGATGTCCTTGGACTGTACCGCCAGACGCTGAACATCACCGCTGGTGTTCTGCACGGTCTGACTGAGTCTCTCGATGGCTGTAACCGTGCTGGTGACGCGCGAAGCGCCAGTGCGTGTCGCCTGATCAGAAGCCTTGGCGGCGTCAGACGCTGAAGCTGCATTACGGGCAACCTCATCAACAGCCGCAGTCATTTCATTCACCGCCGTCGCCGCCTGATCGATTTCAGTGTTCTGGCGCATCAGGCCTTTGCTGGACTCTTCGGTTACCGCGTTCATCTCTTCGGAGGCCGAGGCCAATTGGGTAGATGAATCACCGATCAGCTTGATGGTGTCGCGCAGGTTTTTCTGCATGACTTGAGTGGAGCGCATGAGGTCGGCAAATTCGTCTTTACCGGTGACGGTAATGACACTGCGCAGATCGCCTTTGGCGATCGTTTCATTGACCTTCAACATGTCCCGCAATGGAAGGACGATACTTTGGGTAAACAAAATAGCTAGCACAACGGTCGCCAGTGCGGCAGCGACAATAATAACGATGACAAACATCAAACCACTTTCATAAGAGGCTTCGGACTCTTTTCCCGCATTGTCCGCCTCGTCAATATTCATCTGTACAAGCCCGCCCACCGCCTCTTCGAGCGGGCGTGTAACAGGCGTGACATTGCTATTTATATAAGCCAGTGCTTCGGCCGTTGCCCCTCGGGTAACAAGCGCTGAAACACCATCAAAAGCTGCTAGCATCTTTTCAGCGTTGTCAGAAACAGCTTTGAATAACTGGCCTTCCCGGTCACTTGCAACAAAAGGCGCATAGGTCTTAATTTGCTTTCTGAGCTCACCACTTACGGTATTAATGATCTGGATGGTCGCCGTAATACTCTGGGGGTCCGTCTGGGATATCAGTCTGCGGTTCTCAAGGCGCAGTCGGAGCATGGCGGCATTAATACGGTCTGCTACGACAATGCTGGCCAGGGAGTCATTTTCCAGGTCCGCAGCCGTCTCACGAATTTCGCCCATTTTCCAGACGGAAATACCACCGAGGGCAACCAGCAAAAAAGCGATAAACATAAAACTTAGCGTCGCGCGCACCGATACCTTGAGGTTTCTCATTGACAGACTCCTGTTTCAGTTTGATTAACATTCAACCTGAAACTATCGGCCATTAAAAATCAAGCTTGAGGGTCCGTGGGAGTAATGAGTTTTAAAACGATTAATTAACCGTGAAGACTTCCGCAACGAGCGTAAAAAAATGATTAATTGAAAGCGAAATGAAAGAATTCACCGCCAGATAAAACACCGTTCAAGGTTAACGATGCAGGCCGATAAAACACATTTAAAACCTTAAACTGATCAAACAGTCAGTTTTTATTCCGCTACCGCCAAATCGGTTCGACGACCATTAATCCATTCAGTTCGAACTCAGCCAGCGCGTGCGCCTCGAATCAAGACAGGCAGGCAATCGCCCGCCACACAGATAAAGGTGACGTCATGGAACTGAGCAAGCTGGCCGATCATGTGAAGGCGGGTGAGATCGAAGAAGTGCATCTGGTCGCGATGGAGGGTGGCTCCTACGTCATGCACGCGTTGAAGAGTGGCAAGTCTCACCCACTGATTAACGCCAAGGGAAGCACCCTGCATGTCGCCTCAATGGAAGAGGCTCGCAAGAATCTGAAAGGCGTCCCGGAAGTGCCGCTGTTTCTGGTCCAGCCAGCGGTTCAGGATGAGATGGTCGGACTGGGCAGCGTAGACCGGCAGCCCAACCGCGAACCGATCCCGTGGCGTTCAAGCCTGTGAGGAAGGCTCTATATCGAGAGGGTTCATACCGACGCTGCCCAGCTCATCACGTAACTCGTTGATCAACGCCAGTACGTCGTGCTGCGTCTTTACTTGATCGAGAGCAATGCCGATGACCATTAGATCAACTCGCCCCGATTCACGATCATAAATGCGCACACTCAAGGATGCATCGGCTCCAATCACGCACTCGCATGCCAAAGGCTCGAAACTGCCCTCGATTTCGTGACGGACCTGTGATAGCCAGCTCACTTCTGACCACCCTGTGGCCAGCCATCTTGAATCCGCAAGCGTTTTAAATTCTGCAACGGAGGCCCCTGACAAGGTCCAGAAAATGGACCGTCAGGGTAAAGAACGCCATGCGCGATCAGCCAGACGAATTTGCACTGATAGCACTAGTGCATTTGCACTTTTTGCTAGTGCTATTGCTTGCGATTGTCACTAGTGAATAGTGCACGCTCGCGTGCCCAGACAATTGCCTCAGCGCGACTGTGCACGCCCAGCTTGGAGTACATGGTTGCCACGTGGTTACGCACGGTATTAGGCGCCAGCTTGAGGCGCGCCGCGATTTCCTTGTCTGCCAGGCCTTCACAGATCAAGCCCAATACGTCTTTTTCACGACTGGTCAGATCTGTCAGCGAAATGCCCGGCAATTGCGGTGCCTTGCCCTTCTTGACGTTGGCAAGCTTCTCGATCAATGAACGTGCGAACCATGACGCATCCTGCATGACCTCTTCAATCGCCGCGATCAGCTCCAGATCGGATCGCTTACGCTCTGAAATATCCACGATCACCAGCAGATAACACGGGACATCCTGAATGACCACGGTGTCGGCAGACAACACGCAATCAATCAACTCGTCGCCACGCTTGCGCACCTTGAGCTCCATGCCTTCAATGCTGCCAGTTTTCTTCAATACCTCGAAAATCTGCTCGCACGTCTTTTTGCCATCGATGAAACCCAGCTCTTCCACGGATCTTCCAGTCAGCTCCTGAGCCGTAAACCCGGTGGTGTTGATGAATGCATTATTGGCTTCAACCACGAACTGCGACTCGGCGTTACACACCAGGGTTGGTACAGGGGTCAGGCGAAACGCTTTGGCGAAGCGCTCCTCGCTCTGTCGCAACGCGGTCTCGACCTTGCGACGGGGTTCCATGTCCATGAAGGAAAAGAGCATGCAGTCGTCTTCATTGATGTCCAGCGGCTGTCCGGCAACTATCACCAGCTTGCTGCCACCTTTGGGCAGCTTGAGCTCAGCCTGCATCTGCGGGATGGTGCCGCCATCGTTGAGACGCTCAATGGCCAGATCCTTGCGTTCGGCGTTTTCCAGAACGTCCAGCTCATACACGGAACGCCCGATAACCTGCTCACGGGTATAGCCGGTCATTTCCAGAAAGCCTGGATTGACTTTGATGTAACGTAAATCGCTGAGCCTGCAAATAACGGCCGGTGCCGGATTGGCAGCAAACGTTCGCTCGAAGCGTTGCTCGGCACTGGCCAGTTCGGTGGCGTCGGTGATAATCAGCGCCATTAACTCAGGCTCACCGGAGCGGCCATCCAGCACCATGCTCCGCACCCGGTGCACCCAGCATTTGTCTTCGTTACCCACCGGTCTGACCTCCACCACTACATCACTGAAGGACTCGCCCTCGGCGATACGGCTGATCGGGTAATTCTCCAATGCAAGCGGGTGATTGTTGCGATAGCGCAGGTTGAACCGCGAAGCATATTCGCTGACGTTACGACCCAGCTCCTTGACGTGGTTGACGCCGTGCATCTCCAGCGCGGATTCATTGGCCCACAGAATGCTCTGATCCAGCTCGATCAAGAGAACGCCATCAGAAAGACCACCAATGATGCTCTGCAACTGTCGACGATCGGTTTCTCTATCAAGGACTGCTTGACTCATGGTTCCTCCATTCCATGTTAAGAGCATCCGGCACGCTGCTGAATTCAAATGCTCAGTGGCCGCGGTTCGTTGCCCAATGTCGGTAGGACAGTCGACCCGCGCCACGAATTCAACAATTTTGAACGGCAGTCCGGATGCATCTAATTCGCCAGAAGAAAAGGTCTGAAAGCAAGCCGTTGATCGCGAGCGTCTCACCGGGGAGCCATCATTGCCCCGCGCGATTAACGGCGCGAGCGTCATTTCAAGACAGTCTTTTCATAACGCCCCGTTGATCAGTAACCCCGTAAGGTAACGGTTATTCCTCCCTATGCTTTAAAGGTCGGGGGTTGCATCGCAACCACCTGAACTGACAACTACCGAGGATTGAAAAATGAAAACCCAGGCATTATGGATGATGCTTTCTGCCCCCCTCACGCTGGTAACAAGCGGCATGGCTTACGCGGGGTGTGACCAGGCGTCCTTCCAGCAAAGCTCAGCAGCACAAACCTGCCAGCTACAGGCCATTTCGCCCTCAGTGGTGGACAGTGCCGTTTCATATTGTGATGTACAAGCGTCATGCCTGACCGGCACTACCAGCCCACAGACCGCGAATAACTGGAATTCAAAGGAGCTCGCTAACCGAAACACCAGCACCATCTGGATCGAGTCAGACAGGGTATCCACGCTCACCAATAGAGGTGGAGCACTCTCAAGACAGTAATGTGCACTACAACGCTAAAGCTGCCTGCCATACAGGCGGCTTTAGCACAGGGTGGCATATGACTGTTCAAGCAAAGTCGCTGCTCGCCATGGTTCGTCTGGACTACTCCGCCGAAGGATAATCAAGCCCGCTAGCGGCCTGAATCCGACCATTCCCGAAAACGTGACTGATTGCAAAAACAGTCCTGAGGGCACCAAACCTTTTTGGCCTCGACCGCTCAAAGCACAAAGCTCAACAAAAGCCGCCTGATCGAGACTTCCCGTGGACGCCCATACCCAACGCCGCAACAACCGTTCACTGGATGCCCTCAATTTCTTTCTCGCCGATGTTCGAGACGGGCTAGGGCCTTACCTGGCGATCTATCTGCTGGCGGTGCATCACTGGGATCCGGCCAGCATTGGTATTGTAATGACGGTCGCGGCAATCGCCGGTCTGGTGACCCAGGGTCCGGCCGGGGCGCTGATCGACAGTACTCATTACAAACGGGCGGTGATTGCAATCGCTGCGCTACTGGTAACTGCCAGCTGTCTGATCCTGCCCTTCACCTCTTCGGTCAGCCTGATTGCGATCACCCAGGCGATCAGCGGGATTGCCGCGTCAGTCTTTGTTCCGGCTATTGCGGCCATCTCTCTGGGTATTACAGGCCCCAAGGCGTTTACTCGGCGCACCGGGCGCAACGAAACCTTCAATCACGCGGGTAACGCATGTGCCGCCATGCTGGCGGGTGGTTTCGCGTACCTGTTTGGCCCGATCGCAGTGTTCTATTTGATGGCGGCGATGGCGATCGCCAGTGTCATCGCCGTCAGTTGCGTATCCGCTGCTGCAATTGATCACGATGTCGCTCGGGAGCTGAACACTGGCGATGCACAGCACCACGCACAGCCTTCAGGCCTCAAAGCATTGGCAAGCAACAAAACCTTGTTGCTGTTCGCTGCCTGCTGCGCCCTCTTCCACCTGGCCAACGCGGCGATGTTGCCGTTAGTCAGCCAGAAGCTCGCTGAGGTGAACCTGCAATTGGCGACACCGCTGACATCGGCCTGCATCGTCGCCGCACAGTGGGTCATGGTGCCTATGGCGCTGCTGGTGGGGGCAAAGGCCGACGTCTGGGGGCGTAAGCCGTTGCTGTTGGCCGGCTTTCTGATTCTGCCGATCCGCGGCGTACTTTATGTGCTGTCCGATAACCCGTTCTGGCTGGTTGCCGTGCAGTTGCTCGACGGCATCGGTGCTGGATTGTTCGGAGCGTTGTTCCCCCTGGTGGTCAAGGACCTGACTCAGGGAACCGGTCGTTTCAGCGTCAGCCTTGGGGTCATTTCCACGATATTTGGCCTCGGTGCTGCTTTGAGCAACGGCCTGGCAGGGCTGATTGTCCAGAATGCGGGCTACAGCGCGGCGTTTCTGACACTTGCCGCAATCGCGACAGCCGCGCTGTTGTTGCTGCTGAGGATGCCGGAAACCCGGACCGCCATTCAGCGTCCCGAAGAAACGACAGACGCCGCCCTCCCGGTCGCGTGAAAGAGCCCAGGATCAGCTCCTTGCGGGGCGCTCGCTACGTGCCCAATCGGTTACCAGGCTGTAGGCCACCGCCAACAGCGTGGGGCCGATGAACAGCCCGATGAAACCGAAGGCCAGCAAGCCGCCGAATACGCCCAGCAGGACGATAACCAACGGCAGGTTACCGCCGCGGCTGATCAGGTAAGGCTTGAGCACGTTATCGACCCCGCTGATGATGAACGTGCCCCAGATGGCAAGGAAAATCGCCATGCCGTAGCTGCCATTCCACGCCAGCCAGGCGGTTGCGGGAATCCACACCAATGGCGGCCCCATGGGTATCAGGCTGAACATAAAGGTCATGATGCCCAGCACCAATGCACCAGGCACACCCGCAATCAGGAAGCCGATCAACGCCAGTACCGCCTGTGCGGCAGCAGTACCGATCACGCCGTTGACAACACGCTGGACGGTGCCAGCCACCAGGTCCAGGTAATATTGCGCACGGTCACCGATCAATCGCTCAAGCAAACGCAGGACAAACGCCGCGAGCCTCGGGCCATCACGGTAAAAGAAGAACACGAACACAAGGCTCAGGGTCAGTTCGAGGATGCCGCCACCGATCTGCGCGCTGCGTGCCAACAACCAGTTACCGACCTGACCGAGATACGGCTTGATGGTGGTCATCAAGGCTGCGCCCTGCTGATCAATGCTGTTCCAGAATGCAACCAGGCGCTCACCTACCAGCGGGACGCTCCCCAGCCAACCCGGTGGATCAGGCAATCCATCCACCTGTATGTCTTTGATCAACACAGTGACGTCACGTACGTGGTCCGCCAGGTTGAACCCCAGCCAGACCAGCGGTGCGGCCACCAGAATCATCCAGCCCAGACTCAGAATCAGCGCCGCAAGAGACTCGCGCCCCTTGAGCCAGCGGGTCAGCAGGCGCATCAAAGGCCAGCTGGCAAACGCCAGCACCGCGCCCCAGAACAGCGCCGACCAGAACGGCGCCATCACCCAGACACAGGCACCCAGTAGCGCCAGGAGCAGAATCTGCACCAACAGACGGTCGTTATTGAACATGGGGCGGTTTCCAAAAGAAGTGTCAGGACATCAGAAGTGAAGCATAACGGCGAACAGTGACAACGTCAGTGTTCGCCGTGGACGGGGATAAGAGCCTTACTCAGCGAATGAGTTCGATAAGCAGCCCGGTCGTATCGCCGGTTCCTGCCTCCAGTCGCGCTGCTCGCACACCTTTGCCAATCAATGCCTGACGCCAGACTTCAGCTTGGGGACCCGAGACCGTGGCGCGCAAGCTGCTGTCCAGATTCAGACCGCGCGACAACAACGTCAGCCACGCATCCTGAGGCGCGCCCGCCAGTTTTGGCAACGCCAGCTTGCCGGTGCTTTTCAACTGCCGCAGCAGCGTGCCGGATGTGGGCATCAACTCACCCAGCGGTGCAGCAGCTTCGAACTGCTCGACATGCAGGTAAGCCCGGCGATTGCCTCGCGTAATGCTGTACAAGGCAACCAGCGTGTCACTTTTGGGTTCGGCCAGGCGCAACAGCAGATACGCTTGTTGCTCGTCCGCGCCGTACAGTTTGGCGTTGCCGAACACTTCGTTGGCCCATAGGCTGCTTTCGCCGCAATCCCTTGCCTGACACCAGAACAACAGCTCGGCACCTTGCGCCTGCAACGCTTCGCGAGCAGCGGTAAAAGCCTCATATGAGGTACGTTCGGCTGGTAGTTGATAGGTCACACCGGTGACATTGCCACGGGCGTTGATCTGACCATCAAAGCGCAGTTGCCCGCTGATCTTGCGGATTGAGCCCATTGGATAGATGCGTTCAAGTTCGGCAGCAGGACGGTAATCGACGATTTCGGCGTCAGCCAGCCTCGGCACGATCTGCAGATCGCTGCTGCCGGGGACGTCGGCAGCCCACAAGGATGTGCTGAGTACAGATGCACACAAGGTCAATCCAAATGCGCGAGTCACTCCCATAGGCGCGCTCATTGCGTCACGTTCGGGGAAAAAGCGTTAACGGGCAGTTTAAAAGGTGCAGCGATACATAGATCCATCATGATTGATTCCTGTTTCAACCCGCCCAGCCTCGACAGTTGCCTGACGCAAGTCAAGGCGCAGCGAAGAAGCGATTGAAACAGTCTGCAACAGCGCTCGCCCCGACGTGATCGTTGAGATGCAGATGATGGCCTCCTGACAGGCCCGAGACCTCAAAAGGCAGCGTTGAAAGCAACGCCTCCTGCTGCGCCAGTAACCCTTGAGAAGCTACTACCAAATGTGTCGGACAGCGAATAGCCTCGACGAACGCCATGGCTTGCGGGCGGGTTATGCGAATGGCCGAGGGCAACGTCAGGCGTTCATCACTGCGCCAAGTGTAACCACCCGGCACCGGCATCAAGCCGCGCTGGGCCAGCAACTCGGCGGCTTCACGGGTGACCGCGACCGTCCCCTTCATCCGCGCACAGATCGCCTGCTCTTGATCGGGATAAACCGGCTTGCGTTTGTTCGCCAGACGCAACTGCGCCTGTAAAGACTTGCCCAACTGCTCTGCTGCGTTATCTGCCTCACCGGTAGGCGGTACCAGACCATCGATCAGCGCCAGTCGCGACACACGATCAGGCAATGCACCGGCGAGGAACACCGAAATAATTGCTCCCAGGGAATGGCCCAGTAATGAAAACTGCTGCCAGCCAAGTTGTTCGGCAACCCGCAGTACATCGTGAACGTAATCAGCCAGCGCATAACTCGCGCCTGGCGGGCGGTGGCTGGAATGACCATGTCCGGCGAGATCCAGCGCAACAATGCGCAAACCCGGTAGCAGCGGCGCAAGTCGGGCAAAGCTGTTGGCATTGTCGAGCCAGCCATGCAAGGCGATGACCGGCTGACCGTCTTCAGGACCGTACAAATGCGCCGCCAACTCGATGTGCGGCAGGCTCAAACGGACTTCTTCCACTGAATGACTCATGCGTCGACACCGGCTGTCCAGCGGCTGAACAGTGCCTTGAGCATCTGCGCCGTGGCTTCAGGACGTTCCAGAGGAAACATATGCCCGCCTGGCATAGACAAATACTCCCCTTGGGGCATCCGCCTGACAGAACGCGCATGGTGGCGCATCACGACTCGACTGTGCTCGCCACGCACCACAGCCAGCGGCAGTTTGAGCTGCCGGGACTGGCCCGGACTGGTATGTGGCACGCTGCGGTAAATACTGATTTCCGTGGCGGGATCGAAACGCAGGCGCAGTTGCTCGCCATCATTGTGCAAGCCATGTTGCAGGTAAGCGTCCAGACATTCGGGATCAAAGCGGCGGAACAGGGTTTTGCCAGAGAAGTACAGTCGCGCCGACTCAATGTCGGCAAACGCCTCGCGACGCCCCAGCGTGCGCCCGGCCGGAGTAATACGATCGATAAAACCAAACCGCTTGGCAGCGCGAATCATCCATTGATCAGCGAGGGTCAGCACCGGTGAATCGAGCATGACCACGCCGCGATACAATTCAGGGCAACGCATCGCAGCATGTAAATGCAGCACACCACCCAGAGAATGCCCGACACCCCACACTGGCTCGGGCTGCTCACGCAGATGATGAATCAGCTCATCCACCAGATTCAGCCAGTTATCATCCACCGGGAAGCGTGGATCGTGGGCATGCTGATCGAGATGGCTCACGGCGTAGTCCGGCCCTAGTGCCGTGAATAGCTTGCTGTAGGTACCAGACGGAAAACCGTTGGCGTGAGCGAAGAACACCTGTTGCGACATGCCGGAGCACCCAATGACCAGATCAATTGCGATTGTGCGTAACGAACGGGCATCTCAGCAATGATCGTAACGGCCATCGAACACGGTGATCCGGCCATCAGACGGCATAAGCGACACTTAGCGTGCCGGAGGTTCCTGACCTAGAGGCACGACAGCAACAGTTAACCGCGAGATGCAGCTGGCTTTGCCTTCATCGTTGGTCAGGCGGATATCCCAGACATGGGTGCTGCGACCGATGTGCACCGCGTGTGCCACTGCCGTTACCCGACCACTGCGCACGCCTCGCAGATGGTTGGCGTTGACCTCGATACCGACGCAAAAATACTTGCTGGTGTCGATGCACAGATAACTGGCTGACGAACCCAACGACTCGGCCAACACCACTGACGCCCCGCCGTGCAGCAGGCCGTAAGGCTGATGAGTACGGTGATCAACCACCATGCTGGCGGTCAGCGAGTCCTCGGTAAAAGACTCAAAACGGATATCGAGCAATTCAAGAATGGTGTTTTTGCTGTTGGCATTGAGTTGCTCAAGATTCGGAGTTTCGCGCCACACGCTCATAGTCAATCCTTGTTATGAAGCGCCCGAACACTGAGCGCTGGAATTCATCGCCTCACTCCTGCCACACCACCGCCTCCGGACGCGAGCTCCATTCCTGAAAGCGCTCGCCATAAACGGATTCGATCACTGTGCGTTTGATCTTCAGGGTCGGAGTCAGGAAACCGTTTTCGACCCCCCAACTATCTTTCACCACCACTAATCTGTGCAAGCGTTGATGTTTGTCGAGATCGGCATTGACCCTGTCCAGCAGCGTCGCAAGGCTCTTCTCCAACGCCGCGCGACTTGCACTTGAGAGCGCTTGAGACTCAGCGGCCGACAGCACACACAGACCGAGCGGCGCGACCAGGCCCTCGCCCACCACACAGACTTGTTCAATTCGCGAATGCATGGCCAGCAAGTTCTCGATAGGCGCCGGTGCTACATATTTTCCTTTGCTGGTTTTGAAGATCTCTTTGAGCCTGCCCGTCAGCCGTAAATAACCGTCAGCGTCCTGTTCGCCTTTGTCACCAGTGTGCAGAAAGCCGTCATCCGTCAGCGTCTCAGCGGTTTTCTGCGGGTCCTTGAAGTAGCCGGACATGTTCGCCCCGCTGCGCACAAGCACCTCACCATTTTCGGCAATGCGCACCTCAACTTCAGGGCAAGGCTGCCCAATCCAGCCCGGCTTCTGCTTTGCAGGTCGACAGATATGCGAGTACCCGCAACTCTCAGTCATGCCGTAGACCTCCAGCACATCCAGACCCAGCCGCCGATACCAGTGCAATAACGTTTGCGGAACAGGCGCGGCCCCGGACAAGGACACTTTCAAGGCATCCAGCCCCAGCCCCTTGAGCACCTTGCGTCCCATATAACTGCCGATCAGTGGCAAGCCCAACAAAAGGTCCAGACGCGCAGGCGGGATTTTGCTGTAGACGCCCATCTGGAAACGGGTCCAGATGCGCGGCACAGCGAACAATGCGGTGGGTCGCGCGCGCTTCAGATCATCGAGAAAAGTGTCGAGGCTCTGCGCAAAAAAGACCGTCTGGCCACCATAGAACGACGCCATTTCGACAAACATTCGTTCAGCCACATGGCATAACGGCAGGTAGGAAAACAAACGGTCTTTTTCACCCAGGCCAAAGATGCTGCTGCCATAAGTTGCAGCAAATGCCAGGTTTCCAAAACTGTGCATCACGCCTTTGGGAGCACCTGTGGTTCCCGAGGTATAGATGATCGTCGCCAGCTGATCGGCATGCCCGTAAGGGTTGTCCTTGATGGGCTCCCAGCGCTGTAAATCATCCCAGGTAAAATCAAACTGTGCGTCAGCAGGGCAAATCGGCAAGGCGATGGTTTGCAGCCCGACTTTGAGTCCACGACTCATGGCGGGCCATTCATCGAGCTTGCCGACAAATACCAGTACAGCATCGGAATGCTCCAGAACCTGTGCCACGGAGTCTGCGGTCAGATTGGGGTACAGCGGCACTGAAACATGTCCGGCCATCCAGATCGCCAGATCGGCAATGATCCAGTGAGCGCAGTTTTTCGAAATAATTGCGATGGAGCTACCTCGGGGCAGCCCTCGACGTCGCAACCAATGCGCTGCCCGCCGCGCCTGATTGCCGACTTCTGACCAACTCAAGGACTGTACCCGCCCATCAGCCAGAGGCTGAACCAGATAGGGCGTGTCAGGGTTCTGAGCCTCACGGTCATAGAAGCGGCTCAACGGCAAAGCAACGGCGATAGTCATTGCGACTCACTCCTTTTTATTTTTATTCGGAGCAAGCGTAGTCGACCAAGCAACTGCTTGGTTGCCGGTTATCTGAAAGCAGTTTTATGCAATGAGTGCCTGGCTTGAGGGATGTAACGCAAGTGAAACCCGGGCGCCCATATCCGGACGATAAAGGCGCCTCAAACTAGCGGGCAGGACTCTGGTTGTCGGAAAAGCTTCACGCCGAGTCAGCTAGCCAGGCACATCAAACGTGCCGCACGCTCAGCAATTCCATCGCTGCGGCCAGCGCAAATTCACCTTTCAATTCAGCCAGGCTGGCAGTACTCATGGGCTGCGGCTGTTGATAGCTGCCGTGCACGGCGAGCCCGATCAACGCACCCACCAGAGGCTGATGGCTGACTAACAAAACATCATCAGCGGCATAAGCGTCCAGTTGACCCAGCACTTTGCCCGGATCACTTTCCGGCGTGAGCCAGGACACCGTCACCACAGCATCGCTGAAACCCAGCGCCTGACGCACCAGTTCAGCAGTCTGCTGTGCTCGAACATAGGGGCTGGCTAGGATTCGCGTCAGGGGTTTACCCAGCAAATGAGCGGCACTTTGCAGGACCTCCTCACGACCATGACCGGTCAGCTCACGCTGCGCATCACTGCGTGCGTGAGCCTGAGCCTCTCCGTGCCGCAACACCCATAGCTTCACAGTTTGGGCTCCTCATCGCGCACAGGATGCGCGGCAGGTGGGATGCTGTGCGGCGTCTCGCCATCCGGCGCACGAGGCGTCGGCCAGTCCGCAAACGGCCACGGCTTCTGGTCAGTGTGAAACGTGCCAAACCGACCTATCTGCGCGAGAAACTGACTCAGGCTGTCGCCAAAGTTCATCAGACTGGCGCTCGGCGCACCATAAATCAGACGATAGCCCAATTGCACCAGAACCACTCCTGCCAGCAGTAGTTCGGCGAGTTGCCAGATCACTACAAACAGCACCATCCAGAGGATGCGCAGCACAATTGATTCGTGCTGCTTGATTTTCGACTCGTTCACAATCTTCTCCCGGGATGAGGTCTATCAGTTGAAGCCGGTTGTGGAAATGAAGTCCACGTCTGTTTTGGGCTCGGCGCGCATCAACAGTTCAATGACCTGACTGAGCGTACGACCCTCGAAAAGAATTGCATGCAAGCCCGCGACCAGCGGCATGTACACCTGTAGCTCCTGAGCTTTGACTTTCAGCACTTTGAGCGTGTTGACACCTTCCGCGACTTCGCCAAGGCGGTTGACGGCCTCGTCCAGGCTCAAGCCCTGCCCCAAGGCAAATCCGACCTGATAGTTACGGCTCTTGGGCGAAGAGCAGGTCACGATCAGGTCACCGACGCCCGCCAGCCCAAGAAAGGTCATCGGGTTGGCGCCCTGGCTGACGGCAAAACGGGTCATCTCCGCCAATGCACGGGTGATCAGCATGCTTTTAGTGTTCTCGCCCATGTCCAGCGCCACGGCCATACCGGCGATAATCGCGTAGACGTTTTTAAGCGCCCCGCCCAACTCCACACCAAAGCGGTCGTTACTGGCGTAAACCCTGAACGTCCTGCCGTGCAGCACTTCCTGAACCTGCTGACAGAGGTCCTCGTCTTCACTGGCGACCACGGTTGCAGTCAGCGCGTGCTCTGCGATTTCACGCGCCAGATTGGGACCTGATAACACGCCGATTCGGGCCTGCGGAGCGATGTCTTCAATGATCTGACTCATCAGCTTGAATGACTGCGCCTCAATCCCTTTGGTCAGGCTGACCAGCATCTTGCCCGTCAAACGCTCGACGTGAGGCGCCAGCACGCTGCGTAAAGCACTGGACGGCAAGGCGACAAAAACCAGCTCACATTCATCCAGAGTCGCTGCCAGGTCTGTGACCGGCTCGACCAGGGGCAGAATTTTTATGCCCTTGAGGTAACGAGGGTTCTCGCGATTGACCCGAATCGCCTCGGCCTGTTCCGGGTCGCGCATCCATTGCCGGACCTGACGGCCGTTTTCCGCCAGCAAGTTGGCCACTGCGGTGCCGAAGCTGCCGCCCCCCAGAACCGCAACAGGTTGCTGTGTGGTCATAAAAATATCCATCTAGAGCCATCTCATCTGGCGATGACGGCATTATACGGAGCATGACGATGGCGGCCAGTGACAACCTTCATTGCGTGTGTTTCCAGGGGATTAGGACTCGCAGGGGTCTAGACATTTTCCATGTGGTGTTTTGTGTACATATCCGATACCGCGGGCATGGCTGATATGGGTTGCGCTTTTACAGCGCAACCCATATCAGCCGTTACCGCAATAACGGATATGCCCACAAAACCACTACACCAAAAACCACCCGACGACACCCAACCACACCCAGCGTGGCAATAAGCTTCGTCTCGGTTAACATGCCGGGCATGAATAGTGCGGTAACCGGACGAACAAGTATGGACACGGCTGTGGCTTTCTCAGGCAGAACGCTGCGCTGCATCGTAGCCGCGGCGCTCATGTGGGCGCACTGCGCCGCTGCGTCCGCAGCAGATATTTTGCTGACTGCCGCCAGAACCAGCCCGAGCATCCAGAGCTTTGTGAGCGACCTCAGCCACCGTCGCCCTGGCGACCATGTACGCTTTGTCGAAACAGATAAGATGCCGTCACCCGGGAAAATCTCCGACCACACGCGCCTCGTGCTGCTGGACACGGCAAGCCTGGAGTGGCGTTTGGGCGACAGCGAAGGCCCCAGTACGCTGGTGTTGCGCGTCAGCCGGATCCAGGCCCACGAACGACTGGGCGAGAAGCGCCCGCCGACGTTGAGCCTGTTATGGAGCGATCCCCCTGTCACGCGCCAGTTGCTCCTGATCCGGCACCTGCTGCCCGAAGCCCGACAAATCGGTGTGTTGTTCAACAACAGAAGCCAGTTCCTGCTCAAAGAACTGCGCCACGCAGCACTGTCCATGGGGTTGCGGATTATCTCCCAGCCCTGGACACCCAATGCGGAAAACCAGTCACTGCAGAACCTGTTGAGCCGCAGCGATGTATTGTTGGGGCTTGATGACCCGGACCTGTATAACGCAAAAACCGCCAAGAACCTCCTGCTCAGCAGCTATGCCCATCAGCAGGCGTTGCTAGGACCTAACGCAGCGTTTGTCAAAGCAGGAAGCCTGGCCAGCACCTACAGCGATGAAATCGACTGGCTGGACACGCTTGATGCACTCCTCGACAAGCCCCCGGAGCAATGGCCACGTGCACAGTATCCACGACGCTTCAAAGTGACGAGTAATCCGCGAGTGGCCCAATCCCTGGGGATCATCGCGATTGACGACGCAGCAGTGACCACACGCCTGAGTCAGGCGGAGCAGCAGCCATGAAAGTTCGTCGCCATTGGGATATCAATACCCGGACACAGATGATCAGTCTCGGACCCGCCCTCCTGCTGACTCTATTGCTGATCTGCTTTTTCACGTTTGTGCGCATTCAGGATCTGCGGCAGGAGCTCAATCATACCGGTCAGTTGATCGCCAACCAGTTGGCACCTGCGTCGGAGTACGGCGTGATCGTTGGCAACGACGAAGTCCTGAAAGGTTTGATGCGCGCAACATTATCGACCCCGCATGTGCGCTTCATAGAAGTACAGGACAGCCATAACAAAGTACTGGTGTACGTCGAGCAGTCCGAAGAGTCGGCCGCCCATCCCAAGCAGGTGGAAATCTTCCAGGCGCCGATTCGTTCACAGCAAATCAAGCTGGGCAAGGACTTCCTCGGCAACCATGAGGATACTGTCAGCGCAGCCCAGGACTATCTGGGCCGGGTGCTGGTGGGTATGTCCAATGAAGCGTTCAGTGAACGTCAACAGGAGATCCTGCTCAAGGCCGCGATTCTCGCGCTGTTCGCCCTGCTGTTCACGTTCATTCTCGCGAGGCGCCTGGCTTCAAGCCTTTCCCAACCCATCAGTGCGATGGGCGAAGCGGTCAAAGCAATCCAGCAAGGTGATTACCGAACCCCATTGCCTGTGCCTGATGACGCAGAACTGGGTGATCTGGCAAGGCATATCAACAATCTTGCGGCTGACCTGGATAAAGCCAGCCACGAGCAACAACGCTTCATTGAACAATTGATCCAGGCGAGAGAAGAAGCAGAGCGCGCCAACCGGGCGAAATCAGACTTTCTGGCAATGATGAGCCATGAGTTGCGCACCCCGATGAATGGCGTACTGGGCATGCTGCAACTGATGGAAACCACGCAAATGACCGAAGAGCAGGCCGAGTACTCGGCACTCGCCACCGAGTCCACCGAGCATTTGCTGCGAGTGATCAACGATATCCTCGATTTTTCCCGGTTTGAGCGGCATTCGCTGGAGATGGAAAATATCCCGTTCAATGTTGCGGAACTGGTCAGTACGTCAAGTCAGGCTTTCAGCCACGATGCGCAGCAACGCAATCTGTCGCTGCGCTTGCACCTCCAACAGGGGCTCGATCAGTTGCGGGTTCAGGGCGACCCGACCCGCATCCGGCAGATTCTGGTCAATCTGATTGGTAATGCCCTGAAATTCACCGAGCAGGGCAGCGTTGATGTTGAAGCCGAGTATGAGTCTCTGGATGAAGGACGGATTCTGTTTGTGTGTCACGTGCGTGATAGCGGGATCGGCATCCACCATGACCGTCTGGAATCCATGTTCGATGCTTTCCAGCAGGCAGACAGCTCGATTTCACGTCGATACGGTGGCACGGGGTTAGGTCTGCCCATTGCCCGGACACTGGCGGAGCGCATGGGCGGAACGCTGCGGGCACAAAGCACCGAAGGCTCAGGCTCGCTGTTTACCCTGGAAATCCCGATGACGGTGATTTCTAATACAGACGATGCACCCGACCACAGCGATTCGCATATCACGGCTGACGGCGAACAACGCAGCGTCCTGCTGGTGGAGGACAACGAAGTCAATTGCGCGGTCATTCGCGCCATGTTGCACAACCTCGGACACCAGGTCGCAGTCGCCCGGGACGGCGCCCAAGCAGTGAGCATGGCTGGCAGTGGGCAATACGCCGCAATTTTCATGGATTGCCGACTGCCGGTCATGGATGGCTACGAAGCCACGCGCCGGATTCGACAGTTGCCGGGGCTCGATCAGGTACCGATCATCGCGCTGACCGCCAATGCCTTGCAGGGTGATCGGGACGCCTGCTTACAGGCGGGGATGAATGACTACCTTGCCAAACCCTTCAAACGTACTGATTTACAGCAGGTTTTACAGCGATGGGTGCCCTTTCGGACATCTGCGACTGGCGATAAATGTTAAATTGCGGCAGTCTTGTAAGCCGAATCGACCATAAGGGTCGGCTGGATGGCAAATTTCAGTGCACAAGTGTACTTTCATTTTCCTTGTGCTGTGACTTTCACTACAACGCAATAGTCTATGAGTAGGCTGACGGCAGCCCCCTGGCGAGTCAGCCGGCCAGGACTGGCTTCTGGGGCACACGATACCCCACCCTGCCGCACAAGATTATTGAGGAGCTCGCATGACCAAACAAAACGCCTTTACCCGGGAAGACTTGCTGCGCTGCAGTCGCGGTGAGCTGTTCGGCCCAGGTAACGCGCAACTGCCCGCCCCTAATATGCTGATGGTTGATCGCATCACCCATATCAGCGAAGAGGGTGGCAAGTACGGCAAAGGTGAGTTGGTCGCTGAGCTGGATATCAATCCGGACCTGTGGTTCTTCGCATGCCACTTCGAAGGTGATCCGGTGATGCCGGGCTGCCTCGGCCTTGATGCCATGTGGCAACTGGTAGGCTTTTTCCTTGGCTGGCAGGGTTTGCCAGGCCGTGGACGCGCACTGGGTTCGGGCGAAGTAAAGTTCTTCGGCCAGGTCTTGCCGACCGCCAAAAAAGTCACCTATAACATTCAGATCAAACGCGTCCTCAAGGGCAAGCTGAACCTGGCTATCGCTGATGGTTCGGTGACTGTCGACGGTCGCGAGATCTACACCGCCGAAGGCCTTCGCGTCGGCGTCTTCACCTCCACTGACAACTTCTAAGGGTTATCCGCATGCGCCGCGTCGTTATCACTGGTCTGGGCATCGTTTCGTGCTTGGGCAATGACAAAGAGACCGTCTCCGCCAACCTGCGTGCAAGCCGCCCTGGCATCCGTTTCAATCCGGAATATGCCGAAATGGGTCTGCGTAGCCAGGTTTCCGGCTCCATTGACCTCAACCTTGAAGAGCTGATCGATCGCAAGATCTATCGCTTCGTTGGCCACGCGGCAGCCTATGCCTACCTGGCCATGAAAGACGCCATCACTGATTCGGGTCTCACCGAGGAGCAAGTCTCCAACCCGCGTACCGGCCTGATCGCCGGCAGCGGTGGTGCTTCGACTCTGAACCAGATGGAAGCGCTGGATATCCTGCGTGAAAAAGGCGTCAAGCGCGTTGGCCCGTACCGCGTTACGCGGACCATGAGCAGCACGGTTTCTGCTTGCCTGGCCACGCCATTCAAGATCAAGGGCTTGAACTACTCCATCGCTTCTGCCTGCGCCACCAGTGCTCACTGCATCGGTACCGCCATGGAACAGATCCAGATGGGTAAACAGGACATCGTGTTTGCCGGTGGTGGTGAAGAAGAGCATTGGAGCCAGTCGTTCCTGTTCGACGCCATGGGCGCACTGTCCAGCAAGCGTAATGATTCGCCGGAACAAGCCTCCCGCGCTTACGACGCCGACCGTGATGGCTTCGTCATCGCTGGCGGTGGCGGCATGGTCGTGGTGGAAGAGCTGGAACACGCTCTGGCCCGCGGTGCCAAGATCTACGCTGAAATCGTTGGCTACGGCGCTACTTCCGACGGCTACGACATGGTTGCTCCGAGCGGCGAAGGCGCCATCCGCTGCATGCAGATGGCACTGTCCACCGTTGAAGGCCCGATCGACTACCTCAACACTCACGGCACCTCGACTCCAGTCGGCGATGCGAAAGAGATGGAAGGCGTTCGCGAAGTCTTCGCTGGTAAAGCTCCGGCCATCAGCTCCACCAAGAGCCTGTCGGGTCACTCCCTGGGCGCCGCAGGCGTTCACGAAGCGATCTACTGCATGCTGATGATGGAAGGTAACTTCATCGCTGGCTCGGCCAACATCGACGAACTGGATCCGGTTGTCGCTGACATGCCGATCCTGCTCAAGACCCAGGAAGATGCAAAAATCGACCAGGTCATGAGCAACAGCTTCGGTTTCGGTGGCACTAACGCCACGCTGGTCATGAAGCGCTGGCAGGGCAAGTAATCTGCCCAGTTGATAGTTGGTATTGAAAAAGGCGCCTTTCGAGGCGCCTTTTTTGTGGCTAGGCTATGACTTTCAATCTTGCACCCCCCGAGGCCTTCATGTCCGTCATCGTCAGCACCCTGGCCCTACAAGGCTTTCGGCACAAAGTCAGCATCAACGCCGAGCATGAGCTGTACACCGATTTGCCTGTCTCACTTGGCGGCGAAAATTCCGCGCCCTCCCCTCATGATTATTTCGATGCCGCGCTGGCCACCTGCAAGACGCTGACGGTCAAGCTGTACGCCAGCCAGCATGACATTCCACTGACAGGCATCAGCGTCAGTGTCTCTCACGACGACAGTGAAGAGCGCCAGGGCCAATATCGCCTCAACGTACAGCTAACTCTTGAGGGCGACCTCAGCGACCAGCAGCGCACCTTGCTGCACCGCATCGCCGATCGTTGTCCGGTCCATAAATTGATGACCAGCGCCGAAATCAGTATCCAGACAACTTTGGCCTGAACCATCAAGAATACCGAGATAACCACGATGCTTATCATCAAACCCCGCGCCGAAGACGTAGAGGGCCAGCCCATCCTGCGCCCACTGCCCTCGGCAAAATGTCGCAATGTCGGTCCGTTCGTGTTTTTCGACCACATGCTCGAAACCGACTATGCGCCGGGCAAAGGCATCGACATACGCCAGCATCCGCACATAGGCCTGTCGACCCTCACCTATCTGTTTGAAGGCCGTCTATTGCATCGAGACAGCCTGGGCAGCGATCAGATGGTGAACCCGGGTGAAGTGAGCTGGATGACGTCAGGAGCCGCCATCGCTCATATCGAGCGTACGCCAGAAGATTTGTTAGCCAGCGGCTCGCGCATGCACGGCCTGCAGGTATGGATCGCGTCGCCTAAAAGCCATGAGCAAGGAAAAGGCCACTACAGCCACCACCCGGCTAGCAACCTGCCACTCAGTGACAACCTCGGCATTCAGATTCGCATGATTGCGGGGAGCGGCTTCTGTCTGAAGTCGCCGGTACCGGTCCTGTCGCCGACGGTTTACGCCGAATTACACCTGCAAACCGCAACCACACTGTTGATCCCGACCGAACATGAAGAGCGGGCGCTGTATGTGCTCGACGGCGAAGCTTCAGTGGACGGCGAAGCGGTGGAACCCAGGACGCTGGTCGTACTTGAGCCCGGGAAAGAAGTGGCTTTGTGTGCAGAAAGCGAATGCCACGCTGTGCTGATCGGCGGCGCACCGCTGGATGGCCCTCGGCGCATGAACTGGAATTTCGTCGCCAGTGACCCTGCGCTGATCGAACAGGCCCGGACCCGCTGGGCAGCCGGGAATTGGCCGACAGTGCCCGGGGAGATTGGCAGGATCGAACTGCCATAAAGCACGGTAGGAGCGAACTTGTTCGCGAGGTTGGGCCTGCGCATTCAGGAACATCGCCTCGCGAACAAGTTCGCTCCCACCGTTATTCACGCCTCGCGTGTTAGCCCTTGAACACTTCATCCAGCAGGTTGTGCATCGACACGAACGCCCGTTTCGCGGTCTTTTCGTCGTACTGCATCATGCCCGGCGTTTGTGCGTGAGGGTCGGTGAACGAATGCACTGCCCCGCCATAGCTCAGCAACTGCCAGTCAACGCCTGCCGCATTCATTTCAGCTTCAAAGGCTGGCAGTTGCTCTTTAGGCACCAACGGATCCGAAGCGCCGTGCAGCACCAGCACCGAACCCTTGATGTTTTTCGCATCAGCCGGGTTTGGCGTGTCCAGCGTGCCGTGGAACGATACGGCAGCTTTCAGGTTCGCGCCGGTGCGTGCCAACTCCAGAGAACAGCAACCGCCGAAGCAGAAACCGAAAGTGGCGACTTTGTCGGCATCAACCGGTGCGTCAGTCTGGGCCAGCAATTGATCCAGAGCAGCCTGCATACGCTTGCGCAACAACCCACGATCGTCCTTGAGCGGCATCATCGCTGCGCCAGCCTGATCATTGTTCTGCGGCCGAGTGCTCTGGCCATAGAGGTCAGCCAGAAACACGACATAGCCCTGCTCTGCCACCGCCTGTGCGATTTTCTCGGCGCCTTCGGTGACACCCATCCAGTTTGGGGCCATCAACAGACCAGGACGTGAAGACGCGTCACCCGAGTCAAAAACCAGACGGCTCTCGTAAGGCTGGCCGTCAATCTGGTACACCACTGAACGCACAGTAACGTTGCTGCTCATCGTTGACTCCTCAAGTAATGAAAGACAAATGGGTAGAGCACAATCAGAAAACCCGCCGAAGCGGGTTTTCTTTGACTCGGAATATTAAACCGACAACTCGACCAATAACTTGTTCAGACGGCGCACGTAAGCCGCCGGATCCTTCAAGCTATCACCTGCCGCCAGCGCAGCCTGATCGAACAGGATGTGCGACAGATCGCCAAAGCGCTCTTCGCTTTGCTCGGCGTCCAGCTTGCCGATCAGTGGATGCGCCGGGTTGAATTCGAAGATCGGCTTGGAGTCCGGTACCTTCTGGCCGCTGGCTTCAAGAATCTGCCGCATCTGCAGGCCCAGGTCAGCCTCGCCGATAGCAAGGATCGCCGGGGAATCAGTCAGACGGTGAGAAACCCGCACTTCGCTGACGGAGTCGCCCAGAGCCGTTTTCAAACGCTCGATGAGACCTTCTTTGTCCTTGGCGATTTCTTCCTGAGCCTTCTTGTCCTCTTCGGAATCAAGCTTGCCCAGGTCCAGATCACCACGTGCCACATCAACAAAACCCTTGCCATCGAAGTCGCTGAGGTAGCTCATCAGCCACTCATCGATACGGTCGGTCAGCAGCAGCACTTCGATGCCTTTCTTGCGGAAGACTTCCAGGTGCGGGCTGCTCTTGACCTGCGCGTAGGTTTCACCGGTGAGGTAGTAAATCTTGTCCTGACCTTCCTTGGCGCGAGCCAGGTATTCAGCCAGAGCAACGGTTTGCTCGCCGCCTTCTTCATGAGTCGAAGCGAAGCGCAGCAAACCTGCGATTTTTTCCTTGTTGGCGAAATCTTCTGCCGGGCCTTCTTTCATGACCTGGCCGAAGTTCTTCCAGAACCCTTTGTATTGCTCAGGCTCGTTTTTCGCCAGTTTCTCCAGCATGTCGAGCACACGCTTGGTCAGCGCCGACTTCATCGAATCGATGATCGGGTCTTTCTGCAGAATTTCACGCGAAACGTTCAGGGACAGGTCGTTGGAATCGACCACGCCTTTGACAAAGCGCATGTACAGTGGCAGGAACGACTCAGCCTGGTCCATGACGAATACACGCTGGACGTAGAGCTTCAGGCCGCGAGGAGCTTCACGCTGATACAGATCGAATGGAGCGCGGGCAGGCACGTACAACAGCGAGGTGTACTCCAGCTTGCCTTCAACCTTGTTATGGCTCCAGCTCAGCGGGTTTTCGAAATCGTGGGCGACGTGCTTGTAGAACTCCTGGTATTCCTCGTCTTTCACTTCAGTACGAGGACGGGTCCAGAGGGCACTGGCGCGGTTGACGGTTTCCCATTCAACAGCCGGAACCTCTTCGCCTTCGGCAGCGGCCGATTCTTTTGGCAGCTCGATCGGCAAAGCGATGTGATCAGAGTATTTCTTGATGATGTTGCGCAAACGGTAGCCGTCAGCGAACTCATCCTCACCACTTTTCAGGTGCAGGACGATGCGGGTACCGCGCTCGGCTTTCTCGACAGTGGCGACTTCGAACTCGCCCTCGCCTTTGGAAGACCAGTGCACGCCTTCGCTGGCAGATGTACCTGCGCGACGGCTGAATACTTCAACCTGATCGGCAACGATGAATGCAGAATAGAAGCCAACACCGAACTGGCCGATCAGGTGCGAATCTTTTTTCTGATCGCCAGACAGGTTCTTCATGAAATCGGCTGTACCGGACTTGGCGATGGTACCCAGGTGGGTGATCACATCGTCCCGGTTCATACCGATGCCGTTGTCTTCCAGCGTGACGGTTTTCGCTTCCTTGTCGAAGCTCACGCGAATTTTCAGCTCAGCGCCGCCTTCGAGCAGGTCCGGCTTGGACAGTGCTTCAAAGCGCAGTTTATCGACGGCGTCAGAGGCGTTAGAGATCAACTCGCGAAGGAAGATTTCCTTGTTGGAATACAGCGAGTGGATCATGAGGTGCAGCAGCTGCTTTACCTCGGTCTGGAAGCCCAGGGTTTCCTTTTGAGTTTCCACACTCATGGTCATCAAACTCCAATCAGATGGCATAAGCCGCCAGCTACAAGCCAAAACCTGTGTCTGGCGGCGGGTTGTCATCAAAGTGGGGGCTGGGTCTCGGATTTCAAGGGCTTACCTGATTCCATCGACAAATCGTCAATTTTTAAATGCGCTCGCACCGCGATAATCAGCTCTGCAGCGAGGGGAAGCAGCGATCGCAACATGCGTCATCCGCATCGATGTCGAGCGCGCTCACAGGAAGGACAGGTGCGCACTTGCTACGAACACGCACAACGCCAGCCCACCTACGATTTTCTCGGAATAAGGCAGCGCCCGCGTGATGCCAGTTGCGTACACACTGATCAATTGCAATACAGATATCTGACAGCGACCAATCCAGAAAGGAAAACGCTCACACGCTCAAACACGGGGCTTTCACTGGTCAGACTGACAACCTCTTTTATATTTTTAGCAAAAGTTAACGTGACACCGCACAGCCCCCGTAATTGTGCGCCCGGCATACACATTCAGTTCGCAAAAAAAAGAGTTGGAACTTAATTTAACGCCCAAGGCTCTTAGGCTCGTAGATATTCAATAAGGAGAAACATCCCATGCGCAATACTTTAGCTTATGCCTTGATCCTCTCTGCCACCTTGGGCCTTGCCGCGTGCGACAAGAAATCCGAGAACACTCAACAAGATGCGAACAAAGCAGCTCAACAGTCTCAGGAGTCCATGCAAAAGGCTCAAGACAAAGTGAATGACGCTGCGAAAGAAAGCCAGGAAGCTGCACAGAAGAATGCCGAAGCGGACGCACAGCGCGCCCAGGAAGCTGGCAAGACGACTCAAGATCCAGCGACTACCAAGTAAGCCGAAAAGTTTCCCCGACTTTTCAGATAATAAAGCCCGCTATAAGCGGGCTTTATTAGTTGCGAGTTTAATAGCCTCGCCTACCGACACTTTCCAGTGCGTTTATGGCAAGGCCTTAACTATCAGGCCAGTGCCTCGCTACGCTTGCCGATAACCCGATCGCACACAAACGCTACACACAGAACAATCACTGCCGGTATAAGCCACGCCAGCCCTTGCTCGCTCAGAGGCAAATTGCTCAAGGCGTGAGGCAAGTAATCGGTGAACCCGGCGCCTTTGATCGCGTCAATCAGGCCGAACACAAACGCCACCAGCATCACTGGCGCAACGATACGGCCTTGGGAATACCAGAAGCTTTTGCAAAAGCTCAGCGCGACCAGGACGATGCAGGGCGGGTAGATCGCCGTCAGTACCGGGATCGAGAACAGAATCAGTTTGGTCAGGCCCAGATTGGAGACCAGCAACGAGAACGCTGCGAGGATCACCACGAGGGTTTTGTACGACAACGGCAGCACCTTGGCGAAATACTCGGCACAAGCACACGTCAGACCTACCGCAGTGACCAGACAAGCCAACGAAATCAATACCGCGAGGAAACCGCTGCCCAGCGAGCCGAAGGTATGTTGCACGTAGGCATGCAACACCGCCGCACCATTACTCGCCCCTGCCGCGACAGCATGACTGCCAGAGCCGAGACGGAACAGGCTGATATACACCAGCGCCAGCCCAACACCGGCAATCAGACCGGCAATGATCGCGTAGCGAGTGATAAGACGCGGCGACTCGACGCCTCGGGAGCGAATGGCGTTGACGATGACAATGCCGAACACCAGCGCACCCAGTGTGTCCATGGTCAGGTAGCCATTGATGAAACCCTGGGAAAATGGCGCGGCAGTATAAGCAGGCTCTGCCACTCCGATATCCCCGGCTGGCAGTACGAATGCCGCAACACCCAGCACGGCCAGTGCGAGGATTTTAAGCGGCGCCAGGAAGCGTCCGACGGTGTCCAGCAAGCGTCCCGGGTAGAACGAAACCCAGAGGACGATCAGGAAATACACCAGGCTGTAGAGAAACAGCGCTGTCGGGCTATCCCCCGTTAGCGGCGCAAGACCGACTTCGAAGGACACGGTTGCTGTGCGTGGTGTGGCAAACAGCGGGCCTACGGCCAGATAACACACTGCCGCGAGGATACTGCCCGCGATTTTGCCGATTGGGCTGCTGAGCGCATCCATTGCGCCACCGACCCTGGCCAGGGCAATGACGGTAACGACCGGGAGACCTACTGCGGTGACCAGAAAGCCCAAGGCTGCCATCCACACATGCGGACCCGCCTGCAGACCTACAATTGGCG
Source organism: Pseudomonas sp. HP_14 (assembly GCF_055283875.1). Taxonomy (NCBI): domain Bacteria; kingdom Pseudomonadati; phylum Pseudomonadota; class Gammaproteobacteria; order Pseudomonadales; family Pseudomonadaceae; genus Pseudomonas; species Pseudomonas sp. HP_14. The sequence goes on along the minus strand of NZ_JBTOQI010000043.1, from coordinate 177,922 downwards.
GGAAGATGATATTGCCAGCCCCTACGAACAGGGCAAACGTCATGAAACCCAGTGCCAGGATGTCCTGACCTTTCAACACTTTCATTGAGAAAACCACACTTCAGAATCGGAATTGGAGGGCGACTTCCCGTTGAGTGGGGGAAATTCATGCCGGTCCTTTTAGGACGAGCCGCTGTGCAACGGTTCCTTGTGGGACCCGCGATGCACAAAATGGCGGCTAGCCTAACCAATTTGCGTGTTTATTGCACTAATAGAGGGCGAAGCGGCCGATGAACGCACGGTTGGGGGTCGATGTGTCGACATCAATTTCCATGTCGGGATTTTGTGTACATATCCGTTGTAGCGTTATGGCTGATATTGGTTGCGCCCTCACGGCGCCTCACTTTTGTTCCGGAAGCCGGCCCAGCCAAAAGTAAGCAAAACGCTCTTGCCCCACCACTGGGTACCTCGCTGGCGCTCGGCATACCCGTAATCCGGCATCCCTGCCGGTTTGCCCCACGCAGCAATGTCGAATTCCGGCCGGCATGGTTTAACGGGGCGCCTAAGATCAAAATCAAAACCAGAGCAGAGCAGATCAAAAGCAAAGCGAATGCAGCGCTAATACCCCGAACCGGTAGGAGCGAACTTGTTCGCGAGGCGTCAGCACAGCCAACGCTTTTCGTCATCCGACAAACCGCATCGCAGCCTTCGGCAGCTCCTACAGGAAAGCATCCTGCTCCATTGTCGTAAAAACCTTCACCGGGTGCGCTAATCATGAATTTTTTCGGATTTGCCTGACAGACAGGTTGGTTGCCCCCCCACTAAAGTGCCCGCCCCCATACTTCAAGATCACTTCTATGCCCTGCCCTGACACTCGACTGCTGACGCCAGCTCTATGCACCGCTCGCCTGCTGCTACGCCCTTTGCAGCTGGAAGATGCCGACGCCTTGCAAGCGTCCTTTGCTCACTGGGAGGTCGTCCGCTATCTCACTCACCACGTGCCATGGCCATACCCAGAAGGCGAAACCTTGCGCTACCTGCGAGAGGACGCGCTACCCGCCATGAATGCAGGCGAAGAATGGCATTGGACTTTGCGATTACGCAGCGAACCTGAACAGTTGATTGGTGCGGCATGTTTGATGGATGAGGCTGAAAACAACCGTGGCTTCTGGCTCGCCAAACCTTATCAAGGGCAAGGCCTTATGTCGGAAGCATGCGCTGCCCTGAACAGGTTCTGGTTTCTGGAATTGGGGCGCCCCACCATGCGCGCAGCTAAAGCTGCCTTGAATGTAGCGTCCTGCAGACTTTCTCATAGGGAAGGGATGCGTTTGATCGAACGTCATGAGGAGCTGTTCGTCTGCGGCAAAGCCGAGGAGCAAATTTGGGAGATAACCAGAGAAGAATGGTTTGCCAGGAACGCCCCATGAGCGTCCGACCGTATCAAAACGTGCAGGTGAAACGCACAAAGGCCACCCGAAGGTGGCCTTTGTGTAGTCGGTCAATCAAATAAGCAGATGCTTATTTTTTGACTTCCCAACCCGTCAGCTCAGCCAAAGCCTTGCCGATGTCTGCCAGCGAACGCACGGTTTTAACACCTGCGTCTTGCAGCGCAGCGAATTTCTCGTCTGCAGTGCCTTTGCCGCCAGAGATGATTGCGCCAGCATGGCCCATGCGCTTGCCCGGAGGAGCAGTCACACCAGCGATGTAGGAAACAACCGGCTTGGTCACGTGTGCCTTGATGTAGGCAGCCGCTTCTTCTTCAGCCGAACCGCCGATCTCACCGATCATCACGATCGCTTCGGTCTTCGGGTCTTCCTGGAACAGCTTCAGGATGTCGATGAAGTTGGAGCCAGGGATCGGGTCACCACCGATACCTACACAGGTCGACTGACCGAAACCGGCGTCAGTAGTCTGCTTCACAGCTTCGTAAGTCAGGGTGCCGGAACGCGACACGATGCCTACTTTGCCTGGCAAGTGAATGTGACCTGGCATGATGCCGATCTTGCACTCGCCCGGAGTGATAACGCCTGGGCAGTTAGGGCCGATCAGGACCACGCCCAGCTCGTCGCACTTGACCTTGGCTTCCAGCATGTCGATGGTCGGGATGCCTTCGGTGATGCAGACGATCAGCTTGATGCCGCCGAACGCTGCTTCAAGGATGGAATCCTTGCAGAAAGGAGCTGGAACGTAGATTACGCTGGCGGTAGCGCCAGTTTTGTCTACAGCTTCTTGCACAGTGTTGAACACTGGCAGGTTCAGGTGCGTGGTGCCGCCTTTACCTGGAGTCACGCCGCCAACCATTTTGGTGCCGTAGGCAATGGCTTGTTCGGAGTGGAAAGTACCCTGCGAACCGGTGAAGCCCTGGCAGATTACTTTGGTGTCTTTATTGATCAGGACGCTCATTACTTGCCCTCCGCAGCTTTGACAACTTGTTGAGCAGCGTCGGTCAGGCTGGTAGCAGCGATGATGTTCAAACCGCTTTCTGCCAGTACTTTAGCGCCCAGTTCAGCGTTGTTACCTTCAAGGCGAACAACAACCGGGATTTTCACGCCGACTTCTTTCACTGCACCGATGATGCCTTCGGCAATCATGTCGCAACGAACGATGCCGCCGAAGATGTTGACCAGTACTGCTGCGACGTTGGTGTCGGACAGAATAATCTTGAACGCTTCGGTAACGCGTTCCTTGGTTGCACCACCGCCTACGTCGAGGAAGTTGGCTGGCTTGCCGCCATGCAGGTTGACGATGTCCATGGTACCCATGGCCAGGCCAGCACCGTTGACCATGCAACCGATGTTACCTTCCAGTGCCACGTAGTTCAGTTCGAACTTGGCAGCGTGAGCTTCGCGCGGATCATCTTGCGATGGATCGTGGAAAGCCTTCAGCTTTGGCTGACGGTACATGGCGTTGGCGTCGATGTTGATCTTGGCGTCGAGGCAGTGCAGATCACCGTCAGCCTTGATAACCAGCGGGTTTACTTCCAGCAGAGCCAGGTCGTGGTCCTGGAACAGCTTGGCCAGACCGGTGAAGATCTTGGCGAACTGGGAAACCTGCTTGCCTTCCAGACCTAGCTGGAATGCCAGATCGCGACCCTGGAATGGCTGAGCGCCAACCAGTGGATCGATCGTGGCTTTGAGGATTTTCTCAGGAGTGTCGTGAGCGATCTTCTCGATGTCCACGCCACCTTCGGTGGAAGCCATGAACACGATGCGACGGCTCGAACGATCCACTACCGCGCCGAGATACAGCTCTTTAGCGATGTCGGTGCAGGACTCAACCAGGATCTTGGTCACTGGCTGACCGTTGGCGTCAGTCTGGTAAGTCACCAGACGCTTGCCCAACCATTGCTGGGCGAACGCTGCAGCGTCTTCTTTGCTGCGAACCAGCTTTACGCCGCCCGCTTTACCGCGACCACCAGCGTGAACCTGGGCTTTGACAACCCATTCAGTCCCGCCAATTTTATCGCAAGCTTCTGCTGCTGCTTCCGGGGTGTCTACTGCGTAGCCTTTGGATACTGGCAGGCCGTACTCAGCGAACAGCTGCTTACCCTGATACTCGTGAAGATTCATGCTTATTACCGTCTTCGTTAGGTACTGCGCATTCGGTGCTGCACGTCTGGCGTGCCGCACCACCTGTGACCGCTACTCCGAGCAATCCCTTCAGGAAAAGTCCGGAGGTCGAGTCCGGCGGACATTCCGCGGTGAGTCTTGCTCGCAAGGCTCACGACGGGCAGTCCGTCGTGGTTTCTCTTGTTGTCTTAACGCTTTTTGCGGTTCTGGATGTGAATGGCACCGCCATTCACGGCCAGAGCAGCTTCATGCAATGCTTCGGACAGCGTCGGATGGGAGAAGACCATCATGCCGATGTCTTCGGCACTGCTGCCGAATTCCATCGCGATCGCGCCCTGCTGTACCAGCTCGGCAGCGCTAGGACCAATAACGTGAACACCCAGTACACGGTCAGTCTTGGCATCGGCAATGATCTTGACGAAGCCGCCCGTGTCGTTGGCTGCCATGGCACGGCCACTGGCTGCGAACGGGAAGGTGCCAACGTTAACTTCAACGCCTTCAGTCTTCAAGGTCTGCTCGGTTTTACCAACCCATGCGATTTCCGGGTGGGTGTAGATAACCGAAGGGATCAGATTGTAGTTCATCTGAGCCTTGTGGCCTTTGATGCGTTCGACAACCATGATGCCTTCTTCAGAAGCCTTGTGGGCCAGCATCAGACCACGAACCACGTCGCCGATCGCGTAAACGCCCGGAACGCTGGTGGTGCAGTAGTCATCAACGTAGATGAAACCACGCTCATCCAGGTCCACGCCGCTGTCAGCGGCCAGCAGATCAGTTGTTACCGGACGACGACCAACGGCTACGATCAGACGGTCGAAAGTGATCGACTGCTCGCCCGCTGCGTCGGTGTAGCTGACTACAACTTCTTCGCCTTCGACTTTCGAACCGGTGACGCGAGCGCCCAGTTTGATGTCCAGGCCTTGCTTGGTGAAGGTTTTCAGCGCTTCCTTGGAAACTGCTTCGTCAGCAGCCGGGATGAACTTGTCCAGTGCTTCCAGGACAGTCACCTGAGCGCCAAGACGAGCCCATACCGAACCCAGCTCCAGACCAATTACGCCAGCGCCGATCACGCCCAGACGCTTCGGAACCTGTTGGAATTCCAGAGCACCCGTCGAGTCAACGATGACTTTCTGGTCAACCGGAGCCGGTGGAATGTCGATCGGGCGCGAGCCGGAAGCCAGGATTACGTGATCAGCTTCGATGACTTCAACGGTGCCATCAGCAGCGGTCAGCTCGACTTTCTTGCCAGCCAGCAGCTTGCCGTGGCCTTGCAGAGTAGTCACGCCGTTAGCCTTGAACAGGCTGGCAACGCCACCGGTCAGGCCTTTGACGATGTTGGCCTTGCGACCAACCATGGCCGGCACGTCCATGCTGACTTCGGAAGTCGAAATACCATGGATCGAGAAGCCATTTTTGGCTTCGTAGAACTTCCAGGAGCTGTCCAGCAGCGCCTTGGACGGAATGCAACCCACGTTCAGGCAAGTACCGCCGAGGGCCAGCTTGCCCTCCTTATCCTGATACTTCTCGATGCAGGCAGTCTTGAGACCAAGTTGCGCAGCCTTGATGGCGGCAACATAACCGCCAGGGCCTGCGCCAATCACTACCACGTCGAATTTCTGGGACATAACAAAGAGTTCCTCTTTAGCTGCGAGCTTTAAGCTACAAGCTGCAAGCTGGCCTGTGATGTATTACAGACGAGCGTTGCAACCTGTTCATTAGGATGTAGCGACGACCAAAGCTTCAGCGCCAGACTGCTTTTACTTGCAGTTTGACGCTTGCGGCTTGCAGCTGTCGTGAATCAGATATCCAGCAGCAGACGAGCTGGATCTTCCAGCAGGTTCTTGATGGTCACCAGGAACGTCACAGCTTCTTTACCATCGATCAGACGGTGATCGTAAGACAGCGCCAGGTACATCATCGGACGAATCACAACCTGACCGTTGACCGCCATCGGGCGCTGGATGATGTTGTGCATGCCCAGAATGGCCGCTTGTGGCGGGTTGACGATCGGCGTCGACATCATCGAACCGAAAGTACCACCGTTAGTGATGGTGAAGGTACCACCGGTCATTTCGTCGATGGACAGTTTGCCGTCACGGGCTTTCTTGCCGAAGGTAGCGATGCCGCCTTCGATTTCAGCCAGGCTCATCTGCTCTGCGTTACGCAGAACCGGAACTACCAGACCACGGTCGCTGGAGACAGCAACACCCACGTCAGCGTAGCCGTGGTAAACGATGTCGGAACCGTCGATCGATGCGTTGACTGCCGGGAAGCGTTTCAGCGCTTCGGTGGTCGCCTTGACGAAGAACGACATGAAGCCCAGGCGTACGCCGTTGTTGGACTTCTCGAACAGGTCCTTGTACTTCGAACGCAGCGCCATGACTTCAGTCATGTCGACTTCGTTGAAAGTGGTCAGCATCGCCATGTTCGACTGAGCTTCAACCAGACGCTTGGCAACGGTGGCCCGTACGCGAGTCATCGGTACGCGCTTCTCGGTGCGGTCGCCAGTAGCAACAACTGGAGCAGCAGCGGCAGCTGGCTTGGCAGCCGGAGCAGCGGCAGGCGCGGATTTTTTGGCTTCAACAGCAGCAACCACGTCTTCCTTGGTCACGCGGCCATCTTTACCAGTGCCTTTGACGCTGGCCAGGTTGATGCCATTCTCTTCAGCCAGTTTGCGAGCAGCAGGAGCAGCAACCGAATCTTCGTCGCCAGCAGCAGCTGGAGCAGCGGCCGGGGCAGCAGCTTGAGCCGGTGCAGCGGCAGGAGCGGCAGCGGCTGCAGCAGGAGCAGCCGACGCAGTAGCGCCACCGTCCAGAGTTGCGATCAGTTCGTTGGAGAGGACGATTTCGCCCTCGCCTTTCACGATCGATGCCAGTACGCCGTCAGCTTCGGCCAGTACTTCGAGGACAACTTTGTCCGTCTCGATGTCAACCAGCAGCTCGTCACGTTTTACCGCTTCGCCCGGCTGTTTGTGCCACTTGGAAATGGTGCCGTCGGCAACTGATTCCGGGAAAGAGGGGGCTTTGATCTCGATAGCCATTATCTGTAATTCCTTAATTCGGTTTCTAATGCGCGAAGGCGTTAAACAGTGAAGGCATCTTGCAGCAGTTTTTCCTGCTGCTCGGCGTGCATCGAAGCGTAACCACATGCAGGCGCTGCCGAGGCGTCACGACCGGCATACTCGAGGACGAGGTTGCGGTTGTGATTGCCAACGCTGCGACGCAGGTGATGCTGACTGCTGTACCACGCACCCTGGTTCATCGGCTCTTCCTGACACCACACTACATTCTGCAGGTTGGTGTAAGGCGCAATCGCCTCCATCAGGTCGTCTTCCGGGAACGGATACAGCTGCTCGATACGCACGATGGCGATATCTTCGCGGCCTTCGGCACGGCGTTTTTCCAGCAGGTCGTAGTAAACCTTACCGCCGCACAGCACCAGACGGGTCACCTTGGCGGCATCGAGGGTGTCGATTTCCGGGATGACAGTCTGGAACGAACCTTCGGCGAGATCTTCAAGGGTCGAAACAGCCAGCTTGTGACGCAGCAACGATTTCGGTGTCAGCACGATCAGCGGCTTACGCAGCGGACGGATAACCTGACGGCGCAGCAAGTGGTAGATCTGAGCTGGCGTAGTCGGTACGCACACCTGAATGTTGTGCTCGGCACAACCCTGCAAGTAACGCTCAAGACGTGCCGACGAGTGCTCTGGCCCCTGCCCTTCATAACCGTGAGGCAGCAACATGGTCAGACCGCACAGACGGCCCCACTTGTGCTCGCCGCTGGTGATGAACTGGTCGATAACCACTTGCGCACCGTTGGCGAAGTCGCCGAACTGGGCTTCCCAGATAACCAGGGCATCTGGCTGAGTGGTCGAATAGCCGTATTCGAACGCCAGCACGGCTTCTTCCGAAAGGAAGGAGTCATACAGATCGAAACGTGGCTGACCGGCATACAGATTCTGCAACGGGATGTAAGTCCCGGCGTCTTTCTGATTGTGCAACACAGCGTGACGGTGCGAGAAGGTACCGCGGCCGATGTCCTGACCCGTCATGCGGATCGGGTGACCTTCAAACGCCAGCGTCGCGTACGCCATGGTCTCAGCGTAACCCCAGTTGATCGGCAGGCCACCGGCTTGCATCTTCTGGCGGTCTTCGTAGATTTTCTGCACCTGACGCTGAACCACGAAACCTTCTGGCAGCTCCATCAGCTTGGCTGACAGTTCCTGCAAGGTTTTTAGATCAAAGCGGGTGTCGTGACGCGCAGTCCAGGCGTGGCCCAGATATGGACGCCAGTCCACGAACAGCTCTTTGTTTGGCTCTTTGACCAGACTTTTCACAACATGCAGACCGTTGTCCAGCGCGTTGCGGTAGTCGTCGATCTTGGCCTGTACGCGAGCATCATCCAGAACGCCGGCCTTGATCAGGCTCTCGGCATACAGTTCACGCGTGGTGCGCTGTTTGGTGATCTGCTGGTACATCAATGGCTGAGTGCCGCTTGGCTCATCCGCTTCGTTGTGACCACGGCGACGGTAGCAGACCAGATCGATCACCACGTCACGCTTGAACTGCATGCGGTAGTCGATAGCCAACTGGGTCACGAACACAACGGCTTCAGGGTCATCGCCATTTACATGGAGAATTGGCGCCTGAATCATCTTGGCAACGTCGGTGGCGTACTCGGTGGAGCGCGAGTCCAGCGGGTTGCTGATGGTGAAGCCAACCTGGTTGTTGATGACGATATGGATGGTGCCGCCCGTCTTGAAGCCGCGAGTCTGCGACATCTGGAAGGTTTCCATGACCACGCCCTGCCCTGCGAAAGCAGCATCACCGTGGAGGGAAATTGGCAGAACCTTGTCACCATTCGGATCGTTACGACGATCCTGACGAGCACGAACCGAACCTTCAACCACCGGAGAGACGATCTCCAGGTGAGACGGGTTGAACGCCATGGCGAGGTGGACTTCGCCGCCGGCAGTCATTACGTTCGAAGAGAAGCCCTGGTGATATTTAACGTCACCGGACCCCAGCTCGACTTTTTTCTTGCCTTCAAACTCGTCGAACAGCTCGCGCGGGTTCTTGCCGAAGGTGTTGACCAGAACGTTAAGGCGGCCGCGGTGAGCCATGCCGATAACGATTTCCTTGGTGCCATACGAACCGGAACGCTGGATCAACTCGTCCAGCATCGGAATCAGGCTTTCGCCACCTTCCAGACCGAAGCGCTTGGTGCCTGGGTATTTAGTGCCCAGGTACTTTTCAAGGCCCTCTGCCGCGGTAACGCGCTCGAGCAAGTGGCTCTGGATTTCGGCGGAGAACACGGGACGGCCGCGCACGCTTTCAAGACGCTGCATGAACCAGTTGCGCTGCTCGGAATCCACGATGTGCGTGAACTCGGCGCCGATGGTGCGGCAATATGTCTTATGTAGCGCGTCCTGAATTTCGCGTAGGCTCGCTTCCTCTTTGCCGATGAACAAGTCTCCGGCACGGAAAGTGGTATCCAGGTCAGCGTTGGTCAACCCATAGTGATTGATCGACAGGTCAGCTGGCGCCGTACGCTGCCACAGCCCCAGCGGGTCGAGCTGGGCCGCCTGATGGCCGCGCATACGGTAAGCCTGGATGAGCCGCAACACTTCGACCTGCTTCTTTTCATGCTCGCTGCTCACGCTCCCGGCGGATACCGGTTGAGCGCGGCGCTGGTTTTTGGCCAGCAACACGAAATGATCGCGAATCGTCGAGTGCGATACATCGGTGGCAGAGTTGCCGTCAGCGGGCAACTTCTGAAAGTAGGTGCGCCATTCCTCTGGCACAGCGTTAGGGTCGTGCAGGTAGAGCTCATAGAGCTCTTCCACATAGGCAGCGTTACCACCGGAAAGGTGGGCACTGTTCCACATGCGCTGCATCACGCTTTCTTGCATGCTTGGTCACCCTCGGTAAGGGGACACCACCGGCGAAGACACCACAGCAAACCTGAGATAGTCATGTGCAGCGACTGTATCAAGTCACCTAGGATCACGCAGATAGTCCGGGTACCAGCCCGGATGCCCCTGCTGGTCTCATTTCTTCAAAATAAGAGCCGCAGCATTATTTGCTGCTGCTCAGGTTAAAACTACGGCGCCGGTTGAAGCCTGCGCCGCAGCGGTTACGGGTATTACGGCATTACGGTGTAACAGTCAAATCAGACGCCGTTTTGCAGGAGCATGTTGCGCACGTGACCGATAGCCTTGGTTGGGTTAAGGCCCTTCGGACAGACGTTTACGCAGTTCATGATCCCGCGGCAGCGGAATACGCTGAACGGGTCATCAAGCGAAGCCAGACGTTCGGCGGTCTTGTTGTCACGGCTGTCAGCCAGGAAACGGTAGGCTTGCAGCAGTGCAGCTGGACCGAGGAACTTGTCCGGGTTCCACCAGAACGACGGGCAGGAAGTCGAGCAGCAAGCACACAGAATGCACTCGTACAGACCATCCAGCTTCTCACGCTCTTCAGGACTCTGAAGACGTTCGATGGCCGGAGCCGGGGTATCGTTCAACAGATATGGCTTAACCTTCTCGTACTGCTTGTAGAAGATGCTCATATCAACAACCAGGTCACGTATTACAGGCAAACCAGGCAGCGGACGCACCACCAGCTTGTTGCCCTTGACCACAGCGGACAGCGGCGTGATGCACGCCAGGCCGTTCTTGCCGTTGATATTCATACCGTCTGAGCCACAAACACCTTCGCGGCACGAACGACGGTAAGAGAAGCCTTCATCCTGCTCCTTGATCAGCGCCAATACATCCAGCACCATCAAGTCTTTGCCACCGGTATCAACGTCGAACACCTGGGTTTTAGGCGCAGAGTCGCTGTCGGGGTTGTAGCGATAAACTTCGACTTTCAACATAGCGGCCACCTTTAGTAAGTCCGAATTTTCGGTTCAAACGCCGGTACTGTCTTCGGCGCAAAGTTGACTGCACGTTTGGCAACCCGCTTCTCGCCCGGGAAGTACAGGGTGTGGCACAGCCAGTTTTCATCGTCACGATCTTCATAGTCTTCGCGAGCATGAGCACCGCGAGACTCTTTACGCACTTCCGCAGCAACCGCAGTGGCTTCAGCGACTTCCAGCAGGTTCTGCAACTCAAGCGCTTCGATACGCGCAGTGTTGAAGCCCTGGGACTTGTCGTTGATCTTCACGTTGGCAATACGAACGCGCAGGTCCGCCAGTTGGGCGATACCTTTCTGCATGTATTCGCCGGTACGGAACACGCCGAAATAGTTCTGCATGCAGCTTTGCAGCTCGCGACGCAGAGTGGCAACGTCCTCACCTTCGGTACGCTCGTTGAGGCCATTGAGTCGGCTCAGCGCGGCATCGATATCGGTATCGCTTGCGTCAGCGTATTCAATGCCTTCGGTCAGCACTTTCTCCAGGTGCAGGCCGGCAGCACGACCAAATACCACGAGGTCGAGCAGCGAGTTACCACCCAGACGGTTGGCACCGTGCACAGACACGCATGCCACTTCACCTACCGCGAACAAGCCAGGCAGGATCTGATCGTTGCCGTCAGCATCCTGAGTCATGGCCTGACCATGAATATTGGTAGCAACACCACCCATCATGTAGTGGCAGGTAGGTACAACAGGCACCGGAGCAACAACCGGATCGACGTGTGCAAATGTCTTCGACAGCTCACAGATACCTGGCAGACGGCTGTGCAGCACTTCTTCGCCCAGGTGATCGAGCTTGAGCATCACGTGGTCGCCATCTGGACCGCAACCGTTGCCGGCAATGATCTCTTTAACCATCGAGCGAGCCACAACGTCACGACCAGCAAGGTCCTTGGCGTTCGGCGCGTAGCGCTCCATGAAACGCTCGCCGTGCTTGTTGATCAGGTATCCGCCTTCACCGCGGCAACCTTCAGTGACCAGTACACCTGCCCCGGCGATGCCGGTAGGGTGGAACTGCCACATTTCGATGTCCTGAACAGGAACACCGGCACGCAGTGCCATGCCGACACCGTCGCCGGTATTGATCAGGGCATTGGTGGTAGAGGAATAGATACGGCCAGCACCGCCGGTCGCCAATACAGTCGCCTTGGCGCGGATGTACATGGTTTCGCCGGTTTCGATGCAGATCGCGATCACACCTACGAACGCGCCATCCTGGTTCTTCACCAGATCAACCGCGTAATACTCGTTCAGAAAGGTGGTACCTGCTTTCAGGTTGCCCTGATACAGGGTGTGCAACAGTGCGTGACCGGTACGGTCGGATGCAGCGCACGTACGTGCAGCCTGACCGCCCTTGCCGAAATCCTTGGACTGACCACCAAACGGACGCTGGTAGATACGGCCCTGCTCGGTACGCGAGAACGGCATACCCATGTGGTCCAGCTCATAGACCGCAGCCGGACCTTCCTGACACATGTATTCGATAGCGTCCTGGTCACCGATGTAGTCGGAACCCTTGACGGTATCGTACATGTGCCAGCGCCAGTCATCGTTTGGATCGGCAGAAGCGATTGCGCAGGTGATACCACCCTGAGCCGAAACAGTGTGCGAGCGAGTCGGGAAAACCTTGGTGACTACGGCGGTCTTGTGGCCGCCCTGAGCCAGCTGCAAGGCAGCGCGCATGCCTGCACCGCCGCCACCAATAATGATGGCGTCGAATGAAAGTGTATTTATGTTAGCCATGAATCAGATACCCCAAAGAATCTGCACACCCCAGACGAAGTACGCGAACATCGCAACGCCGCAGACAGCCTGGAAAAGGAAACGCACAACTGTCGCCGACTTGCCCAGCGCCATCGGCGTCAGGTAGTCAGTTGCGATGGTCCACATGCCGACCCAGGCGTGAGCGCCCAGAGCAACGAGGGCCAACAGGCTGAAGATGCGCATTGCAGTGTGGGAGAACAGGCCGTACCACTGGGCATAGTCGATGCCCGGATGCGCGACCAGATATCCGATCAGGAAAATGAAATAAGCCGCGAGCACGACCGCAGATACGCGCTGCGCCATCCAGTCATAGAGGCCCGAACGCGACAGGTTAGTGACGTTGGTTACCATATCCATACTCCCGCCAGAACGATTACCACCACGGATACGGCGATAACGATTTTGGAGCCCAGCTTGCCGCCTTCCAGCGTCTCGCCGATGCCCGCATCCATGATCAGGTGGCGGATACCCGCTACCAGGTGATAAAGCAAGGCGGACAGGAGAGCCCAAATCACAAGCTTGGCCAGCGGGCTGGTCAGACACGCTTTCACCTCACCGAAGCCTTCCTCGGAACTCAGCGACTTGTCCAATGCGTAAAGCATGATGACGAGGCCGACAAAGAGAATGACTCCGGAGACACGGTGAAGAATGGACGTGTAAGCAGTGACTGGGAGTTTGATGGTCCTTAGGTCTAGGTTTACAGGTCGTTGGCTTTTCACGGCTTTATTTCACACTGAAGAGCCCCTAACAATCAGGGCAAATTATTGGGAAGTGCACTGGTCAGGTACCCACCACCCAGGGAGTGACGACCTCCGGTATACAGGCCCTAAAGCCCCTGGCGGTCGGACGCCGAGTATAGACAGTTAGGTCACTAATGACAACGCAGAGAAGCCCTTCAAATAGGTGATTGCGCTGGCCGGATAAAAAGCGTAAGTGACAGAATGTCGCAGGGCAAATCAAGCCTGAAAGCCTTCTGGAACACGACTTTAGGCAAATTGACTTTAGATTTTATCTAACTATAGTGGTGCGGGCCCTGCGTGGGGGGCCGTCTGATGATTTGAAGCATAAATAGGAGGCCACATGGCTGATAATAAAGCGCAGTTGATCATCGAGGGCGCAGCCCCCGTCGAGCTGCCCATTCTGACCGGCACCGTAGGCCCCGACGTTATCGACGTACGTGGTCTCACAGCCACCGGCCGCTTCACATTCGACCCAGGCTTCATGTCGACCGCCTCTTGCGAGTCGAAGATCACCTACATTGATGGTGACAACGGGATCCTGCTGCATCGCGGCTATCCGATCGAGCAACTGGCCGAGCAATCGGACTACCTGGAAACCTGCTACTTGCTGCTGAACGGCGAACTGCCAACCGCCGAGCAGAAAGCCCAGTTCGTTGTTGTCGTGAAAAACCACACCATGGTTCACGAACAACTCAAGACATTCTTCAACGGCTTCCGCCGCGACGCCCACCCGATGGCGGTGATGTGCGGCGTGGTCGGCGCACTTTCCGCGTTTTATCACGACTCTCTGGACATCAATAATCCACAGCACCGTGAAATCTCGGCAATCCGCCTGGTCGCCAAAATGCCGACTCTGGCAGCAATGGTTTACAAGTACTCCATGGGCCAACCCATGATGTACCCACGCAACGACCTGAGCTACGCCGAGAACTTCCTGCACATGATGTTCAACACACCGTGCGAGATCAAACCGATCAGCCCGGTGCTGGCCAAGGCCATGGACAAGATTTTCATCCTGCACGCCGACCACGAGCAAAACGCCTCGACGTCTACCGTGAGGATGGCAGGCTCCTCGGGTGCCAACCCGTTCGCCTGTATCGCTGCCGGTATCGCCGCACTCTGGGGCCCAGCCCACGGCGGTGCGAACGAAGCCGTGTTGTCCATGCTTGATGAAATTGGCGACGTGTCGAACATCGACAAGTTCATCGCCAAGGCCAAGGACAAGAACGATCCGTTCAAGCTGATGGGCTTCGGTCACCGGGTTTACAAGAACCGCGACCCGCGCGCCACGGTAATGAAACAGACCTGCGACGAGGTTCTCAAGGAGCTGGGCATCACCAATGACCCGCAACTTGAGCTGGCCATGCGCCTCGAAGAGATCGCGCTGACCGATCCTTACTTCATCGAACGCTCGCTGTACCCGAACGTTGACTTCTATTCGGGCATCATCCTCAAGGCGATCGGTATTCCAACCAGCATGTTCACCGTGATCTTCGCCCTGGCGCGGACCGTCGGCTGGATCTCGCACTGGAAAGAAATGCTCTCCAGCCCGTACAAGATTGGCCGTCCACGCCAGCTGTACACCGGCTACGTGGCCCGCGATATCGTGCCACTGGAAGAGCGCAAGTAAGCTTCACGCTACAACTGAAAAGGGCTGCCATTGGCAGCCCTTTTTTGTGTCTGAAGAATATGGCACTTGTTGATTATCCATTCCCCGCAGAAGATCGCTCTGCGCCCTGACACAGCGCTGTCGCGAAGCAGACATTGGACCTGTGAGTGAGCTTGCTCGCGATAGCGTCAGGCCAGACGATAACTCTCAACAGTTCGACCGCTATCGCGAGCAAGCTCACCCCTACAAAAAGCATCCAACTTCAGTGGGTTATTTTATGTTTGATCAGAGACCCTACTTCTCAGCCCTTTCCTTCAACGCCTTCAACGTATTAAACGGCGCATCCACCACGAACTTATTGGCCAGCCAGGAGGGCACGCTACCGCCCGGCTCGGTATGCACCTGATAAGTCACTTGAGTCTTGTCCGGGCCTTGGGGTACGAATTTCCAGAAGCCGTCGACCTGAGACACCCGCACAAAGCCTTTCTCTTCGGGAATGTACTTGGGCACTTCCTGGAGTTTACGGGTCAGGCTACCGTCGGTGCCCTCTTCCGTCGTCACCAGCAGCACTGAATCACGCGGGGTTACGGGCCACGGCGTGTTGATCTGGGTATAGGTCCATGCCTGATTGCCTTCGTGCTTGAGCATCTTTTGCGATTTGCACTCATGAATCCACGCACAGGCGCCCGCCACATCCTCCTGCAGGCCGCGCAGTTTCGCGACGCTGGCATTGATCACCGTTTCGCCGCGATAGGCCTTGTACTGAGAACCTGGCACCTCACTGAGCGAGACCTTGATCCCTTCCTCATTCTTCGCGACTTTCCAGTCATCCGCGTGAACACCCGCAGACATAACCACCGTCAAACCACAGACAACAGCCATTCGATGCAGCGAACTCATTCTTGTATTCCTTATTGTTTGAAGTTCCAGCGAATCAATTCTGTCGCTCAGCAAGGGTTACGCTACCGCCGTCGCCTCCTCCCACCAGGTAATAAGACGAATCGCATCCGCCTGATCCACCCCACAAACATCCTGCGCCGCCATGAACTGACTGCACACAGCAGGCCGCTCGGGCTGGCCAAAGATCGCACATAGCATGTCCAGCGAGAGATGCAGGCAACGCTCACCCGCAGGCTTGCCATCAGGCATGCCGGGGATCGGGGAAGTGATAGAAGGCGCGATGCAGCAAGCACCACAACCTGAGCGGCAGTCCATGACCAGCACCCTGACAGATAATTTAGAAGTGACGATAGTACCCGCTGAAACGCACGTTTGAAATGGCCAGCACTACTGCCTGAACTTGAAGTCCAGGGCAGCACCCTCCACATCGCGCCGACTCTCGTTACGCATCTGCAACTCCATTTCGTTGCTGAGAATACGTCCATTGAGCTCAAAGGGGTCGTTACCCGAAGCACGCTTGTCACCAAACATCGGCGGCAATAAAGGTTTGCGAGGTTTAGCCTTGGTCGTTCCAGCGGGCTGCAACTCTTCAGCCAGCTCAGGTGGCAGGCTCAAATCGAGCTTGGCATTGTTGAGACTGGTGTCTTTGAGCGTTTTTTTACTTTCGGCCACTGACTTGCGGGTTACCGCGTCGCGCTTTTTCTCGGCCGCTGTTTTGGCCACAGGCGCCTTGACTGCATCTGCCTTGTTCGCTCTGCTGGCGGGCGCTGCGTCGCCTTTGGCTGTCACCGGAACCACTGAAACATTGGGCGCCAAATCATGCACGGGCGCCCTGACAGGCTCAGGAGCAGACTCAGCAACAGGCTTGGTCGGCACGGCAGCGGGATGGCTGGCATCCGGCTTCACCGGAGACTGAGCCTCTGCGGAAACCTTAGGCTTGGGCGCAACATTCTCCTGAGCATCACAGGCACCCAGAAGAACGACAATCGACAGTGCGATACAGCGAAAAACATTCATAAGGCAGAAATGGCAAAGGCAGAGAACACATGCTCGCCTGTTGCACGTCCAATAACAAGACAGAGATTCAACCCACAGATCGACGCTATTTCTGCAGGACCTACATAGCTGACCTCAGTAGAGGTCAACCGTTTCCTGGCATAACTGCTTGGCAAGCATTCCGAGCGTCATCAGCGCCCGCTCTGCCTCACGATTCCATGGAATGCCACAGTTCAGGCGGATGCAGTGATTGAACTGTTCTGTATTGCTGAAGATAAGTCCCGGTGCAATGCTGATGCCCTGCTCCAAAGCTCGGATATGCAGTTCCTGGGTATTGACTCGCCCAGGCAAGCTGACCCACAGAATGAAGCCACCCAGAGGTCGGCTCATTTGCGTTCCTTCAGGGAAGTACTGCTGTACAGCGAGCTGAAATGCGCTGAGATTTTTTCGGTATTCCACGCGGATGAACCGCAGATGCCGATCATAACCCCCATTTTCCAGATAGGCAGCAACACCCATCTGAGTGACGCTGCACGCCGAATGGGTGCTGAATATTTGCAGACGCTGAATTTCGGCCTGATATTTGCCCGCAATCATCCAGCCGATACGCACACCCGGCGACAAGGTTTTTGAGAAGCTGGAGCAGTAAATAACGCGGCCTAGCCGGTCAAACGCTTTCAATGCCTTGGCTCGCCCCTGCTCAAACATCAGCTCGCCATAGATGTCATCCTCAACCACCTGGATGTCGAAATCGGAGACCAGACGCAGCAAGTGCTTCTGACGCTCTTCGGGCATGGTGCTACCTAGCGGATTGCTCAGCCGTGAGGTGAGCACCAATGCCTTGATAGACCATTGGTTGGCCGCCAACTGTAATGCCTCAAGACTGATGCCGGTTTGCGGATCACTGGGAATCTCAATGACTTTGAGGCCTAACAGGTCAGCCAACTGGAGCAACCCGTAGTAACTTGGCGATTCTGCAGCAATCAGGTCACCCGGCCTCGTCACCACACGCAGCGCCATCTGCAAGGCATCGACGCAACCATGGGTGATGACCACGTCGGCCGGATCAACCACCACGCCTGCATCACGCATGCGAATCGCGACCTGACGACGAAGCGGCTCAAATCCCGGGCTGAACATGTAACTGAAGGCCCGCGGGCTCTGGAAGCGCGTCACCTTGGCGATCTGCTGATGCAGGGCGCGCACCGGAAGGTAGTCAACGTGAGGCACTGCGGCGCCCAGGGGGAATACACCCTCTCGGCGCGACTCCATCAAAACCTGCTGAATGATACTGCTGCGCGTCACCAGCCCGGGCCTTTCAACCCTGGCAATATCGGGCGTAGGCGCCGTTAAAGCCGGTGTCTGGTGCACGTAATAACCGGACTGGGGGCGCGCCCGGATCAAGCCCTGATCTTCCAGATTCGCATAGGCCTGCAAGACGGTCGCATGACTGACATTGAGCTGAGAGCTCATCTTGCGCACGGAAGGCACACGCTCGCCGGGCTGATAAACACCACGGCGAATATCTTCAGCCAGTTGCTGAGCGATTTTTTGGTAGAGCAGAAGGTTGGTCATGACGCAGCCTCTAGAACCGCTGGCGACTTGCTTTTGTAAGGAAAGAGTCGTTTTGTCACCAGAACAGTTGTGAAGTGTACTGGGACAGTTTCCCGAACGGCTAGCCCTGCGTTGAGTTGTTTAAATAATTAATCAGGCAAAAACGCCAACCAACCGGCTTTTTTGGCCAAAAAAAAATCGACACCTGAAAACAGGCGTCGATTTTTTCAAACTTTTTTTAACGATTAGGGCCGAGATGCCCTTTTGAATCAGAAAAAACGATCTCAACCCGACGGTTTTTCGCGCGCCCACGCTCCGACGCGTTGGCCTCTACCGGATATTCATCACCGTAGCCCTGAACGTGGATACGTTTTTCATCAACACCCAGGTCCGTCAGCACGTCAGCCACCGATTGCGCCCGCTCTTGGGACAAACGCAGGTTTTCCTGCTTGTCGCCGGTGTTATCGGTGTAGCCTTCGATACGAACGATACGCTTTGGATTGAGCTGCAGAAATTGCACGACTTTGAGCACAGTCCGGTTAGCCGAGCTTTTCAGTTCAGCATGACCGGTATCGAACAACACATCGCCCAACGTCATGACCAATCCACGCTCGGTCTGCGTAGTGGCAAGGCTAACAATCTGGTCTTCCAGCCACTGACCGTGTTGCTGAGCGCTGGCCAGCTTCGCCTCCCGCAATGCCAGCTGCAAACGCTGACGCTCCATCTCCAGCTTTTCCAGGCGCTCGCTATTGAGCAAAAAATTGCTGTGCTCGCGAGCGATCTCACTGTAGCGACTGCTGAGGTAGGCGTAATGCGCCACATCACTGCCACTGCCCAGATAGCTCGACAACCGCTCTGCCTTGCCCAGCAACTCACCTGCCCGGACTACATCCTTGGGAGCGCTGCGTAGAACATCGCCGTCTTCTTTAACTTTCTGGAAGTCGGCACTGGCCTGCTGCAAAGCCTGCTCGCCGCCCTGGTGACCTGCGCACCCATAAAGTCCGGCAGAGCCCAACAGCAGGCAGACGCTTAATACACGAGGAATACGCTTCACTGGCCTTCCCCCAACTGCTTGCGCAGACGATTGAGGCGAGTATTCAGTTGAGTCACTTGCTCCTGACTCTTTTCAGTCAGAACCCGGGCCTCCGCCAGACGCGCATCCAGCTCAGCCTGTTCGGCCTGCATGCGCGCAGCCTTATACGACTGGTTGGTCATATCGGATCGGGCCTGAGCCAGTTTCGATTCTGCCGACTGCATGGCTGGCTCATCGTCGACCGCACCTACAGCCTTGGCCTGAGTAACGGCTTTTTCAGTCAGCTTCATTTGTTCAATCGGGGCCGGATCATTGGCACAGCCAGCCAATGCAGCGAGCGCCATAGCGGCAAATAAGGCGCGTTTTTTTACAAACACAGTCGCATAACCAATTACAGAAGAAATCACAAAAAACATTCCTACTTGTTTGAGGCGCTGGCCGGTTGCAGTAGTTGAGCCTTCCAGGTTTCCAGATTGCGTTTAACTGCTTCGCCCGACAGACCAGAGGCGGCCGATTCTGTCATCTTTTTGGCCAGTTGTCCGCGAAGCCAGGGATCATTGCAGGCCGAGTTGAACGACAGCGCGAGATACAGGCCCGGCCGGTCCACAGGCTCCGGGCGCGCGAGCAGATCCTTGGCAAGCCCCAGCGTCTGCACCATCGCCATGCCCGGATAACGACTGGCAAGCACGTAGTCTACCTGGCCCAGCATCAACTTCTGGAAGGCCTCTGTGAGATTGGGAAGACGCTCAAGCGTAAGGTGCGCCTTGGCAGCCGCCTCGAACGCTTGCGTGAGGCGAATTCTTTCGGAAGCAGCGCCAGTGTGACCTTGAAGATCAGCCAGTGTGCTGAGCGGCAATATTTGATCGTGACGGGTCCAGACCATGATCTCATTCTGGATCAGAGGCGGATGGATGTAGTCCAGCGCCTCCAGCTCAGTCTGATTCAAGGGCGCATCCACCAGCATGTCCATGCGACCGCTACGCACCTCATCAAGCGCCTGGCTTCGTTTACCGGCATATAACACTTCGACTTTGATGCCCAACTCCTGCGCCGCCTGCTTGAACAGGTCAGCACTGGCACCCATCAAGTGTTTCGGATCCTGAGGGTCACGCCATAGATAAGGCGGCGCATCCGGGCTGCCGGTAACGATCAAACGTTCGCACTTGCCTGCTGCAAACGCCTGAACCGGCAGGCCGAGCAAGCTGATTGCGAGCGCTGAAAGCAGCGTTGTTGGCCGAGCCATGGAGAGTCCTTTATGCATCAGTTTTTTTGCGCCAAGGTTTTTTGCCCATCGCTTTATTTTGCCTATAGAAGACAGCCAATAAAAAACCCGCTCGCCCGGATCACGTGAACTTGCACGCGGTGCAATGCTCACAGGCCGAAACGAACGGGCTTCTATAGAAGCAGTTATAAGGCAGGCGTCTGGATTAAACCAGCTTCTCCAGCTCAGGGATTGCTTCGAACAAGTCGGCGACCAGACCGTAATCGGCTACCTGGAAGATAGGAGCCTCTTCGTCCTTGTTGATCGCGACGATCACTTTGGAGTCTTTCATACCCGCCAGATGCTGGATCGCGCCGGAAATACCCACCGCGATGTACAACTGAGGAGCAACGATCTTGCCGGTCTGACCGACCTGCATGTCGTTCGGCACAAAGCCTGCGTCCACTGCGGCACGGGAGGCGCCAACAGCGGCACCCAGCTTGTCCGCCAGCGCGTATAAGTGCTTGAAGTTGTCGCCATTCTGCATGCCACGACCGCCAGAAACGACGATCTTGGCAGCTGTCAGCTCTGGACGATCAGACTTGGCCAGTTCTTCGCCAACGAAGCTGGACTTGCCTGCATCATGAGCAGCGGAAACTGCTTCAACCGCGGCAGAACCACCCTCAGCAGCAACCGGATCGAAACCGGTGGCACGGACGGTGATCACTTTGACCGAAGCCGACGACTGCACGGTAGCGATAGCGTTACCGGCGTAGATCGGACGTTTGAAGGTGTCAGCCGATTCCACTGAGATGATCTCGGAAATCTGGTCAACGTCCAGCAGGGCAGCAACGCGTGGCAGGATGTTTTTGCCGTTGGAAGTAGCAGCAGCCAGAATGTGGCTGTAACCACCGGCCAGTTCAACAACCAGTGGAGCGATGTTTTCCGGCAACTGATGGGCGTAGGCGGCGTTATCGGCTACCAGCACTTTAGCCACACCCGCTACTTTGCCAGCAGCGTCGGCAACAGCAGAAGCGCCTGCACCGGCAACCAGTACGTGAATGTCGCCACCGATTTTGGCAGCTGCAGCGACAGTGTTAAGAGTGGCCGGAGCCAATGCAGCGTTGTCGTGTTCAGCGATTACCAGGATAGTCATGGTCAGATCACCTTCGCTTCGTTTTTCAGTTTCTCGACCAATTCAGCGACCGACTTGACCTTGATGCCCGCGCTACGTGCAGCAGGTGCTTCAACCCTGATGGTCTTGGTAGTCGATGCGGTGGAAACACCCAAAGCGTCAGGCGTCAGCACTTCCAGCGGCTTCTTCTTGGCTTTCATGATGTTTGGCAGCGAGGCGTAGCGTGGCTCGTTCAGACGCAGGTCAGTGGTGACCACCGCTGGCAGGCTCAACGAAACGGTTTGCAGACCACCGTCGATCTCACGGGTCACAGCAACCTTGTCACCGCTCACTTCGACTTTCGAAGCAAAGGTACCCTGAGCGAAACCGCTCAGAGCTGCGAGCATCTGGCCAGTCTGGTTGTTGTCGCTGTCGATCGCCTGCTTGCCGAGGATAACCAGCTGTGGCTGCTCCTTGGCAACGACGGCATTGAGCAACTTGGCAACAGCCAGGGAGTTCAACTCATCAGCGGACTCAACGAGGATGGCACGATCGGCCCCCAGAGCCAACGCGGTACGCAGTTGCTCCTGAGCGTTGGTCGGGCCAATGGAAACCACCACGATTTCGGTCGCAACGCCCTTCTCTTTCAGGCGTACGGCTTCTTCCACAGCGATTTCGCAGAAGGGGTTCATCGACATTTTGACGTTAGCGAGATCGACGCCGGAGTTGTCCGCCTTGACGCGAACCTTGACGTTATAGTCGACCACTCGTTTGACAGCTACAAGAACCTTCATGGATTCCTCGTTTCTCTCCGGTGAAAAGAAGTCGCCCGGCTAGCGGCTAGCCAAGCGATTGATATACGTCATCAGTGCAGCAATACCACCTCTGGAAACAGCCGTATTCGTACAGAACGAACGGTGAACTCAATAAACAAGCCACCAAAAACAGGGATAAACGCCAGATGCCGTACATCTGACGCAAACGGGCGTGTAAACTTCGCACCCGCATATTTGCGACCTGGATTTGCCTGTAGCGCGCTCGTGACGCCTCAGAGGTGCAGTTTAGGCGATGTCCAGCCTACGGCGAGCGCAAAACCGTCCGTATCTTGACCGCAACCCGTTATGCGGTCAATACGACAAAACCGCCAGTCATGAGCCGCGCATCTATGTTTTATATGGCCTGCGGCCATTTCAAACAAACGTTTGTATTGGCCCTGTCAGGTGGTGTAGATATAATGCGCCGCATTTGAACGTGCGCGGATCGCTGATGCCCGACACGTAGCCTGTACGCTTCATATAAAAAAATACTGTGAGCCTTGAGTAGGAGATAGCCTGTGGAACGCGAATTTATGGAATTCGACGTCGTCATCGTCGGTGCCGGCCCCGCCGGGCTTTCTGCCGCGTGCCGTCTGAAGCAAAAGGCCGCTGAAGCCGGTCAGGAAATCAGCGTCTGCGTGGTGGAAAAAGGCTCCGAAGTTGGCGCACACATCCTCTCGGGCGCAGTGTTCGAACCTCGCGCCCTGAACGAGCTGTTCCCGGACTGGAAAGACCTCGGCGCACCGCTGAACACTCCGGTCAAGCGCGATGACATCTATGTTCTGCGCAGCGCTGAAAAATCAGTAAAAGTCCCTGACCTGTTCGTGCCCAAGACCATGCACAACGAGGGCAACTACATTATCTCGCTGGGCAACCTGTGCCGCTGGCTTGCTCAGCAGGCCGAGAACCTCGGCGTCGAAATCTACCCGGGCTTCGCCGCTCAGGAAGCCCTGATCGACGAAAACGGCGTAGTACGCGGCATTATTACCGGCGACCTGGGTGTCGACCGTGAGGGCCAGCCAAAAGACGGGCTGTATACGCCCGGTATGGAGTTGCGTGGCAAGTACACGCTGTTCGCCGAAGGCTGCCGCGGCCACATTGGCAAGCAACTGATCAAACGTTTCAACCTTGATACCGAAGCTGACGCACAGCACTACGGCATCGGCCTGAAGGAAATCTGGGAAGTCGACCCGGCTAAACACGAACAAGGTCTGGTGGTACATACCGCTGGCTGGCCGCTGGACGACGACAACATGGGCGGCTCCTTCCTTTATCACCTGGAAAACAACCAGGTGGTCGTTGGCCTCATCGTCGACCTGTCTTACAGCAACCCTTATCTGTCGCCGTTCGACGAATTCCAGCGCTATAAACATCACCCGGTCATCGCCCAGTACCTGGAAGGCGGCAAACGCATCAGCTATGGCGCGCGGGCGATCTGCAAGGGCGGCCTGAATTCGCTGCCAAAAATGGTCTTCCCGGGTGGCGCACTGATCGGCTGCGATCTGGGCACGCTTAACTTCGCCAAGATCAAAGGCAGCCATACCGCCATGAAGTCCGGCATGCTGGCGGCTGAATCGGTGGCAGAAGCGTTGCTGGCAGGCAAGGAAGGCGGCGATGAACTGAACGCTTACGTCACCGCATTCAAAAACAGCTGGTTGCATGAAGAGCTGTTCGCCAGCCGTAACTTCGGTCCGGCACTGCACAAGTTCGGTGCGATCATCGGCGGCGCGTTTAACTTTGTTGATCAGAACATCTTTGGCGGCAAGCTGCCGTTTACCCTGCACGACACCAAGCCGGATTACGCCTGCCTGAAGCTGGCCGCGGACTCGACGAAGATTGACTACCCGAAACCCGACGGCAAGCTCAGTTTCGACAAGCTCAGCTCGGTGTTCATCTCCGGTACCAACCACGAAGAAGAACAGCCTTGCCACCTGAAGCTGACTGACCCGAGCATCCCGATCAGCACCAACCTGCCCTTGTACGACGAACCGGCCCAGCGTTACTGCCCGGCAGGCGTTTATGAAGTGGTCACGCAGGAAGACGGCGAGAAGCGCTTCCAGATCAACGCCCAGAACTGCGTGCACTGCAAGACCTGCGACATCAAGGATCCTTCGCAGAACATCACCTGGGTGACACCAGAAGGCAGCGGCGGGCCGACGTATCCGAATATGTAAAAGAACAGCGGCAAGTTCTTAGCTGCAAGCTGCAAGAGAAAAGCCCCTTACGGGGCTTTTTTTATTCACACATCAGGCAGGGATTCGCAGGTGAACGCTCTCTTCGCCCGGGTTTCGATCAAAGTAGCGTTTGTACTCACGACTGAATTGCGACGTGCTTTGATAGCCGACGCAATGCGCAACCTGCGCCACGCCCATTCCTTCGGCAATCAACATTTGCTGGGCCTTGAGCAGGCGCAGCCGTTTGAGATACTGGACCGGCGATAACAATGTGCTGCGTTTGAAATGCTCGTGAAACGTCGAAGCACTCATGTTCGCCTGCCGTGCCAGGGTTTCGACATTCAGCGGCTCGGCGTAATGACTGTGCAGATAAGCCAGTGAAGCGGCGATTCGGGAAAAATGACTCTGCTGCGCGACCAGCGCACGCAAGACACCGGCCTGTGGGCCACGTAACGCAGCGTAAAGCACCTCGCGCAAGCGTGACGGGCCCATCACCTGACAATCCAGCGGATCATGCAGGCAGCGCAACAAGCGCTCGACACTTTCACGCATCGGCGCATCCAGCACAGCAGACGTCATTGATTCAGGTGTCTGCGCTTCGACGACCTGATCAGGCATCGGCCCCATGGCCTGCACCAACTCGCCCAACATCACACGATCAATCGCTACCGACACCCCAAACAAGGGCGCCTGAGGCGTGGCGAACGTTTCACACATGAACGGCACCGAAAGCGCCTGAACCAGATAATGCCCGGCACCGTAATCCAGGGTACGCGACCCCAGACTGGCCAGCTTACCGCCCTGAGCAATGATCATCAGGCTCGGCTCGTAAATCTGCGGGCTGCTTGCCACATAGGTAGAGAGCGACACCACGTTGACTTCAGGCAGCAGCGTCGGCACAAAGCCCGGGCGTGTCGCCAAAGGCTTGATCAGCGAAACGAGAGTGGCATTGGCATCGGAATGATGAGGCAACGACATGAGGCACCGAGCAGAGGATTAGACACTTGCATCATCGCAGATATGCGCCGTATAGGCATCTTGAGCCACCAATATCCGTAGGAATAGGCATGACTCACGGAGGAATGTTCATGGTCCTGAAAAAGCCGTTCCCGGACAATTAACAGTTCAATTTGTCATCACCTTGCGAGGTTCATCATGTACACAGCTATCGGTTATGCCGCTCAATCATCGACCGCGCCCCTCGCCCCCATGTCCTTCGAACGCCGCAGCCCGCGCCCGGATGACGTGGCCATTGAAATCATGTTCTGCGGCGTTTGCCACTCAGATATCCACCAGGCCCGCGACGAGTGGGGCTTCGCTGCTTACCCACTGATGCCCGGCCACGAAATCGTCGGCAAAGTGACCGCCGTCGGTGCTGATGTCGCTAAATACAAAGTCGGCGATCTGGTCGGCGTCGGCTGCATGGTTGACTCGTGCCGCAGCTGCGATGCCTGTAAAGCGGACCTGGAAAACTACTGCCAGAACGGCATGACACCGACTTACGCCGGCAAAGACCGCATTGACGGCAGCCTGACGATGGGCGGCTATTCAGACAGCATCGTGGTCAGCGAGCGCTTTGTCGTGAGCATCCCGGAGAAACTGAACCTGGCAAGCGCCGCACCGATTCTGTGTGCCGGTATCACCACCTACTCGCCGCTCAAGCACTATGGCGTCAAAGCGGGCGACAAGGTCGGCGTATTGGGCATGGGCGGCCTGGGCCACATGGGCATCAAGTTCGCCAAGGCGATGGGTGCTGAAGTCACCCTGTTTACCCGCTCCGCCAGCAAGGCAGAAGAAGGTCGACGTCAAGGCGCTGATCACGTGGTCATTTCCACCGACGAAGCACAGATGCAAGCCGTTGCCGGGACGTTCAACTTCCTGCTGGACACCATTCCGGTGCAACACGATCTCAATCCCTACCTGCAGACCCTGCGTTTCGACGGTGTGCACATTCTGGTTGGGCTGATCGAGCCTGTAGATCCGCCGGTTAACGCGGTCAATCTGGTCATGTCCCGCAAAGTATTGGCGGGCTCGATGATCGGTGGCATGGCTGAAACTCAGGAAGTGCTGGATTTCTGCGCCGAACACGACATCACCTGTGATATCGAAATGCTCGACATCCGTAATATCAATGAAGCATTTGAGCGCGTCGTAAAAGGCGATGTGAAATATCGCTTTGTGATCGATATGGCGACGTTGAAGGCGTAACAACCGCAGAAATACGGTAGGAATGAGCTTGCTCGCGATAGCGTCAGACCAGTCAGTTAATTATCGACTGTCATATCGCATCGCGAGCAAGCTCACTCCTACAGAGACTGTGTTCAACCTCCTAACTCAGCCGACAACCTGGCCGCCGTTTGCTTGATCAACGGCACCAGCTCGGCCATTTTCTCCAGCGGCATGTAAGGCACGGTACTGGCGATGCTGATACCGGCAACAATGTGCTTGCCCGCATCACGAATCGGCGCTGCCACGCAGCGAATCGAAGGTTCGTTGTCCTCCAGATCGAAAGCGTAACCGCCCTCGACATACTCATGCATGCGCTGCCGAACCTGCTCCCAGGATTGCTCCTGATGGGCCGGCCATAAAGGATTCGGCGCCATCTGCGGCAGACTGACCTGATACAGACGCTGCCATTCACTTTCAGGACTGTCCAGCAACAATGCCTTGCCAATCCCGGTGCGCGCCAAGGGCATGCGATGCCCGACCCGCGAACGCATCTCCGGACCATTACGGCCTGGGTTCTTGTGCAGGTAAAGCACTTCGTCGCCATCGCGAATAGCTAGATGGACGGTGTCGCCAGTCAACTGTGAAAGCTCATCCAGATACGGCCGGGCGAGCATGGCCAGAGGCACCTCTTCACGCGCCTGGAAACCCAGCTCGATCAACTTCGGCCCCAATAGATAACCAACCTGCGGTAAAACCCGCAGATAGCGCTCCTCTACCAGACAGCTCACCAACCGGTGGGTCGTGCTGCGTGTGGTTCCAATGCGCCGGGCGATTTCCTTGAGATCCCGAGCACCGCTAGCGACGGCCTGGACCACGCCCAGCCCACGCAGCAGCGTTTGTGTGCCGGTCGGTGCAGAATCCTTGGAGGTGCTGCTTGCTGTGTCGTCGAACGCTTGCGACATATCAGACCTGATCCCATCAAAAAGCTGGCGGCATTATCGCCGCCAGCCTGTATCTGTGCCAACCGCGATGCCGACGGTTAAAGCTCGATACGCTCGACCTTGCCCACCAACAGGATGTAGGACAGCGCGCCAATCAGCGCCAACACTGCAATGTAGGTGATGGCAGGCGCAAAAGAATCCCCGGAGACCAGGAAGCCAATCACGATCGGCGTGGCAATGGCCGACAGATTGCCGATGAAGTTGAAGGTCCCGCCGGTCAAGCCCAGCAGACGCGCCGGAGCCAGGGTCGAGACCAGCGACCAGGTGATTGAAGCCAGACCGTTACCGAAGAACGCCAGCGCCAGGAACGCGATGACCAATGGCGTCGAGTCAACGAAGTTGGCGCCAATGATCGAGGTAGAAATCAGCAGACCGGCAATGATCGGTAATTTGCGCGCAAAGCCAACGGTGTAACCACGACGGATCAACCAGTCGGAGAAGAATCCCGAACACAGCACACCGACGAATGCCGCGAGGAACGGCAGCGACGCTAGCAGGCCAGACTTGATGAAATCCATGCCGCGATATTTCACCAGGTAGGTCGGGAACCAGGTCAGGAAGAACCACAGCGTCGAGTTCAGGCAGAACTGGCCCAGATAGATTCCCCAAAGCTTGCGCTTGGTGAGCACGATGCCCAGATCCGCCCAACTGAACGGACGCTTTTCTTTGGCCGTGTCAGCCTGGATATCCACCAGTCCGCCACCTTCACGGATCAGTTGAATCTCCGCGTCGTTCACGCCTTTGAAATCACGAGGCTCGCGGTACACCATGTACCAGATCACCGCCCAGAGCACGCCCACTGCACCCGTGCTGACGAACACCATGTGCCAGCCGTAGTGCGCTTGCAGCCAGGCCAGCACTGGGGTCAGAAATGCCAGACCGACGAACTGTCCTGAGGTGTAAAAACCAATGGCCGTAGCCCGCTCACGCTCGGGGAACCAGGTTGTGACAACGCGGCTGTTGATGGGATACGCCGGGGCTTCCAGCGCACCCACTGCCATACGCAATACGAACAGCGCGATGAAGCTGGCAGCAAAGCCGAGCATGATGGTCGCGATGGACCATAGCGCCAGCGCGGCGGTGTACAGGATCCGCGGCGGCACACGGTCAACCAGCCAGCCACCGGGCAATTGCATGGCGGCGTAAGTCCAGCCGAATGCCGAGAAAATCAACCCGACATGCACCGGGTCGATACCCAGCTCGCTGGTCAAGGCTGGCGCAGCGATGGACAGGTTGCTGCGGTCCAGATAGTTGATCACGACCGTGATGAACAGCAGGACCATGATGAAATAACGCTTGCGGGTAGGCGTGACTAATGACGCCGCCCCTTCGAGAGTACGGGTTTGCATGTGAGGTGCCTCTTTTTGTCTTTATTGAGGTCGCTATGAACTGGGTGAACGCCTGTAGGAGCTGCCGAAGGCTGCGAATCGCGGTGATTCAGGCAGATCGCTTTTGCGGCCTTCGGCAGCTCCTACAAGGGTCAGGCGTCAGCCTGAGAAATCACCACTCCGCAAAACTGCCGTCGGCATGGCGCCAGATCGGGTTGCGCCAGCGATGACCGATAGCCGCCCTCTCCTTGACGTACTCCTCGTTGATCTCGATACCCAGGCCCGGCCCGTTGGGGATTTTGACCATGCCTTTGTCGTAGTCGAATACTTCAGGGTTCTTGATGTAATCGAGCAGGTCATTGCTCTCGTTGTAGTGAATACCCAGGCTCTGCTCCTGAATGAATGCGTTGTAGCAGACCGCATCCAGTTGCAGGCACGCAGCAAGGGCAATCGGCCCCAGCGGGCAATGCAGTGCGAGGGCGACGTCGTAGGCTTCAGCCATGTTGGCGATCTTGCGGGTCTCGGTGATACCACCGGCATGGGAAGCATCAGGCTGAATAATGTCGACGTAGCCTTCGCTCAGCACGCGCTTGAAATCCCAGCGCGAGAACAGTCGCTCACCCAGCGCGATCGGCGTGCTGGTCAGCGGCGCCAGTTCTTTCAACGCTTCGTAGTTCTCGCTGAGTACCGGCTCTTCGATGAACATCAGCTTGTACGGATCCAGCTCTTTCATCAAAACCTTGGCCATGGGCTTGTGCACCCGG
This sequence comes from Pseudomonas sp. HP_14, assembly GCF_055283875.1. Lineage (NCBI taxonomy): Bacteria > Pseudomonadati > Pseudomonadota > Gammaproteobacteria > Pseudomonadales > Pseudomonadaceae > Pseudomonas > Pseudomonas sp. HP_14. Next base: position 148,293 of record NZ_JBTOQI010000043.1, on the reverse strand, counting down.
CCATGGAAATCGACGCCAATCCCGACATTAGGCCCGACCGCATCACGCACCGCTGCGACATTGGCCAGCGCGAGGTCGACCTTGTCGAAGGTATCGAGAAATTGCAGCTCTTCGGTGCCGTTCATCTTCACTGCGGTGAAGCCGCGCTCAACTGCTTCTTTAGCCGCACGCGCCGTGTCCGCCGGGCGGTCACCGCCGATCCATGAATAAACACGGATCTTGTCGCGCACCTGGCCGCCGAGCAAATCGCTGACCGACACACCCAAGTGCTTGCCCTTGATATCCCACAACGCCTGATCAATACCGGCCAAAGCACTCATGTGCACCGCACCACCGCGATAAAAGCCGCCACGGTAAAGTACGGTCCAGATATCCTCGATGTTGCGCGGGTCTTTACCGATCAGGTAATCAGACAGCTCCTCAACAGCCGCTGCAACCGTGTGGGCGCGGCCCTCAACCACCGGTTCGCCCCAGCCAGTAATACCCTGGTCGGTTTCAACTTTGAGGAAACACCAGCGCGGCGGGACAATAAAAGTCGTGAGTTTGGTGATTTTCATGTGTGCGATTCTCTTATTTGAAGTGGCGCCTTTAGCGTTCTGGTTAACTCAGAAACGTTCGGTAAGCTGTTTCCAGGCTGCGACATAGGCATGAGCACGCTCGCCCACATCAGCCACGCTCATGCCGGGCTTGAACAAGCCCGACCCGAGGCCGAAACCTTTGACGCCTGCATCCAGAAACACCTTCATGTTGTCCGGCGTAATGCCACCCACCGGAACCAGCGCAGTCCCCATAGGTAAAACCGCCAGCCAGGCTTTCACGACCGCAGGGCTCATTTGCTCGGCTGGAAACAGCTTGAGCACATCCGCACCTTCAGCCAGCGCAGCGAAGGCTTCGTTGGGCGTGGCCACGCCAGGCGACAGGAACAACCCTGCTTCTTTGGCTGCGCGCAGCACCTTCGCATCACTGTGCGGCATAACAATGACCTGCCCGCCCGCTTCCTTGACCAGATTGACCTGTTCAGGGGTCATCACGGTGCCCGCTCCGATCAGGCAATCGGCAGGCAGGCTCTGACGTAACAGACGGATACTGTCGTAGGGCTGCGGCGAGTTGAGTGGCACTTCGATGACCCGGAAACCTGCCTGGTACAAGACATCACCGATGGCGGGAGCTTCGGCCGGGCGCAGGCCGCGCAGAATGGCGATCAAGCCGTTTTCGAGCAGTGCTTGCTTGAGCATGTCAGACCTCTAATGGATGAGAAGCGAGCAAGCCGGCTTTGAGCGCCACTTGCCAGAGACCGCGCTCAGTGGCCTGTTCTGCCACCGTCACGTGAAGAAAACCGCAGGCTTGCAACGCTCGCCCATAACGCAGACACAGCTGCTCGCCACCCAGAAGAATGACGGGAGGCAATTCGGAATGATCGGCACGCTGCAGAGTGGCGAGGGTTGCCAACTCATGACCGATCAGCAGACCGGACAAGTAGTCCGGCTGGGCATCAGCGCTGAGCTGGCCAGTTAGCCCAAGAGTGCGACAACTGAATATCGTCGACAGCGGTCCTGCGGCACCATCAGGTGACAACGCCACCGCCACGCCAAGATCGAACGCCGCCTGATCGAAAGCATCGCTGCGTTGCATGGTGCGCCCGAGAATCGTGTGGGTGCTTAGCGCGGCGAACACTTCGCCGGTCATGAAGGTATCGAAGTGCAGGATGCAACCGTCGGCAGCCTGCACCCATTTGGAGTGGCTGCCGGGCAAACCGATCAACAGAGGTTTGAGGGTTTCGGTCGCGGATAAACCGGCGAGTACACCCAGCACCTGGGTTTCTTCCCCTCGCATGACGTTGGGCAGCACCGAACGCTGAAGTACACCCGGGATGATGTGGACATCGACGCCACGCAGGCTGCGTACGGTTTGCAAAGCGGAGCTGAGGCCGGAAACGCTGGCCGGGGTTTCCCGGTAGACCGCTTCCCGCCAGCCTTGGGCGCTACCGACCATGCCACAGGCAATGACCGGCAGATCAGGCTCGGCGTCTAGCCAGTCGCCGCACGCTTCGTCGAATGCCAGTTCAAAACCGTCGCTGCAAAGTTCGCCGGCGATCATGCGCGGCGTACCCGGTAGTTGCATGATGCCTGCGCTCAGCGAGCGCTGTTCCAGAACCCGGCCATGGTCGCCGAGTCGATAAGCACGAAGAGAGGTTGTCCCCCAATCGAGCGCGATCAAATGCGCTTGCATCGCTTCACCTATTATTTTTTGAGCAGTGAGTGCGAGGAGGACTATAAACCTTAACCGTGAAATATCTCAATATGTAAATTTGAATCCCATATGTTGGGATTTTTTGTGCCCCTGCAAAATTCTGTGGGAGCTGAGCTTGCTCGCGATAAGCCTGGACGAGCTCGAACTGCAAATGCGCGGTGTCCTTATCGCGAGCAAGCTCAGCTCCCACAAGGGAATGCATTCCAACCAAAATCTTCATCCATAAAAAAACCGCCCCGAAAGGCGGTTTTTTCATGTCAGCTACAACCAGACGATCAACGCTCCAGCAGGATCCGCAGCATGCGACGCAGCGGTTCGGCCGCGCCCCACAGCAATTGGTCGCCTACGGTGAAAGCGCCCAGGTACTGGGAACCCATGTTCAGTTTGCGTAGACGGCCCACCGGAATGCTCATGGCGCCAGTCACAGACGTCGGGCTCAGCTCCTGAATGCTCGCTTCACGATGGTTTGGCACCAGTTTCACCCAAGGGTTGTGCTGGCTGATCAAACCTTCGATGTCGGCAATTGGTACGTCTTTGTTGAGCTTGATGGTCAGTGCCTGGCTGTGGCAACGCATCGAACCGATGCGGACGCAGATACCGTCCACCGGGATCGGGCTCTTGAAGCGACCCAGAATCTTGTTGGTCTCTGCCTGGCCTTTCCACTCTTCACGGCTCTGCCCGTTAGGCAGTTCCTTGTCGATCCACGGGATCAGACTGCCCGCCAATGGCACACCGAAGTTTTCGGTCGGGTAGGCATCGCTGCGCATGGCTTCAGCGACCTTGCGATCGATATCCAGAATCGCGCTGGCCGGGTTGGCCAGATCATCAGCAACAGCCGCGTGAGTCGCGCCCATCTGCTTGATCAGCTCACGCATGTTCTGCGCGCCTGCCCCAGAGGCTGCCTGGTAGGTCATGGCATTCATCCATTCCACCAGACCAGCTTCGAAAAGACCGCCCAGACCCATCAGCATCAGGCTGACCGTGCAGTTGCCGCCGATGTAGTTTTTGGTACCTGCGTCGAGCTGCTGGTCGATGACCTTACGGTTCACCGGATCCAGAACGATGACCGCATCGTCCTGCATACGCAGGCTGGAAGCGGCATCGATCCAGTAACCTTGCCAACCGGCTTCGCGCAGCTTCGGGAACACCTCATTGGTGTAGTCGCCGCCCTGGCAGGTCAGAATCACGTCGAGGGTTTTCAGCTCGTCGATGCTATAGGCATCCTTGAGCGGAGCCACGTCCTTGCCCACGGAGGGGCCTTGGCCGCCCACGTTGGAGGTGGTGAAAAACACCGGCTCGATCAGATCAAAATCCTGCTCTTCCAGCATCCGCTGCATGAGCACGGAACCGACCATTCCACGCCAACCGATCAGACCTACACGTTTCATCGCAACTACACCTTTTACAAAAAGTGGGCCGCTGCATTCGAGTTCGAATTCGCAGCGGGCCGCAGATATTACAGATTGCGCAGCGCGGCGACTACTGCATCGCCCATTTCCTGCGTGCCGACCTTCGCATTGCCCGCCGACCAGATGTCACCGGTGCGCAAGCCTTGATCCAGAACCAGGCTGACGGCCTTTTCAATAGCATCGGCAGCGTCGGTCAGATTGAAGCTGTAACGCAGCATCATCGACACGGAAAGGATAGTCGCCAACGGGTTGGCAATGCCTTTTCCGGCGATGTCCGGCGCGGAGCCATGGCACGGCTCGTACATGCCTTTGTTATTGGCATCCAGCGAAGCCGACGGCAGCATGCCGATGGAGCCGGTGAGCATCGACGCTTCGTCGGACAGGATGTCGCCGAACAGGTTGTCGGTGACGATCACGTCGAATTGCTTCGGGGCACGCACCAGTTGCATGGCAGCGTTGTCGACGTACATGTGGCTCAGTTCGACGTCCGGGTAATCCTTGGCCACTTCCTCGACCACTTCGCGCCACAGCTGGCTGGAAGCCAGAACGTTAGCTTTATCTACCGAGCACAGCTTCTTGCCACGCACACGCGCCATGTCGAAACCGACGCGGGCGATACGACGAATTTCGCTTTCGCTGTACGGCAGCGTGTCGTAGGCCTGACGCTCACCGTTTTCCAGGGTCTGAGTGCCACGCGGCGCACCAAAGTAGATCCCGCCGGTCAGTTCGCGAACGATGAGGATGTCCAGACCGGCAACGATTTCAGGCTTGAGGCTTGAGGCATCAGCCAGTTGCGGATACAGGATGGCCGGACGCAGGTTGCCAAACAGGCCCAGTTGCGCACGGATTTTCAGCAGACCACGCTCTGGACGGATATCGCGCGCGATAGTGTCCCATTTAGGGCCACCCACAGCGCCGAGCAATACTGCGTCGGCAGCGCGGGCACGGTCCAGCGTTTCGTCGGCCAGTGGCACGCCATGTTTGTCGATGGCTGCGCCGCCGATCACGTCGTGGCTGAGTTCGAAGCCCAGTTGATACTTCTCGTTGGCCAGCTCAAGAACCTTGACCGCCTCGGTCATGATTTCCGGACCGATACCATCACCTGGGAGAATCAGAATCTGCTTGCTCATAACATCCTCAATTTTTTTGTATCGGCACTGTCGGTCAGCGCCTCTTCGTCTACTGAACGGAAAAAACTAGCGTTCGGCCCATAACACCAGCACATCGGTGCTGAACGAGCCGTCAGCGGTAATCTCGAAATACTCGCGCACTTCCGCGCCCATTGCTTGCTGCAACTCACGAATCGCTACCCGCATAGTTTGCGGAGTACGCATGCGTTCTACCCAGGAGTTGTACTCAAGGTGCAGACGCTGACGGCTGTGACTGCGGGTAAACAGGCCGGCCTCGCTGACCTGCCGCAGCCACTCGGCGGCCGAATAATCACGCACATGACTGGTGTCACGCAGCACTTCCACGCTTTGCAGGTAGGTATCCAGCAACGGACTGCCCGGCGACATAACGTCAATGAACGCTGCGACACCGCCCGGCTTCAATACCCGGCGCACTTCCCGCAATGCCACCCCCAGATCGCTCCAGTGGTGAGCCGAATAACGACTGAACACAAAGTCGAACTCGCCATCCTCAAACGGTAGGCGTTCAGCAGCGCCACAAACCGTGCTGACGTTGCTCAACCCGCGCTCTTGCGCTGCGGCACTCACCACATCGAGCATCTGCTGAGAGAGGTCGTACGCGACCACGTTGCCGACCGCCGACGCGACATTGAAGCTCACATGCCCCGCGCCACATCCTAGATCCAGCACCCGCGCATCGCTACGCCCCGCCACTTCGGCCTGTAGCAGAGCAAACTCAGTGCCCAGGGCGTGCACGGCACTGCTCAGATAGGCCGCAGCCTGTTCACCGAATTGACGCTGTACAACTTGAGTGTGGGCGGAGTTGGTCATGGGATTCTTCCTGACTACATAAAGCCTGTAGGAGCTGCCGCAGGCTGCGAAAGCGTCCTGTCTGGCAAATCGATTCGCAGCCTTCGGCAGCTCCTACATAGGGGGGCGTCATCTCAACCGCGGAACAACCACGGCTGGCTGGCTCGGTGCTTCGCTTCAAAGCTGGCAATGGCGTCACCATCCACCAGCGTCAGACCGATGTCATCCAGGCCTTCCAGCAGGCAATGCTTGCGGAACGCATCGACTTCAAAGCTGTATACCTTGCCGTCTGGACGAGTCACCGTCTGGGCCGCCAGGTCGATGGTCAGCTGGTAACCCTCGTTGGCTTCAACCTGCTTGAACAGTTCATCAACTTCAGCCTCGTCGAGGATGATCGGCAGCAAGCCGTTCTTGAAACTGTTGTTGAAGAAAATGTCGGCATAGCTGGGGGCGATGATCGCGCAGAAGCCGTATTCATCCAGCGCCCAAGGCGCATGCTCACGGCTAGAACCACAGCCGAAGTTTTCCCGGGCCAACAATACGCTGGCACCCTGATAACGCGCGTCGTTGAGGACGAAATCCGGATTCAGCGGACGCTTGGAGTTGTCTTGATATGGTTGCCCGACATCAAGGTAACGCCACTCGTCGAACAGGTTCGGGCCAAAGCCGGTGCGCTTGATCGACTTCAGAAACTGTTTGGGAATGATCTGGTCGGTGTCGACGTTGGCACGATCCAGAGGAGCCACAAGGCCGGTGTGCTGAGTAAAGGCTTTCATGCTGGGCTCCTTAGTGCTGAATCAGTTCGCGAACATCGATGAAACGACCGTTGACTGCCGCCGCTGCGGCCATCGCAGGACTGACCAGGTGAGTACGACCACCGGCCCCCTGACGCCCCTCGAAGTTACGGTTGGACGTGGATGCGCAATGCTCACCACTTTCCAGCCGGTCCGGGTTCATGGCCAGACACATCGAGCAACCTGGCTCGCGCCATTCAAAACCGGCTTCCAGGAAGATCTTGTCCAGACCTTCGCTTTCGGCTTGAGCTTTGACCAAGCCAGAGCCCGGCACAACAATCGCCTGCTTGATCGTGGAGGCAACCTTGCGGCCTTTGGCGATTTCAGCCGCGGCACGCAAATCTTCGATCCGCGAGTTGGTGCAAGAACCGATAAAAACCCGGTCCAGCTGAATGTCGGTAATCGCCTGATTGGCCTTGAGGCCCATGTATTTCAAGGCACGCTCGATCGAACCACGCTTGACCAGATCAGCTTCCTGAGCAGGATCGGGCACGTTCTGGTCGACGGCCAACACCATTTCCGGAGATGTACCCCAGCTGACTTGCGGCTTGATCTGCGCAGCGTCGAGTTTGACCACGGTGTCGAAGTGCGCATCAGGATCGGAGACCAGATCCTTCCAGGCCTCTACCGCGAGGTCCCACTGCTCGCCTTTCGGTGCGAAAGGACGACCCTTCACGTAGGCAACGGTCTTTTCATCAGTCGCTACCAGGCCGACGCGAGCACCCGCCTCGATGGACATGTTGCAGATGGTCATACGGCCTTCAACCGACAGATCACGAATCGCACTGCCTGCAAACTCCATGGCGTGACCATTGCCACCGGCCGTGCCGATCTTGCCGATAACCGCCAGAACGATGTCCTTGGCCGTCACGCCGAGAGGCAACTGGCCTTCAACAGAGACCAGCATGTTCTTCATTTTCTTGGCCACCAGGCACTGAGTGGCGAGCACATGCTCAACCTCTGAAGTGCCGATACCGTGGGCCAACGCGCCAAATGCACCATGAGTGGAGGTATGCGAGTCGCCACAGACAACCGTCATGCCCGGCAAGGTAGCGCCCTGCTCCGGGCTGATCACGTGGACGATGCCCTGACGCACGTCATTCATCTTGAATTCGGTGATGCCGTATTCGTCGCAGTTGTCATCAAGGGTTTGCACCTGAAGACGCGACACCTGATCGGCAATGGCTTCAATGCCACCCTTACGTTCCGGTGTAGTCGGTACGTTGTGGTCCGGAGTAGCGATGTTGGCGTCGATGCGCCATGGCTTGCGACCCGCCAGACGCAGACCTTCAAAGGCTTGCGGCGAGGTCACTTCGTGGATGATGTGGCGGTCGATGTAAATCAGCGACGAGCCATCATCGCGCTTTTTTACTTCATGCGAATCCCAGAGCTTGTCGTACAACGTTTTGCCGGCCATCGGATGGTTCCTCATCAGCGTATTTCTATCTTTCTATGCCCTGGGCAATCAACTGATGACCCTTTGGCTTGTGAGGCAATGCTATGGAATATGCTTAAATAACTCAAATTCATAATTTTTATGCTTTGGATAACCAACTGGAATCTGAAATGGATCTGGCCAACCTTAACGCCTTTATAGCCATCGCCGAGACCGGCAGCTTTTCTGGAGCAGGCGAACATCTGCACCTGACCCAACCGGCCATCAGCAAACGCATCGCCGGGCTGGAGCAACAATTGAACGTTCGGCTGTTTGACCGGCTGGGCCGTGAAGTAAGCCTGACCGAGGCTGGCAGGGCTTTGCTGCCCAGGGCTTATCAGATTCTGAACGTGCTGGACGATACGCGCCGGGCGCTGACTAACCTGACCGGGGAAGTCACCGGCCGTCTGACATTAGCGACCAGCCATCACATCGGCCTGCATCGTCTGCCGCCTCTGCTCCGGGAGTTCACCCGACGCTTCCCTGACGTGGCGCTGGACATCCAGTTTCTGGACTCGGAAGTGGCCTACGAAGAGATTCTTCATGGCCGGGCAGAACTGGCGGTCATCACCCTTGCGCCAACCCCCCACACGCTGGTCAAAGCCATGCCGGTCTGGGACGACCCGCTGGACTTTGTCGCCGCCCCCGAACACCCGCTGGCTAATAGCGGTCCAGTGAGCCTGCAGGAAGTGGTTCGCTACCCGGCAGTTTTCCCGGGCAATAACACGTTCACTCACCACATCGTCAGCGGTTTGTGTGAGGCTCAGGGACTCAAGCCCGACATCGCGATGAGTACCAACTATCTGGAAACCATCAAAATGATGGTCTCCATCGGGCTCGCGTGGAGTGTTCTGCCGCGGACTATGCTGGATGAACAAGTAGCGCGTATCCCTTTACCGGGCATACAGCTCAGTCGTCAGCTAGGCTACATTCTTCATACGGAGCGCACGTTGTCGAATGCGGCACGGGCATTCATGGCGCTACTCGATGCACAGGCCATCCAATCCTGAAAGGTTGTTACCGCTGAAGATCGTATTACTGCCTTTATTACTTACAGGCGCGTGATCATATGCCAATACCTGCAGACAGCATTACCTTTCAATCACCCGACGCCGCAGCGACGCCGAGTGAATCGGAAAAGCGTTTTGCGACGCTATATAACCTCAGTCCCAATGTCGTGATCCTGTCCCGCATCGACAGCGGGATTATCTGCGAGGTCAATCGCCAGTTCGAAACCCTGCTGGGCTGGCCCTCTGCCGAAGCGATCGGCAAGACCGGTGTAGAGCTGGGCTTGTGGGACGACAGCGAGCAGCGCAACAACTTGGTCAAGAAAGTCATCACGCAAGATGACCCCGTCCGGCTTGATGTGCAATTACGGGCACGGGATGGCGGGCTGGTCGAAGGCACCTTCAGCGCACTGAAAATCGAGCTGGACCAGCAACTCTTCCTGCTCAGCACATTTATGGACAACAGCGCCCACCTGCGCGCCGAGCGCGCTCTGAAGGCCAGCGAAGAAAAATTTGCCAAGGCGTTCCATGCCAGTCCTGACGCGATAACCATCACGGAACGCGCAAGCGGCCGTTATCTGGAAGTAAACGGCGGATTTTGCCGTTTACTGGGGTTTACCACAGAAGAGGTGATCGGACGCACCGTCGCCGACCTGGGGATCTGGTCGGACATTAGCCAGCGTGAACAGTTACTCCTGGACCTTGAAGAGAATGGCCGCGTGCATCACCGGGAAATGACCGGCTGCCACAAGGACGGGACGCACGTCACCGCCGAAGTTTCGATTGAAGCCATTACCCTCAACGATACCGAATGCCTGCTGATGAATGCCCGGGACATCAGCGAACTGAAAAGTGCGCAGGAGCAGGTCCAGCACCTCGCCTATCACGACTCCCTGACCAATCTGCCCAACCGGGCGTTGCTCATGGATCGTCTCAGCCAGCAGATAATCCTGTTACAGCGCCACAATCTACGCGGCGCCTTGCTTTTCATGGACTTGGATCACTTCAAACACATCAATGACTCGCTGGGCCATCCGGTGGGCGACAGCGTGCTGAAGATCGTCACTGCCCGACTCGAAGCGAGCGTGCGCCTGGAGGATACCGTCGCACGCCTGGGCGGAGACGAGTTCGTGGTGTTGATCAGCGGCCTGGAAGGTACCCGTGACGATGTCACCGATCAGGTGCTGGAACTGGCCGACATGCTTCGCGCCCTGCTCGCCCAGCCGATGTTTCTCGACAATCAGCGACTGCAAATCACGCCGAGCATTGGTATCGCACTGATCCCCGACCACGGCCTGACCAGCGCCGACTTGCTCAAGCGTGCGGATATTGCCTTGTATCGCGCCAAAGACTCTGGCCGCAACGCCACACAGCTGTTTCAGGAGTCCATGCAAAAAGCGGCAAGTGAACGCTTGCGCATGGAAAATGACCTACGCATGGCTCTGCCCCGCGGCGAGTTCAGTCTGTGCTACCAACCCCAGGTGGATACCCGGATCAATCGCATCATCGGCGCAGAAGCGCTGCTGCGTTGGGAACACCCGGAAAGCGGCAATCTGCCGCCCAACCAGTTTATTCAGATCCTTGAAGAAAGCGGGATGATCATGGAGGTTGGGGCCTGGATCCTCGAAGAAGCCTGCAGGACCGCAAGTAAATTGCTGCAAGACGACTTGATCGATGTGCAACATTTCAGCCTGTGCGTGAACATCAGCCCTCGCCAATTCCGCCAGAACGACTTCGTTGAACGGGTAAAACGCTGCCTGCATGTCAATGGCTTGCCCAGCAATCTGCTCAAACTGGAAATCACCGAGGGCATCGTCATCCAGAACCTGGATGACACCATCGCCAAGATGCATGAACTGAAAAAGCTCGGCGTCAGTTTCGCCATGGATGACTTCGGCACGGGCTATTCATCACTGACCTACCTCAAGCGGCTGCCGGTCGATGCGTTGAAAATTGACCAGTCGTTCATCCGTGACGCGACGACTGATCCCAATGATGCGGAAATCATCAGGGCCATCGTGGCCATGGCGCAAAGCCTGAATCTGACGGTGATAGCTGAAGGTGTGGAACAACCGCTGCAACTGGAATTTCTTGAGCAGTTGGGGTGCAGCTTGTATCAGGGATACCTGTTCAGCGAGCCACTGACCTTGAGCGCATTCGAAAAACGCTTGAGACAGCCTGAAAGTCTGTTTGAGGACAGTCAGCTAAATCTGCTGGGATGAAAGAAGGCGCCCTGAGGCGCCTTCTTCTGCTGATAAATAAACAATCAGCTATTCAGGACTTTCTGGGCATTGATCGGAATACGCTTGGCCTTGGCCTCTTCGGGCACCAGACGCAACAGATCAATATTCAGCAAGCCATTCGACAGACCCGCGTTTTGCACTTCAATGTGGTCGGCCAGCCGGAATGACAACTTGAAGGCTCGCTGAGCGATGCCCTGATGCAGGTAAGTCACGTTTTCGGTAGTGTTTTCGCGCTTGCCACCGGAAACGGTCAACACGCCCTTCTCTACCTGAAGCTCCAGATCTTCTTCAACAAAGCCTGCGGCTGCGATCACGATGCGGTATTGGTCATCCGCATGCTTCTCGACGTTGTATGGAGGATAGCCGCCAGCGGTTTCATTACGTGCGGCAGCCTCAAACAAGTCATTGAAACGATCAAAGCCCACAGAGCTACGGAACAGTGGAGCCAGGGAAAATGCAGTAGTCATGATAAATCTCCTGTAAACAGCGAGTGGTTTAATCCGCGACCCGAATTCGGCATCGCGTAATCCCTAAACTAGGGTCGACCAAAAGCTTTTCAAGAGTTTATTTTCAATTTTTTTATGACCGTTCGTCGGCACTGATGCCTAACAAAACACTGATTCGCTGGCAGTCGGTTTCGCGGCGCAATGCGTCAAACATCTGCGTAGCCTCCGGATAGCTTTTGGTCAACAGCACCAGCCATTGCTTGAGGCGGCCAGGCGCTTGAATCAGGGTCATCTTGTCCAGACATTGCAACCAGAAGGTTCGCAGCATGGGCTGCAGCTCGGCCCAGGTCATCGGCACGACCTCCTCGCCTTTTTGCGCTGCTGCAATCTGCCGGGCCAGATCAGGGCGAGCTACAAGCCCGCGACCGATCATGATGTCGCGAGCACCACAGATTTCCCGGCAGCGACGCCAGTCATCCACGGTCCAGATTTCGCCATTGGCGACGACCGGCACCTTGACCACTTCCTGAATGCGCGCGATCCATTCCCAATGTGCAGGCGGTTTGTAGCCGTCTACCTTGGTCCGGGCGTGAACAACGATCTGCTCCGCTCCACCGTCAGCCAGAGCCCGGGCGCAATCCAGCGCGCCGTCGGTATTCTCATAGCCAAGGCGCATCTTGGCCGTGACGGGGATGTGCTTTGGCACCGCGCTACGCACCTGACTGAGAATGGAATGCAGCAGCTCGGGCTCTTTGAGCAGAATCGCACCGCCGCGAGAGCGATTGACGGTCTTCGCCGGGCAACCGAAGTTGAGGTCTAGAACTGGCGCGCCCAGCTCACAGGCGAACGCAGCGTTTTCCGCCAGACAAACCGGGTCGGAACCCAGCAGTTGGAGACGCAGCGGAGTGCCGGCCTCGGTCTTCGCGCCGTTGTGAAACTCGGAGGCGTATTTGTAGAAGTAATGGGCCGGCATGAGACGCTCGGACACCCGGATGAATTCGGTCACGCACCAATCGATACCACCGACTTTTGTCAGGGCATCGCGCAGGATGTCGTCAACCAGTCCCTCCATGGGCGCCAGAGCAATTTGCATGAGTCATACTCGAAAAAAGTCCGGCAGTTTACGGCGCGCTGGCGTGATTGGAAACCAGAGGATTTGACATGGCGACACCATAGCCGTCGATGAACTCTGCCGGCATGCGCTTGGGCTTGCCGCTGGACAGCTCAATGCAGACAAAGGTGGTCTGCGCACGCAGCAGTGTCATGCCATCGCCTGGGCGCCGAAGCTGGAAACGCCGGGTCATTTTCAAGCGTTTGTCCCAATCGACAATCCAGGTTGCCAACTGCAGTTCGTCGTCTTGATAAGCACTGGCGAGATAATCAATCTCATGCCTGACGACCGCCATGGCACGGTCCAGTCGACGGTACTCACTCAGGTCCAGCCCCAACTGCTGCGAATGCCGCCAGGCACAACGCTCCAGCCATGTCACGTATACCGCGTTATTGGCATGACCCAACCCGTCAATGTCATCGGCGGATACATTAAGGTCGATCACAAAAGGCGTTGTCAGATCCCAGACCATAGTTGCTCCTGCGTTGGTGTTTTGTGTTGGCAGGTGAGTGTAACCAAACACACAGCAACGGTGACCTGTGCGACCGGATTTATCCGGGAAGACTTTATTACAAACACCAAAGATGCGTCGTTCGGAAAGGCCTCTTCCGGCCTGCAGGAGTGAGCTTGCTCGCGATAGCGTCAGGTTTGACGATGATTGACTAACTGACCTGACGCTATCGCGAGCGAGCTCACTCCTACAGAAAAAACAGTTAGCTATACGCCCCTCAAACCACTGCCGACTTGGCCGCGCGCAGGACTCTATCCGACAGGTCACCACTACCCAGCGCTCTGGCCAGCGCCAGGCCGCCCACCATCAACGCAACGTCGGCCAACACCTTATCAGCCTCTTCAGGCGCCGCCGCCAGTTGCGCAACCATCAGTTCCAGATGCTCGGCGAGCATCGCCTGAAAAAGCTTCGGCAATCGTGACATTTCGCCAACCGTTGATGGCAGCGGGCAAGCCAGCTCAGTGGCATCCCGATGTTTACGCGACAAATAAAACGCCGCCAGCAGCGCACGCCGCTCCTGGCCGGGAAGCTGATCGTCGATTTGCGCCACCGAGGCACGGCGCTGACTCAGCAAATGATCGAACGCTTCGAGCATCAGCGCTTCTTTGCTATCGAAATGCGCGTAAAACCCACCCACTGTCAGCCCTGCTGCTGCCATGATCTCGCTGACGCTGGGTTGTTCGGGGCCACGCGTGATCAACGCGGTGCTGGCTGCGCTCAGGATACGTTCACGGGTTTGTGCTTTTTTATCTGTCATTCGGAACCTCCAGATTACGAAGATAATATTATTCGCATAATCTGAAATGACAAGCACAAGCCACCCCGCCTGTCGCAGAGAGAATGGCACCAGGATGATATTTGAGGGAGTCATGCAGAAATGGCAGAAACTAAGCCGCCAGAAAAACAAAAGGGCCATTCAATAATCGAATGACCCTTGGTCTCGCAGAGCGAGAAATCGTGGCGTCCCCTAGGGGACTCGAACCCCTGTTACCGCCGTGAAAGGGCGGTGTCCTAGGCCACTAGACGAAGGGGACGCAAAACCTTCGAGCAGATTCGCTTGATAGCGAACCCTGGCAAAATTGGTGGAGCTTAGCGGGATCGAACCGCTGACCTCCTGCATGCCATGCAGGCGCTCTCCCAGCTGAGCTAAAGCCCCGGATTTATCGCCTCGCGGCTCACATCACTTTCAAATGATGCACTTTAAAATGGCGTCCCCTAGGGGACTCGAACCCCTGTTACCGCCGTGAAAGGGCGGTGTCCTAGGCCACTAGACGAAGGGGACTAAACCTTCTTGATGCTGATGATCGACGCTGGATCCGATCATCTTGCACCGTTTCAAAGCATTGTAGCCGAGCTTTGAAACTCTAAATATGGTGGAGCTTAGCGGGATCGAACCGCTGACCTCCTGCATGCCATGCAGGCGCTCTCCCAGCTGAGCTAAAGCCCCACATCAGTGGACGGGGCGCATGTTAAGCGTGAGTCGCTGGGCTGTCAAATTTATTTTTAACAATTTCTAAAGTTTTTTGTCGGTAATACAACCACTTACCATTCAGCCCCCGGAAAACCGGGGGGCTGACAGGCACAGGCATTGCCTCAGGCGATGGCACCCAGAAGCTTTTCCCATTCCTTGTTTTCTTTCTTGGAGACACCGCCCAGCAGATCAAGCGCCTGTCGCAACCGGAAGCGAGTCAGATCAGGGCCGAGGATTTCCATCGCATCAGTCACCGACACCGAGTTGGCCTGCCCGGTGATGGCGGCAAACATCAGCGGCATGGCGTCGCGCAGCTTGAGCTGCAGGTGCTCAACGACCGCCTGAATGCAGCCCATGATCCGATCCTTCTCCCACTGACGCAGCGACTCCAGCTTCCACAGGATCAACTGCATGACCTGACGCACCTGCTCAGGGGACAGTTTCTTGTGCTCGAACAGCTTCACATCCGGCGTCACGCCACCGGCGAAGAAGAAACCAGCCAATGGCGCGACCTGGCTGAAAGTCTCCACCCTGCCCTGCACATGCGGTGCGATCTTCATCATGTATTCAGGGTTCAGCGCCCAGTGCTGCAGGCGGGCAGCGAACTCTTCGACTGGCAACTCACGTAACCACTGGCCATTCAGCCAGGAGAGTTTCTCGATATCGAAGATCGGCCCGCCCAGGGAAACCCGCGAAAGATCAAAATGCTCGACCATTTCTTCCAGAGAGAACTTCTCGCGCTCGTCCGGCATCGACCAGCCCATGCGCCCCAGGTAGTTGAGCATCGCCTCAGGCATGAAACCCATGCGCTCGTAGAACGTGACCGAGGTCGGGTTCTTGCGCTTGGACAGCTTGCTCTTGTCCGGGTTACGCAGCAGCGGCATGTAGCACAGCTGAGGCTTGTCCCAGCCGAAGTATTCGTAGAGCAGAATCAGCTTGGGAGCCGATGGCAGCCACTCCTCGCCACGCAGCACGTGAGTGATGCCCATCAAATGGTCATCAACAACGTTAGCCAGGAAGTAAGTCGGCAGACCGTCGGTCTTCATCAGCACTTGCATGTCCATGCGATCCCATGGGATCTCCACTTCACCACGCAACATGTCTGGCACCACGCAAACGCCTTTGCTCGGCACTTTCATGCGGATAACATGAGGTTCACCGGCCGCCAGGCGACGTGCAACTTCTTCTTTGGAAAGCAGCAAGGCACGACCGTCATAGCGCGGAGTTTCGCCCTTGGCCATCTGCTCAGCGCGCATCTGATCCAGCTCTTCAGCGGTGCAGAAACACGGGAAGGCATGGCCCAGTTCAACCAGTTGCTGAGCGTACTTCTGATAGATGTCGCCGCGCTCGCTCTGCCGGTAAGGACCGTGCGGGCCACCCACGTCCGGACCTTCACTCCACTCGATACCCAGCCAGCGCAACGCGTCGAAAATCTGCTGCTCCGACTCGCGGGTCGAACGCAGTTGATCGGTATCCTCGATGCGCAGGATGAACTCACCACCATGCTGCTTGGCAAAGCAGTAGTTGAAGAGCGCGATATAAGCCGTGCCAACGTGAGGGTCGCCAGTAGGCGAAGGCGCGATGCGGGTACGAACGGTGGTCATGAAAAATCCCGAAATAGGTCAAACAAGCCGTGAATCTTAACAGGGGCCGGTGATCATGTGGGAGCCGAGCTTGCTCGCGATAAGGGCACCGTGATTCTAAAGTGAACCGCGTCCAGCTTTATCGCGAGCAAGCTCGGCTCCCACATGATCACCGGCTTCAACAGATCGAATCGCTACACCGTGAGCAACCGCTCGCGTAGCTTGCCGATTTCGTCGCGTGTCTGCGCCGCAGCCTCGAACTCCAGGTCGCGGGCCAACTGGTACATCTTCTCTTCCAACTGGCGAATGCGCTTGGTGATCTCGCTGGGTGAACGCAATTCGTTTTCGTACTTGGCACTTTCTTCTGCGGCTTTGGCCATGCCTTTGCGTTTCTTGCTGCGCGAGCCAGGCACCGTCGCGCCTTCCATGATGTCCGCGACATCCTTGAACACGCCTTTGGGGGTAATCCCGTTAGCGAGGTTGAAGGCGATCTGCTTGTCGCGACGGCGCTCGGTTTCACCAATCGCACGTTCCATCGAGCCGGTAATCCGATCCGCATAGAGGATGGCCCGTCCGTTGAGGTTACGGGCCGCACGACCAATGGTCTGGATTAGCGAGCGCTCGGAACGCAGGAAGCCTTCCTTGTCGGCATCGAGAATTGCCACCAGGGAGACTTCCGGCATATCCAGACCTTCGCGCAACAGGTTGATCCCCACCAACACATCAAAAGTCCCGAGCCGCAGGTCGCGAATAATCTCCACCCGCTCCACCGTATCGATGTCCGAGTGCAAATAACGCACCCTAACGCCGTGGTCGGCCAGGTAATCGGTGAGGTCTTCGGACATGCGCTTGGTCAACGTGGTGACCAGCACCCGTTCTTCCAGCGCCACGCGCTTGGTGATTTCCGAGAGCAAATCATCGACCTGAGTCAGTGCCGGACGAATCTCGATCTGAGGATCCACCAACCCCGTTGGCCGCACAACCTGCTCAACGATGCGCCCGGCATGTTCTGCCTCGTAATTACCTGGCGTCGCGGAGACGAAGATCGTCTGCGGACTGACCGCTTCCCACTCGTCAAAGCGCATCGGCCGGTTATCCAGCGCTGATGGCAAACGGAAGCCATATTCCACCAGCGTCTCTTTGCGGGAGCGGTCGCCTTTATACATGGCGCCCACCTGCGGCACGCTGACGTGGGATTCGTCGATGACCAACAATGCGTCGGGCGGCAGATAATCGTAGAGTGTTGGCGGCGGCGCGCCGGACGGACGACCCGACAGATAGCGCGAGTAGTTTTCGATACCGTTGCAATAGCCCAGCTCCAGGATCATTTCCAGATCGAACCGGGTCCGCTGCTCAAGGCGTTGAGCCTCGACCAGTTTGTTGTTAGTGCGCAGATACTCCAGGCGTTCCTGCAATTCGACTTTGATGCCTTCCATCGCTTCAACCAGGGTTTCCCGCGGTGTCACGTAGTGGCTCTTGGGATAAAACGTGAAGCGTGGCAGCTTGCGAATGACCTCACCGGTGAGGGGATCGAACGCCGAAATGCTCTCCACTTCATCATCGAACAGCTCGATGCGAATCGCTTCCAGGTCAGATTCAGCAGGATAAATGTCGATCACATCGCCGCGCACGCGGAACGTCGCACGCGCGAAGTCCATGTCGTTACGGGTGTATTGCAAGTCGGCCAGACGCCTCAGCAAGGCACGCTGGTCGAGTTTGTCGCCCCGGTCCACGTGCAGCACCATACGCAAATAGGTTTCCGGGCTGCCCAGGCCGTAGATACACGAAACCGTAGTAACAATGATGGCGTCCTTGCGCTCCAGCAACGCCTTGGTGGCGGAGAGTCGCATCTGTTCGATGTGGTCGTTGATCGAAGCATCCTTCTCGATGAAGGTGTCCGACGACGGCACATACGCCTCAGGCTGGTAGTAGTCGTAGTAGGAAACGAAATACTCCACGGCGTTATTCGGGAAAAACGCCTTGAACTCGCCATACAGCTGCGCTGCCAGGGTCTTGTTGGGCGCGAGCACCAACGTAGGGCGCTGCACCTGAGAGATCACGTTGGCGATGCTGAACGTCTTGCCCGAGCCGGTTACCCCCAGCAGGGTCTGATGCGCCAGCCCGGCATCAATGCCCTCGACCAACTGGCGAATGGCCTCCGGCTGATCACCGGCAGGCTCGAAACGGGTTACGAGCTGAAACTCGGACATAACGTACCTCTTTAATAGCGTGCGCAGGTTCTGATCAATGACGTGCGCAGGCCTGCGGGATATTGGCTTGCGGGCTTGCACTCAGGCAAGGCGCAGGGCTAAAACCAGAGAAAAGCATGCGTCTGACCCGGCTAGCGGACCAGTCGTACAGAATATGAGGTGATGGAACTACAGATGGAGCCGCTATCACCAGCTTTCAACCCTTCAAACAGGCGGCTATTAATAAAGGAGGCAGCCCGCAATATGACTAAAGGCAGACAAATAACCGCAAAAAACCGGAAAAAATCTGCCCCCGGCTGTCGCCCCGGCCAGAGATGGCCTCTATACTGACTCCCCGTTTGTGCACCGCTCTGGCGCATTCGGGTCAGAGCGGGTTTCCCCTCACTTCTCACACAGAGCCGCCACAAAAATGAGCCTGTTCTCCGCTGTCGAAATGGCACCACGCGATCCTATCCTGGGCCTCAACGAAGCATTCAATGCCGATACCCGCACTACCAAGGTCAATCTTGGTGTGGGCGTCTACTGCAACGAAGAAGGTCGCATTCCCCTTCTGCGCGCCGTTGCCGAAGCAGAGACTATTCGCGTGGCTCAACACGCTCCTCGTGGCTATCTGCCGATCGACGGCATCGTTGCCTACGATCTGGCGGTGCAAAAGCTGCTGTTTGGCGCTGACTCGCCCCTCATCGCGGCCGGCCGCGTGCTGACCACTCAGGCCGTCGGCGGTACAGGCGCGCTGAAAATCGGTGCTGACTTCCTCAAGCAGTTGCGTCCTGATGCCGTTGTGGCCATCAGTGATCCAAGCTGGGAAAACCATCGCGCTCTGTTTGAAACAGCCGGTTTCCCGGTGCAGAACTATCGTTACTATGATGCGACCAGCCACGACGTGAACCGTTCCGGCATGCTGGAAGACCTGCAGAACCTGCCATCCGGTTCGATCGTCGTGCTGCACGCGTGCTGCCACAACCCCACCGGCGTTGACCTGACGCTGGAGGACTGGAAAAAAGTCCTGGAAGTGGTCAAGAGCAAAGGCCACGTGCCATTCCTGGACATGGCGTATCAGGGTTTTGGTGCAGGCATTGATGAAGACGCTGTTGCCGTTCGTCTGTTTGCCGAGTCAGGCCTGACGTTCTTCGCCTCCAGCTCGTTCTCCAAATCCTTCTCGCTCTACGGTGAGCGTGTCGGCGCACTGTCGATCATTACTGAGTCAAAGGAAGAGACCACCCGTGTCCTGTCTCAGGTCAAACGTGTAATTCGCACCAACTATTCCAACCCGCCGACTCATGGCGCGACGATTGTGGCTGCCGTGCTGAACAGCCCCGAGCTGCGCGCGCAATGGGAAGAAGAGCTGGCAGAAATGCGTGTTCGCATCAAAGGCATGCGCCAGGCCATGGTCGAGCGTCTCGCCAACAACCCTGCAGGTCAGGACTTCAGCTTTGTGGGTCGCCAAAGTGGCATGTTCTCCTACTCGGGCCTGACCACTGAGCAGGTGCACCGTCTGCGTAACGAGTTCGGCATCTATGCCCTTGATACCGGCCGCATCTGTGTTGCAGCGCTGAACCAGAGCAACATTGATACCGTCTGCAAAGCGATTATCCAGGTGATCTAAGCGGTCACGGTGATGAAAAAAGGGAAGCAGACGCGAGTCTGGCTTCCCTTTTTTGTACACGCGAGATCGCCGTCGGGTGCCCATGCGTTCATCAAACATCACTTCAATAATGGATTTGAGAAGCAAACACTGTAGGAGCCAACTTGTTGGCGAAACGGAGTTCCTGGCTGTGCAGGTCCGACGCTTCGCCAACAAGTTGGCTCCTACAGATTACTGGTTTGCCGAACGCAAGCGCAGACAAGAACCGCCCAGGAAAAAACACATCCAGAAACATCTTTTAAATATGTAATGAGAATTAACACTGCGGGTATTTGATTCTCATCCGTCCTAGTAATATGCAGCAGTCGCGTCGGCAAAAGCCACGACCGCTTTTTATGGACACTGTAAGCCCAGGCGACCATCGGGCTGCTCCACACCGTGAATCGAGACCGTTACTCCATGTCTAAGAAGTCCCGTTCAAAAATCTGGTTTCTCGTCCACAGCTGGCTGGCCCTGCCCATCTGGTTCTTCGTCCTGATCGTATGCTTCACCGGGACGCTGGCGGTGGTGAGCAAAGAGATCATGTGGCTGGTCAACCCGGAGATGCGCGCCAACCAGCCCTCCGCCGATGCTCCACGCCTGAGCTTTGAAGAGGTAAAGGCGACCATCCAGCGTAATGACCCGAAATTGAAGGTCAGCAGGATCTCCGAACCTGATGGCGACTACTTCGCCTTGAATGTGCGTGCAACCTACCCGGGTGGACGCGCCGTCGTCGCTTACGCCAACCCTTACACCGGGGTGGTTCAGGGCTTCGCGCCATCGTTCGACTTCCCTGCCTTCACCCGCGCACTGCATGGCTGGTGGCTGGTGCCGTTTACCAACGGCTTCTCATGGGGCTGGTACATGGTGTCGCTGTTGAGCATTCCTCTGCTGGCCTCGCTGGTGACAGGACTGGTGGTCTACAAGAAGTTCTGGAAAGGCTTCTTCAAGCCCACCTTGCGCATCCACCACGGGGCGCGGATTTTCTGGGGCGACTTTCACCGCTTGAGCGGGATCTGGTCGATCTGGTTCATCGCCGTGATTTCCATCACCGGCATGTGGTTTCTGATCCAGGCCATCCTGTTTGACAACCAGATCAGTATTTCCAGCCAGTCGCCGATTGCCTCGGTAATCCCCCATGCCAGTGTTCCGTTGACGGCAGATGGCACCCCGGCACCGATGATCAGCCTCGACAAAGCCGTTGAGATCACCCGCGAGAAGATTCCCGGCCTGGAGCCCAGCTCCGTCAGCATGCCGCTCAACGCCTACAGCAATATCAGCGTCGCGGGCCGCAGCTGGTATCCGTTGATGTTCCAGACCGCTGAAATCAATCCGTACAGCGGGGAAATCGCCACATCACACCTGTTGTCGGACCGTTCCGCGCTGGAGTTTGTAACCGAATCGATGCGCCCCCTGCACACCGGGGACTTCGGGGGGATATGGATCAAGCTGATCTGGACCTTCTTCGCCCTGATCCTGAGCATGATGGTACTCAGCGGCTTGCTGATCTGGACCAAGCGCACCGCTCAGGCAACCCTCAACGCGCTCAAGCGCAGTGAAAAAACCGAACGCGCCAGCGCCAGACAAAAAACGCTATCGCCCATGGCCACCGAGATCCCGGAGAACACCCTGTGAGCAAGGCAGCCACCGCAACACCGCCATCGTCCCTGAGCCGTTTCTGGCATAAATGGCGCTTTCACATCAACATTCTGCTGGTGCTGATCCCGTTAGGCTTCATGCCTAAATACTTCACTGAAGTGGCTCTTTTCCGCGGTGACAGCGGCCTTGGTCAGCGTGAGATCGGCGAGGTTCAGGTCGGGCCGTGGAGCATCCGCATGGCGGAATTTTTTGCTGAAGCCCCCCGCCTTGAGGGCGCATCCGGTTACACGAAAACCTTCAATGCTGCGCTGTGCGCCGAATGTGCCGACCGCGTCAAGGCCACTTACCTGCGCATCGGCAAGCCACGCAGCCTGCGCGCAGCCGGGGTTATCTTCTTCGGCTCTCCTTATCGCATGAGCGCATTTATGCAGATTCCTGAACGTACCGACCCCGACGCTGAGCTGTGGATCACCATGGAAGGCTGGGATGGCTCAATGCATCAGGCTTCCATTCCGCTCTCCAAGGCATCGCCTGCAACCGTTGCCTGGCTGAAAAAACAAGGAGTCAAACCATGATCGGCAGACCTTATCTGCGCTGGCTGCGTGCCGGTGCGTTGCCCCTGCTCACCGCTGGCCTGCTTGGCCTCAGCACTCAGGCCATGGCGCACAACCCGATGTGCGAGTGCAAACAGATCGACAATGAACAGATCCGCTGCACAGGCGGGTTTTCCGATGGCAGCGGCGCGCCAGGCGTGACCCTTGATGTCATTGGCTATGACGAAACCATTCTGGTGCCCGGCAAGCTGGGCGAAGACTCGACAGTGACCTTCAAGAAACCGGCTTCCGAATTCTATGTCCTGTTCGATGCAGGCCCAGGTCACGTGGTCGAGATCGACCAAGCAGATATTGAGGCCCCATGAGTACGCCAACCCATCAAGTAGTCCGTCCGGCGGGTGCCGGTCACGAAACGGCTTATGTACTGGCGTTGTGTCTGCTGATCCTGTTGGTTGCCGGAACCGTCATTGGCTGGCACGGCGAAAGCCAGGACGTGCAGAAAGTCGCCGCCCATGAACTGGATGCTCGTCGCGACCTGACGGCTTCAGAGCAAGGTATCTACGCCGACCTGCGCGTCACCCTGGACGAAATTCGTTTGCTTGCACCGGAGCAAGCCACTCCGGTGACACCGCAACAGTTGAGTGATGAAGGCCTTGCGCCATTTGTCGAAGACGCAAGTTCGGTCAGCCGTGGCGGTCATGCCTGGCAGATGGTCGGCAAATCGTACCTTGGGCTGAGCCAGGCCCCGACCGTAGCCGGATCATTTCTGCTGCGCGTTGACTCGACCGATGAAACTCAGGCTGATATCTGGATCAACCGCAGCCCCTCGCTGACCTCCGGCAGCACGCTCGCCATCACCGACGTCAGTGACAAAGCCCTGATCGCTTCAGGCTGGCAGCAGGTTGTCGCCCAGTTCGATGCCGGTGTGACTCGCCAGCACAAGCACTGATCCCACGCACTCATTTGAAAGAAGACTGCTAGCCCATGCCTATTTCTCTGAAACGCCGACCTTTGCTGCGCGCAGTGCTGGTCGGCCTGCTGGCCACCCTGCTCGCCCCTCTGGCCAATGCCGACGCCAAGCGCCTGCGCATTGGCATCACGTTGCACCCGTATTACAGCTATGTCGCCAACATCGTCGGCGACAAGGCCGAAGTCGTGCCGCTGATTCCAGCCGGCTTCAACCCACACGCTTACGAACCGCGTGCCGATGACATCAAACGCATTGGGTCGCTGGACGTCGTGGTTCTCAACGGCGTAGGTCACGATGACTTCGCCGACCGCATGATTGCTGCCAGCGAAAAACCGGACATCCCGGTGATCGAAGCCAACGCCGACGTACCACTGCTCGCCGCCACCGGCGTCGCAGCCCGAGGCGCAGGCAAAGTGGTCAACCCTCATACTTTCTTGTCGATCAGTGCCTCCATTGCCCAGGTCAACAACATTGCCCGCGAGTTGGGCAAGCTTGATCCGGACAACGCGAAAACCTACACCACCAACGCGCGGGCCTATGGCAAACGTCTGCGTCAGATGCGTGCCGATGCCCTGGCCAAACTGACCAAAGCGCCCAACCCGGACTTGCGGGTTGCAACCGTACACGCGGCCTATGATTACCTGCTGCGCGAATTTGGCCTGGAAGTAACGGCAGTAGTCGAGCCCGCACACGGTATCGAGCCGAGCCCCAGTCAGTTGAAGAAAACCATCGACCAACTGCGCGAACTGGACGTGAAAGTGATTTTCTCGGAGATGGATTTCCCCTCCACCTACGTCGAAACCATTCAGCGCGAATCCGGGGTCAAGCTTTATCCGCTCTCGCATATTTCCTACGGCGAATACACCGCCGACAAATATGAGAAAGAAATGGCAGGCAACCTGGACACCGTAGTGCGCGCCATTCAGGAGTCGGGCGCATGACCGCTGCTGAGAAAATCGCAATTCCCGGCAACGGACCGGGCATTGAATTCGCTGATGTCAGCCTGACCCTCGGTCGCACCGCAATCCTTGATCGCGTCAGTTTCAAGGTTCGCGCAGGCAGCATTCATGCACTGGTCGGTCCCAACGGCGGCGGCAAGAGTTCGCTGATCAAGACCATGCTTGGCCAGATGCCCCATCAAGGCCAACTGAGCCTGCAATGGCCCGGCTCGCCAGGGCTGATTGGCTACGTGCCGCAAGCGCTGGAATTCGACCGCGGCCTGCCGATCACCGTGGACGATTTCATGGCCGCGATGTGTCAGCGTCGTCCGGCGTTTCTCGGTCTGTCAAAGCATTACGCCGCAGCAATCGGCGAGGCGCTTGAGCGCGTCGGCATGCAGGACAAACGCAAACGTCGCATGGGTGCGCTATCCGGTGGCGAACGCCAGCGCGTGCTGCTGGCTCAGGGCTTGATCCCGAAACCACAGCTGTTGGTGCTTGATGAACCCATGTCGGCGCTGGACGAAGCGGGTATTCAAGTCTTTGAGCGGCTGCTGGCGGACTGGCGCAAAGCAGGTATCACCGTGCTGTGGATCGAGCACGACCTTGAGGCCGTAAAACGCCTGGCCGATAACGTCACGGGGCTGAATCGCAGGGTGTTGTTCGATGAAGCGGCAGCTACGGCGCTGACGCCTGAACGTCTATTGACGCTGTTCTCGGCCCACCCTCGGGCTGTAGACGATAAAGCTGTGAACGCAACCAAAGGGAGCGCTGCCTGATGGATTACGAGCAGTTTCGTCTTTTCATTCAAGGGCTGGCGTCATCCGGCTATCTGCCTGAAGCATTGGCCTACGGCTTCGTGGTCAACGCCTTGCTTGCCGGGCTGCTGATCGGTCCGGTCCTGGGCGGGCTGGGCACACTGGTGGTGGTCAAGCGCTTCGCATTTTTCTCCGAGGCTGTAGGTCATGCGGCGCTGACAGGGGTAGCCGTTGGCATCCTGCTCGGGGAACCCTACACCAGCCCGTACGGTGCGCTGTTTGGCTACTGCCTGCTGTTCGGTATCGTCCTCAACTACCTGCGCAATCGTACTGGCCTGGCGCCGGACACACTGATCGGCGTCTTCCTTTCGGTATCCCTGGCCTTTGGTGCAAGCCTGCTGCTGATTCTGGCTGGCAAGATCAACATCCACATCCTTGAGAACGTGCTGTTCGGTTCAGTGTTGACCGTCAACGGCAATGATCTGTTGGTGCTCGCGGTGGTCGGTTCGCTGGTCATGGGCCTGAGTTTGCCGCTCTACAACCGCATCATGCTCGCCAGTTTCAACCCGCAGCTTGCCGCCGTGCGCGGCGTTGCAGTCAAGGCGCTGGATTACCTGTTCGTGATTCTGGTGACCCTGATTACCGTGGCCGCTGTAAAAGTCATCGGCGCGATTCTGGTCGGCGCCCTGCTGGTTATCCCGGCGGCGGCAGCACGCCTGCTCAGCCAGTCGCTGAAAGGCTTTTTCTGGATATCCGTAGGCATCGCTACCGTCAGCACCTTGTGCGGCATCCTGTTGCCGATCGTTTTTGACCTGCCTGTACCGTCCGGCGCGGCGATCATTCTCGTCGCTGGCATGGCATTCGCTCTGGCCGCCATCGCTCGCGGCACCGTACCGAGCCTCAAAGGAAATATTGGATAATGTTGCGTAAATTGACCCTGGCACTGGCCATCAGCGGCCTGCTCTGTGCCACCTCTCACGCAGCGCCTGTTGCAGCTGATAATCAGGCCCCCGTCAAAGTGCTGGCCAGCCTGCCGATCACCTATGGCCTTGGGCAAATCCTGCTCAAGGACAGCGGCGTAGTCCTTGAGCGTGCCGCAGCGGCCAATCTGCCCGGCTCTCGCCAGACGGCGTATTTCACAGGCCGCGGAGTCGAGGCGCTGCGTAAATTATCCACCGACGCCGACGCCGTCATCGGCCTGCGCTCCATCTGGCCCGATGATCCGCTGTACCCCAACGCACGGCGCAGTAACATCCGCATTGTCGAGATCGATGCAGCACGGCCGGTGGATGGCGGCTTGCCGGGCATTGCCGTGCAACCGCGTCCGGGTGTCGACGGGCTTAACAGCCAGCCATGGCTTTCCAGCAACAATATGGGGCGCATGGCGGATGTCATGGCCGCCGATCTGGTGCGCCTCGCCCCTGCCGCAAAACCCCGTATCGAAGCCAACCTGGCGACGCTGAAACAACAACTGCTCAAACTGACTGCCGACAGCGAAGCGAGCCTGGCCAGCGCCGATAACCTCAGCGTGGTCAGCCTTTCCGATCACCTGAGCTACTTGATCAGCGGGCTGAATCTGGAACTGGCGGATACGCAAATACTGGCAGACGACCAATGGACGCCTGAAGCCCTGCAAAAGCTGACGGACACGCTCAAAAATAACGACATCGCACTGGTACTGGATCATCGCCAACCGCCAGAACCGGTCAAAGCTGCAATTACTGCGGCAGGCAGCCAGTTGCTGGTGTTGTCGGTTGATGGCGAGGATCCACTGGCTGAGTTGCAGGGCAATATCGGACAGGTGACACAGGCACTGGCCGGGAAAAAATAACGGCTCGATATTACCGACCCGACAATATGCAATTTTCAGGAGTTGAAATGCATTTTCTGTAGGAGCTGCCAGAGGCTGCGAAGCATTAATCCTGACGTACTGCGATCGCAGCCTTCGGCAGCTCCTGCAGATCCACGTTCCAGCAACTACGCGAACGTTTCCAGCCGCCCCAAAGCCGCGCATCGTTCACCGGACGATGCCACTTTCGGTGACAGCCCTTCCCCCGCCCACCAACAAAAGTCTGTTGCAGCCCAGCAAAACCCCGAACATATTTGCTTGGCCCGGCTTTTGCCTTATCTTGTATATACAGGATGATATAACCCAGTACGCGACGGCGGAAAATTCCCGAACCGGTCGGCATAACTAAAACTCAAGCAGGAACGCGCACCATGCCAGCAACACTTCTTCTCACCCCAGGCCAATTCAACCTCGACCAATTGCGCGCCATCTATCAGCAGCAAAGCCCCTTCGAGCTTGATCCAGCAGCCCGTGAAGTGGTCGATGCCAGCACTCAAACCGTTAACGAAATCATTGCAAACCAACGCACCGTCTATGGCATCAACACCGGCTTCGGCCTGCTCGCTCGAACGTCGATCCCAACCGAGTCCCTGGCGAAATTGCAGCGCAACCTGCTGCTGTCGCATTGCACCGGCACTGGTCCCTTGCTGGACGACGCGAGCGTGGCACTGATCATGGCCCTCAAAGTCGGCTCGCTCGCCCGGGGTTTTTCCGGGATCCGCTGGGAAGTCATCCAGGCATTGAGCACGCTGTACGCTGCCAGGGTTTATCCGTGCATCCCATCGCAAGGTTCGGTTGGGGCGTCAGGCGACCTGGCACCTTTGGCACACATGTCGGCAGTCCTGATCGGTGTTGGCCGTGTGCGCCATCAGGGACGAGAAATGGATGCCGTCGAAGGACTGGCACTGGCGGGGCTGGAACCGATGATACTGGGGCCGAAAGAAGGCCTGGCATTGATCAATGGCACGCAGGTCTCCACCGCCCTGGCCCTGCGCGGGTTGTTTGCCACCGAGAAGCTGTTCACTGCCGCGGTGGTTGCCGGCAGCCTCAGCGTCGAAGCACTCAAGGGGTCCGACGTCCCGTTCGATCCACGCATTCAAGCAGTTCGCGGCCAGCCAGGACAGATTGACGTCGCGGCGCTGTACCGCGAGCTGTTGGCCAAAAGCGAGATCCGTGAATCGCATGTTGATTGCGGTCGTGTACAGGATCCGTATTCCCTGCGTTGCCAGCCACAAGTCATGGGCGCATGCCTGGACCATATGCGTTTCGCTGCGGGTGTTTTCCTGCGTGAAGCCAACGCGGTATCCGACAACCCGCTGGTGTTCAGTGCCGATGGCGACGTGTTGTCCGGTGGTAATTTCCACGCAGAACCGGTCGCCATGGCGTCGGATGTGCTGGCCTTGGCGATCTCGGAAATCGGTGCACTCTCAGAGCGCCGTATCGCACAGCTGGTAGACCCGGCGCTGTCAGGCCTGCCAGCATTTCTGGTCAAGGAAGGCGGCTTGAATTCCGGCTTCATGATTGCCCAGGTTACGGCAGCGGCATTGGCGTCGGAGAACAAGACCCTGGCCCATCCTGCGTCGATCGACAGCCTGCCGACCTCTGCCAATCAGGAAGACCACGTCTCCATGGCGACCTTCGCTGCGCGTCGGCTACTCGATATGGCGGGCAACAGCAGCGCAGTGGTGGCTATAGAGCTGCTTGGCGCCGCGCAAGGTGTCGACCTGCACGCGCCGCTGCACACCTCCGAGAAACTCAGCGAAGTGTTGGCGATGATTCGCAGTGAAGTCGCCCATTACGACGAAGACCGCTACTTCGCTCCGGATATTGCTGCGGCACGCGCCTGGGTTGAAGGGGGAGCATTCGCCCGCTGGCTGCCGTTTGAGCGGCTCTACGGCTGATCCAGAAGCACTCGGAGAAATGAACGTCACCTGCCCCCGCAGGTGACGTTCATCTCATGGTTGAACCTCACCAGTCGTCACATTGATCGAACGACCTGCAAACACAGCCCTCAGATTTTTGTAAGCCATCGCAGCTGAACAATAATCAGAGGTGAATAATGAGCGATCAAAATCAAAACCCAGCGCACCGCAACGACCCTGCAATTGAACCGGACACGGCCCCGCACCCCCAGTCGCAGGATCATCAGACTCAGGGCAACAGCTCTCAGTCCCAAGGCAAGCCCCAAGGCCAGCCAGACACACAGTTTGAGCAGAATCAGGACTCAGGGGGAAATACCTACACGCCTGACTATGAGCCTGAAGAAAAGCCGGAAAAAGTACCCAGCAATCTGCATCCCGAACAAGGTAAGGATGCGGATATTGATACGGATGGGGGTTAGATCCGCAGCGCCTGCATTTTAATCACGCGCCGCTCCCACAGTGCCATCAACCTTAATGTTGTGCGATGTCTTGGGACCGGCTTTCGCGGAAGGCGGCGTCACTGACGATACAAATAAGTCGTTCGCTTCCCGGCTAAAGCCGGTCACACGACAGATGTCATGCCAGTAAATAAGTGTTCGTCGCCGCAGCAACATGCCGTGAAGAAAGCCCTGTACATCACGACGCCCGCCAATCCTCCCGCACCTGCAAGCCCAGCACTTCTTCCCGCCGAAACATCCGCACACACTCCGTAAAACTTCTTACGTTGTACGACGTCTGACGTTATGTTCGACTTGCCCCGTCTCACTAAAAATAACAATGGAGATCCTCCTATGGCGAGCACCAGCTCCGTCGATAAAAAAGCTACTGCTGCGCGTGAATCGGTCTTTGCCAAAGTCACCAAGCTCCTTGGCCCTGGCATCATCGCGGTGTTGTCATGGCTGGGTGCCGGTGACCTGATTACCTCTTCGGTAGCAGGTGCCAACTACGGCTACGCCATGATGTGGGTACTGGCGGTCTCGCTACTGCTCAGGTTCCTCATCGTCAACATCATTGCCCGCTTCCAGCTCTGTAATAACAGAGGCATGAGCATCCTTGAGGGCTATGCCCAGCTCCATCCCATCTTTGCCTGGTTCATGCTCGGCTACGCCCTGCTAATGGGTCACCTCATTAACGCGTACATGATCAAAGGTGCGGGCGAAGCGCTGGCGATGCTGCTGCATATCAATCAGCCGCTGCTGTGCTCTTTTGCAGTGGTGATTGCTGTCTGGCTGCTGGTAGGACGCAACATCTACACCATGATCGAAGGGGTCATGAAAGGCCTGCTGGCATTGATGACACTGGCATTCCTGGCACTGGCAGTCATGTCCAAACCAGACATGGTCGGGATTCTCAAAGGCACCATCGGCTTCAGCATTCCGCCAGATGAAGGCGTGCATGGCGCACTGCTGGTGGCGGTCTCTGTAATTGGTGCGGTAGCCGGTTCGATTGCCAACTTCGTTCACCCGTACGTGATGCGTGAAAAAGGCTGGATCGGTCCTGAGCACAAGCGCATTCAGCGCAATGACCTGCTGTTCGCAGTGCTCGTCGGCATCATCATTAACCTGGCCATCTGGGTGGTCGGTGCAGAAATCCTGCGTCCGAACGGCATACAGGTCACTACCCTGCAGGATCTGGGTAAAGCCCTTGAAATGTTCTTCGGCTCAGCTGGCTGGTACATCTTCTTCGTCGGAGTCTTCGCAACATTGTTCGCCAGTATCGCGGGCAAAACCACTGCCTTCCCGATGCTGATCACTGACGCCTTCCAGCACATCCTTCCGAAACGCCGTGAGAAATACGGGAAGGAGTTTCACAAGGACCCGATGCACAAGTGGTTCATGTTGTTCATTCTGGTCACCCCGCTGGTATGGTCGCTGCCCGGCATGCCGGACTTCGTAACCCTGACCATTGGCGTGAACGCACTGAACATTATTGGCCTGCCGATCATCTCGCTCGGCTTGCTGATCATGTCCAACCAGAAAAAGCTGCTCGACAAGCAATACCGCAACAACCTGTTCGAGAACATTGCGCTGGTGTTCGCCACAGGTCTGGCGTTGTGGGTTGCGTTCCAGTTGGGGGCAGATCTGCTGAGTTAACAGACGACTTGGTTCTTTCTGAGTTGAACCCGTTCCCTGTAGGAGGCCGCGATAGCGTTGTATCAAGCACAACGCCATCGCGGCCTTCGGCAGCTCCTACAACTGAATCGCCTTTATTCAGGAAATCTTTTGCAACGAACCATTGCGCAGCAGCCGCATAAAACAGCAGGATCGCTCTAGCGTCTGCTTCGGGCAGGCATCCCCTGCTCAACCATGCGGAGCCTCGCTGCTAATGGATCAAGCCACCTCCCCTACGTCTACCCGGCTGACGTCCCGTGAATTTCGCGGAATGGTCGCCATTCTGCTGTCCATCGCCCTCGCAACGCTTGATACCGCCATCGCCAATACTGCATTGCCCAGCATCGCCGCGGACCTGAATGCATCACCGGCCGCCTCGGTATGGGTCATCAACGCCTACCAGCTCGCAGCCGTCGCGACCCTGCTGCCCTTCGCCGCCTTGGGTGGAGTGATCGGGCACCGCAAGGTTTATCTGGGTGGGCTGATTGTGTTTGTCCTGTCTTCGGCGTTGTGTACCTTTGCCTGGTCGCTACCGTCCCTGACCATCGCCCGGGTCATTCAAGGCCTTGGGGCGAGCGCCATCATGGCTGTTAACGCGGCGTTGATCAGTTCGATTTTCTCCCATGAACGCTTGGGCCGTGGGCTGGGCATGAATGCCCTGGTGGTGGGCACTTCATTTGCTGCGGGGCCAACCATCGCGTCTCTGGTACTGTCCGTGGCGAACTGGCCCTGGCTGTTTGCGATCAACCTGCCTCTCGGCGTATTCGCACTGGTATTTGCCTGGAACTCCCTGCCCGTCAGCAAGCCCGGCACCCTGAGCTTTGACCGGCTAACCGCTTTGCTCAACGTGATCACCTTCGGGGCACTGATTTTTGCGCTCAGCGAAGCCGCACAACTGGGCTCCATGACGGGGGTTTGCATCGCGCTGGGTGTATTTCTGATTGCAGGCGCGTTGATGCTGCGTCGTGAAGCCGGGCACCCTGCGCCGATGTTTCCACTCGACCTGCTCAAGCGGCCGATGTTCGCGCTTTCCGCTTTGACAGCATTCTGCTCCTTTGCGACCCAGGGGCTGGCCTTCGTGTCGCTGCCCTTCTTCTTTGAAACGGTGTTGGGCCGGGATCCGATTCAGACCGGATTTTTAATGACACCGTGGTCAGTTGTAGTAGCCATGATCGCGCCCGTAGCCGGGCGTTTGTCTGATCGCTATGCCCCCGGAATGCTGGGCGGTATCGGTCTGGCGATTCTGTGCGCCGGAATGATTTCTCTGACCCTGATCCCGGCTGATGCGAGCGCATGGGAAATCGGCATTCGAATGGTTATCTGCGGGCTGGGCTTTGGATTCTTTCAAGCCCCTAACCAGAAAGCACTGATGACCAGCGCGCCCAAGGAACGCGCCAGTGGGGCCAGCGGCACCATCGCTACTGCGCGATTGATCGGCCAGGCCACGGGCGCCGCGCTGGTTGCGCTGAGCTTTGGTATCAGTGGTGAACACGGGCCAGTGCTGGCCCTGTCCATTGGTGCCGGTTTTGCAGCGGTTGGCAGCATTTCCAGTGCCTTGCGACTGGTCGCGGCCAAGTCGCCGACGGGCAAAAGCTGAACAAACCTCACATTCAGTGGAAAAAAAACCGTTCGTAGGAAACCTTCTGCAGAGCGAGTCGTCCCAGCTATGATGGCACAAGGCCTCTCACTACCAAGACCACTCTGCGGCCGTACGGAACGTTTATGCATCTATCACTACAAGCCGAAAAACAACGTCTGGCCGCGGTTCGTGCCATTCAATGGCTGGAAACTGCCGCCGACGAGAACTTCGACCGTATCTGTCGACTGGCCTCCGCCTATTTCAATGTGCCTACGGTGTTGGTGTCATTGGTGGAGAAAGATCGACAATGGTTCGCTGGCAGAGTCGGCTTCCAGAATTCACAAACCCCTATCAATCAGTCGTTCTGCGCTCACACGATCAAGCAGGACGGGGTTATGCAGGTGGTCGACGCCTGCGTCGATCCACGCTTCATGAACAATGAACTGGTAACCATTGAAGGCGGTATTCGCTTTTACGCGGGTGCTCCACTGGTGACACGTGATGGGCATGCGATTGGCAGCCTGTGCCTCATCGACAAATTTCCTCACCAACTCAGTCATGCGGAAACGCTGGTGCTTAAAGATCTGGCCGAGATGGTGATTTCGCAGATTGAACATAGACAGCAAACCAGCATGTGCAACGCTGTCAGTGGCCTGCCCAATTTGCGGCAATTCCTGACCGACAACGCGGGTCCATGGCTGAACACCGAAGCGTCTACGCGCCTGTTGATGGTGGTCGAAGTCGTCGATAGCCAATGGACGCATGACTTTGCACTCGACCATGGCCCGGGGCTGGTGGGTGCCAAAGCGGCCAGCATTACAACTCGCATTAATGAGGCATTGGGTGAAGAGCTGACGGCTTATCACATCAGTGAGCGCCACCTGTGCCTGTTGCTACCCGCAGAACCTCAGGATCAAAGCGAACTGATCCTTACGCTCAGCACATTGGTTTGCGAACCCTGCGCGGAGGACTCCATTTCGACATTACCCGGCATTCGTATGGGCATTGCAGTGTGTACGGATGGCAAACAGTCCATCGGTGATCTGTTGCGCAAGGCTCGCAGCGCGGCAGACACGGCAGCCAGAGACGGGATCGATTGGTCGGTATGGGACGAGGATCCAAATTGTGCATCGCGCCGCTCCGAAGCACTGATTAACGATGTTGCGGGGGCTTTGTCGAACGGCGGTATTTCTCTGGTCTTCCAGCCACGCTTCAGGCTTGAGGACGGTCGCCAGGTCAGCGCCGAAGCATTATTGCGCTGGAATCACGAAGTCTTCGGTCCCGTCTCCCCTGCAGAGTTCATCCCGCTGATCGAACGTTCCGGCCAGATCAGCCTTGTCACGCGTTGGGTCATTGATAACGCGCTCGCTCACGCTGCAGCCTGGGTGGATAGCGAAGCCAAGGTTTCCCTGAACCTCTCCGCACTGGACTTTCAGCACATCGATATCGCTCAGGCTCTGAAGGCTGGATGTGAAAAGCACGGGATTGGCGCGCATCGGGTGGAGGTGGAAATAACCGAAGGTGAATGGATCAGGGCCAGCACAACAGTGCTGGCTCAGTTAGCAGATATCCGTCTGCTTGGTGTGGATGTCGCAATTGATGACTTCGGCACCGGCTACAGCAACTTTGCCTACCTGCATGAAATCCCTGCCAATGTGATCAAGCTGGATAAGTCGATCATTACTGACCTGGAAAACAAACCACGCAATCGCGTCATTGCTCAATCCATTTTCCAGCTCGCGCATCAATTGGGTTATCGAACCGTTGCGGAAGGTATCGAAACCTTCAAATGCATGGACCTCGTCAGAGGCTACGGCTGCCATGAGGCCCAGGGGTTTTTCCTGAGTCGACCGCTTTCCGGAGAACAGATCAGGCTCACGGCAACCGGCAGCAACTTTCTTTTAAGCGCCTGATAAGTCTGGTAAATGCCCTACTTATCGGCCTTGTAAGGTGGGTAGTCGTCATCGCCCACGCGCTTGTCCTTGCTTGGGTCCTTGCCATCCTCGGGAGACTTTGCCGGACCCACAGGGTCAACTTGTGGGTCCGCAAGGTCGGGGGAATCCGGATCGAAGCCCAGATCCTGCTCAGGGTCGCGCTTATGGTTCGCCATGCTCACCTCTCCTGGTAAATGCCCAACCGCGTCGGGCTACTCATTTAAGAAGAAAGCCTGCGCGCAAAGTGCAGCGCAACTGACGAGCGGATCCTCATCAGTGGAGGCTGGTCACTGCTGCGGCATGGCCGAAGAGTGGTGATTGAGTATGAGCCATTCACCGTCAATCTTCTGATAAAGATAGGTGTAGCGCGCCTGAACCTGACGTTTGCTGCCATCAGCCTCGGTGAGCGTGAAGGTATAAACGCCCGTGTCCAGCGCCTTGTTTTCATTCAGGCGACGAATCTCGCGGAAGTTGATGACACCGACCGGTTTTAACAAAAGGAAGTGGTCAAAGTAATCCTTGATCTCCGCAGGGGTGGTGCGCACCTTGTTGGACACAGTGGGTTGCAGAATGGCGTTTTTCGCATAAAGGGCCGTGACCTTGGCAGAATCACCGGTCTGCAGCGTGCGGTTCCAGCGCTCGAACAGAGCGGCAATTTCGCGATCCTTGACGTCCGTCGGTTGCGGGGCAACCGATGTGTAGGCATACGGTTTGACCGGCGCGGTATCTACAGCATGGACCAGAGGAGTCGCCAGCAGAGCAATCAGCGTCACGGCAGACATTTTTACGTTGAGCTTCATTTACAGTATTCCTATCGGCTTTTGGTGGAGCTACTGTGCCGCGTCACAAAAACTCGGCCATCAGCCGATTGGACCTATCTGCCTATGCCATTTGGCAGATAGCGGCACCACACCGGAAACAGGTCTAATGGCGCCACTTTCTGCCGAATGGATCCGGCCCCTGTGTTGGAGCACCACATGCACAAGCCCCCTGATGATTCGGCCAGCGCGCTCAACCTGCGTAGCCAGTACCGCCAATGGGAAAGTCGTGCAGCCCGTTTGCGACTCCTTGTGGACACCGGCCAGGAACTGACGCGTCTTTCGCCTTCAGCCATGCGCCAACGTGCACTGCAACGAGCGTGCGCGTTTCTGGCCATGAACAAGGGTGTACTGCTTGAATGGAACGGCGAGGCGCCGGCCAGGCTCAGCGCCAGCCAGGGAAATCCGCAGTGCGTGGACACGCTGATGACGCTCCTCGACAGGACAATCCTTGCGCCTGAATGGCAAGTACAGCCCTGCCCCCAAGTACCGTGCATGCTGCATTTACCGCTGCTGAACGCTGATGGAGAGCCCTTTGCCGCGCTACTGCTGGCGAACAGCGCGAATATCGCAGCACCGGGTACCGAGGACTTGCAGTCACTGCAATTGCTGGCCACGCTTCTCGCGGCACATCTGGAAAACAGTCGCCTGCTTGATGCACTGTCGGTGCGTGAGCGGGCCATGTCGGAGCTGGTCCACCGTTTATTCACCGCCCAGGAAGACGAACGCAAGCGCGTCGCTTACGACCTGCACGACGGGCTGGCGCAAACCCTGGCCGGTCTTCACCAACGCCTTCAAGGTTTCGCCAGTCAATGCCCTGAGCTTCCTGCCCCGTTGAATCAGGAACTGACAACCATTCTGCAACTGGCGCAACGTTGTGTGGGCGAGGGTCGGCAGGTCATCAGCGGCCTGCGTCCGGTTGTACTGGATGACTTCGGCCTTGTTCAGGCCATCGACAAGGAAGCGGATCGCCTGCGCGAAGCTGGCTACTCCGTACAATGGACAGCCAAGTACGCGGAGCGGTTACCCGACGCGATTGAAATCACGCTGTTCCGCATTGCCCAGGAGGGCATCAATAACATCCTCAAACACGCGGGTCCCTGCAGTGTGCTGCTTGCCCTGCAACTGCGTGACGCCGATGTATCCGTGCTGATCGAAGACCTCGGCCAGGGTTTTGCAGTCCGACAGCCCGCTCAACCAGGCTCGACAGACGGGCTGGGATTAACGGCAATGCAAGAACGCGCACATCTTGTCGGCGGGCGTTTTGACTGCATCAGTCACCCAGGCAAAGGGACACGCCTGAGTGCGACTGTCCCGCTACATAGCCTGGAGGTGCAGGCATGAGCAGGACATTGAGAATAGTCATGGCAGATGACCATGAAGTGACGCGCGCAGGCTTCATCTCATTGCTCGCGGGTCATCCGGAGTTTGATGTGGTTGGACAGGCCGACGATGGTCAGATGGCACTGGAGCTATGCGAGCGTTTGCGCCCTGACATCGTCATTCTCGACGTGCGTATGCCGATTCTCAACGGCCTGGGTGCCGCCCGCCTTCTGCAACAGCGCATGCCGGAAATAAAAGTAGTGATGTTTACCATGGACGACAGCCCGGATCATCTGGAGGCTGCCATTGCCGCCGGCGCTGTTGGCTATTTGCTCAAAGACGCGACTCGCGAGGAGGTCATCAATGGCTTGCGTCGCGTCGCCGCCGGGGAAGATGCTCTTAACAGCGCGATGAGCGCGAGGCTACTCAGGCGTATCGCAACGCGCCGGGCCTCAGGCAATACGCCCCGGGAAAACCTGACCGAGCGGGAGCGTCAGGTACTGGGGCTGGTTGCAGGCGGCTTCAGCAACCGGGAGATCGGCGAAAAACTGGGCATCGCTACCGGCACCGTCAAAGCACACGTCGAACGCGTAATCAGCAAGCTTGATGCCTCCGACCGGACCCAGGCAGCGGTACGCGGTATCGCTCTGGGGCTGGTGGCCCAGCCTGATGGAAACTGGACGTGAGTCGCTGGTCGGACCTTCCCCTGCGAGGCAAGGCGCTGGTTGCAATCGCCCTGCCCCTGATCATCCTCATGTCATCGCTTGTGCTGATTTACCTGGCCGAACGGCAAACCGCACGTGCCGAGGAAGATGTGCGCAGGGTCTTGCTGGTACAAGGCGATATTCAGGCTGTTCATACCCTGCTTGCCGAGGCAGCAGCCAGCGAACGGGGCTACCTGCTCACCGGCCGTGAAGATTTCCTGCCCGCTTACAACAACGCAAAACCGCTGATCGACGCAGCTTTGCTGCGTCTGGACGCCAACGTTCGTGACCCTGAAATTCGTGAGCGCCTGCAACTCATGACGCCGCTGATCAGAATCAAACTTGGCGCCCTGGCGAAACTGCGCTTGAGCAACGGCAAGGATCCGGAGCAGGTCACAAACATTCTTGTGAGCAACAAGCAGGTTCTCGACACCCTGCGTGAACAGATCAGCGCCATGCGCAATCGCGAGGATACGCTGCTGGCGGAGCGCAGTGCTGCTGCTACGCAAACCCGCGAGCAACTGGTATTCGCCACCTTGCTGGCAGCGTGCTGCGGAGTATTTGCGGCGATCGTGGCGATGCTGTTGCTGTCCAGAGGTATCGTCAGCCGGGTCGAACATGTGAAACGTAATGCGCAACGCCTGGCCTTGGGTCATCCACTGTTGCCGCAGCCACCGGAACAAGACGAAATTGGCCAGCTGGGCACGCGTCTGGTAGAAGCCGCCCACCTGCTGGCACAACGCGAAGGTGCCTTGCGCGATAACGAAGAACGCTTGCGGCTTATCATCGATGCGGTCAAGGATTACGGCATCTTCGCCCTTGACGCCAACGGCCGCGTCACCTCATGGAACGTCGGGGCGGAACGGATCAAGGGCTACAGTGAGCAAGAAATCCTCGGTCAGCCATTCTCGGTTTTCTATTTGCCGGAACAATGCCCGCAGCGTCCGGAAATGGCATTGCGAGAAGCCAGAAGCAAAGGCTACTTCATGGAAGAGGCCTGGCGGCGCCGCAAGGATGGCAGCCGATTCTGGGCCAGCGTTGTTATCAGTGCCCAATACGACCACAGTGGAACCCTGCGCGGTTTTTCCAAGGTGACCCGCGATATCAGCGACCGCCATGCAGCCGAGATAGCGTTGAGTGCAGCCCGTGAAGAAGCTGAGCGCGCCAGCCGGGCCAAAAGCGAGTTTCTCTCCCGAATGAGCCACGAACTGCGTACGCCTTTGAACGCGATTCTTGGTTTCGCGCAACTACTTGAAATTGATCCTCAACCGGCGCAACGCCAACAGATCGGACACATCCTGAAAGCCGGTCAACATCTGCTGACACTGATCAACGAAGTCCTCGACATTGCCCGAATCGAGTCAGGCCATCTGCCCGTCAATCTGGAACCGATCAGCCTGGAAACGGCCTTGAAGGAAGCGCTGGCACTGGTCGCCCCCATGGCAAACGAAGCCCGGATCCGTATCGCGCCGCTTCCACTGATCCGCGCCGAAGAAGGTGTTATCGCCGACCGTCAGCGCTTGATGCAGGTGCTGCTTAACCTGTTATCCAATGCCATCAAGTACAACCGTGCAGAGGGAGAAGTCACGATTCAGGTTGCCCGAAGCGGTCAGCAGGTCACTGTGACGGTTTCGGACACCGGCCCCGGCATTGCCAAGGACCAATTACACAAACTGTTCCGGCCTTTTGAGCGATTGAACGCAGATCATCAGGTAGAAGGCACGGGCCTCGGGCTGGCGCTGAGTAAAAACCTGCTGGAAATGATGGACGGCAGCCTCAATGTCCTGAGCGCAACGGATGCAGGGTGTCGCTTCACGCTCAGTTTGCCTCATGCCTTCATTCAGCCGGACGAGACTCGCATGGTTTCGCCGCCAAATGCGCTCAGTGTTGAACCTGGGCAATCAACGGCTGGATATCGCGCCAGCGTGCTCTGCATCGAAGACAACCTGGCCAGCCTGACCCTGATCGAGACATTGTTGCAGCGGCGGCCCGGTATACAACTGTTTTCCAGCATGCAGGGGCAGATGGGACTGGATCTGGCGACTCGCCATGCGCCGGATCTGATCCTGTTGGACGTTAATCTTCCCGATGTCTCGGGTATCAGGATTCTACGCCGCCTGCGTCGCGCCACTCGTACTGCCAATACCCCTGTCCTGATGATGACCGCAGACGCCTCGCCGATGACCCATAACGTGTTACGCGAAGCGGGTGCTACCGCCATCCTGGTAAAACCGATCAATGTCCGCATGTTTTACGACCATATTGATCAGTACCTGACG
Organism: Pseudomonas sp. HP_14; assembly: GCF_055283875.1. NCBI lineage: Bacteria > Pseudomonadati > Pseudomonadota > Gammaproteobacteria > Pseudomonadales > Pseudomonadaceae > Pseudomonas > Pseudomonas sp. HP_14. Next base: position 108,921 of record NZ_JBTOQI010000043.1, on the reverse strand, counting down.
GAGCCTTTATGACTCAAGATCTTCGTATCCTGCTGATTGACGATCAGCGCACCAATATAGAACTCATGGAGCAGTTGCTGGCTCGTGAAGGGCTGCTCAATGTGTTGAGCACCACACAGCCCACTCACACACTGGAGCTGTTCAATAGTTTTGAGCCGGATCTGGTTATCCTCGACCTGCACATGCCCGAATTCGATGGCTTCGCGGTGCTCGAACAACTGGGTCGGCGCATTTCACCTCATGAGTATCTGCCCATTCTGGTGCTGACCGCAGATGCCACCCGAGGCACCCGGATCCGCGCCTTGGCCCTGGGGGCTCGGGATTTCATCAGCAAACCCCTGGACGCCCTGGAAACCATGCTCCGGGTCTGGAATCTGCTGGAAACCCGCGTGCTCTACAAAAGCCTGCGTCAGCTGCTGCCAGCCGAACAGATTGAGCTTCTACAGCAGCGGCGCGGCGTGAATCTGCAAGAGACCAAAAGCATATCCCTGTAGGAGCTGCCGAAGGCTGCGATGCGCTCATCCTGATACACCGCTATCGCGACCGTTGGCAGCTACAGGTTAATGACTGGCGGTATCTGCCGCATACTGATCTCGTTGCGCAGCAGCCTGGCCAACGCTTCTACGGAATAGGGCTTCTGCAGAAAGGTAAAACCCTGTGAGTTCCCCTGTGCCAACGCGGGACTATAGCCGCTGGTCAGGACAATCGGGAGCGTTGGATAGAGCCTTTGAATTTCAAGGGCCAGCTCCACCCCGTTCATGCCCGGCATGACAACATCGGAAAATACTGCCTGAAAAGCGTCGGCTCGCTGCGCCAAAACCTCCAGAGCCTCCACACCACTCTTGGCCCAGTGAATGTCGTACCCCAGCTCTCTCAACGTCTGACTGGAAAACTCGCCAATTTCAAGGTTGTCCTCAACCACCAGCAGACGAGCACCTTCGCCACTGCTTTGCAGCTCCGGCTCCATCGCAGCATATTCGGCACCCGGTATCGCAACGGATCTAGGCAGGTAGAGAGTAAACGTACTGCCCTCGCCCAACCGACTGGCGACCAACACCTCGCCACCCGACTGTTTGGCAAAACCGAACACCTGAGAAAGCCCCAGCCCGGTGCCTTTACCGACGTCCTTGGTCGTAAAAAACGGGTCGAAGATACGATCAATCTGTTCCGGGTCGATGCCTGAGCCGCTGTCGATCAATGACACGGCAACATAATCGCCAACCACTGCGGCATGGGTGCGGCGAGCAGGAATTTGCCCGACAGGCTCAACACAAATCCTCAAGGTCCCCTCGCCATTCATGGCATCACGGGCATTGACCGCCATATTGATCAGCGCGGTATCGAACTGACCAGCGTCAGCGTTGATGTAGCAAGGCTGGGCAGGAAGCTCGATCAGCGTTTTTATCCGGGCTCCGGTCAATGAACCAATCATCTCGCCAATAGCCCGGACACTTTTGCCGACTTCAAAGACTTCCGGGCGCAAGGTTTGCTGGCGAGAAAACGCCAGCAACTGCCCAGTCAACTTGCTGGCCCGATCGACCGCATTGGAAATCGCGTCGATGTAACGTCGACGTCGCTCTTCATCCAGATTGCGCTTGAGCAGGTCTGTAGAGGCTTTGACCACCGTCAGCAGGTTGTTGAAGTCATGAGCCACACCACCGGTCAATTGCCCCACGGCTTCCATCTTCTGCGACTGACGCAATGCAGCTTCTGTGCGGCGTAGTGCTTCGGCGGCCTCCCGCTCAACCTGAACGTCGCGTCCCACGGCATGGATATAGGATTGATCCGGCACAGCGGTCCAGGCGATCCAGCGATACGAGCCGTCTTTGTGCAAATAGCGATTTTCGAAACTGGAGACACTGATGCCCTGCGACAATTCCGCCGCGGCAGAGGCAGTGGTCAAATCATCATCCGGGTGCAGAAGCTCCAGAAACGACTTGCCCAGCAACTCATCAGGACTCCAGCCAAGCACCTGAGTCCAGGCTGGATTGACCGCCACGATGTCGCCGCTGAATTCGGCAATCAGCATCAAGTCGGTGGACAACCGCCAGATGCGATCGCGGTCCTGAGTACGGGCTTCGACCCTCTCCTCCAGCGTAGCGTTGAGCGTACGCAGGTCTTCTTCAGCGGCGCGGGTTGCCGTGATGTCTCGGGAAATGCAGAGGATTTTTTCTACGGCCCCCGCCTCATCAAACATCGGCGTAACCTGCACATCCCACCATTTGGGGGTGCCCAGATAGGTGTTGGCAAAACCCTGGAAACGACCGGGGACGCCTGTTCTGGCGGCGACAATGGCAGCCTGAGCGTCGATATGCCCTTGATCCTGCCAGAAGTCCGGCCACGGGCAGCCTTGCACGTCGTTGAAGTTACTGATTTCCATGACGCGCATGCCGCCTTCACTCATGAAGGTAAGCTTGCCATCCAGGTCGATCACCTTGATGCAATCGTTGCTGCTGGCCAGCACCCGGCTATTGAACTCCTCGGTATTGCGCAAAGAAGACTCAATTCGCCGGGCCTCGGTGACATCCTTGAACAGCATCGCAATGCGGTTGTGCTCGGCCCCCTGGACTTTGTAGGCGTAGATTTCATACCAGCGCCCGCCAAGCGCAACCGCAGGCGCGTCAAAGCCAACTGACTCGCCACTCAACACCACGCTCGCATACACCTCAAACCAACGTGCAGGCTGGCCGTCTGCGATGTCCCGCATACTCTGGCCAATCTGCTGTTTGAGTTCTGTCATGTTGTCGAACGCGGCGTTGACCTCGATCAAATGGCAGGCCGTCAGCAGGTTATGGGTGTAGGTGACTTCAAATACGCCAAAGCCGATATCGATGTCACTGAACAGCGCACGATAACGTTCGTCGCTGGACTTCAGTTGCTGACCAAGGCGCACGGAGTGGGTGGTTTCAACCGTATGGCACAGAACACCCAATATGGACTCTTCATGCTCGTCGTACACCGGCGAAAATGAAAAGGTCCACCAGGTCTGCTCTTCAACCCCATAGCGGGCCATGCTGATCGGATGATTTTCATAGCGACTGGATTCGCCGCCAAAGGCCCTCTCTATCATGGGCCGCACCTGCTCCCAGGCGTCTGCCCACAGCGTGGTGATGCTCTGCCCCACGGCAACGTCAAGACGGGGGCCGAGAATGGGCCGATAGGCATCGTTGAAGAAGAAGTGCAGATCCGGCCCCCACACCAGATAAAGGCTTTCCGGGGAACTGAGCATCATGCTCAACGTCGAGCGAATGGGTGCGGGCCAATCTGACATAGGCCCAAGAGAGGTCGCGGACCAATCGAAAGCTCTGATTGCTGCGCCTGTTTCGCCGCCTGGAAGGGAGCGTGAAACCGGGCTGTTTAAAGGGTTCATGGCCATTTACTAATTGCTGGGGCGTCACTGGACGAAGATGATCGGCCGCATCAGCGGAGGAATGTGCTGAGTTTGGAGGGATGGCGAACAAGTGGCAACCACCGCACAGCGATTATCCATGCGTTGCCATGTCGCACACGAATGGACCCTGAGGACATCACAACGTTCTCTACCTCGCGGTGCGGCCGATTGACGTGACCGTTCATCGGTGGTCAGATGCGCGCCAGTTTCAGGTGTCTCATGCCGCCGAGCATGAGGTGAAACGGGAAGCCGGTGCGTCATTTCGATGATCAGTCCGGCGCTGCCCCCGCAACGGTAAGCGAGCGAAGCATTCGACAAACCACTGTGCTCCGGCATGGGAAGGTGAATGTTTCATGACCCTCGCAAGCCCGGAGACCGGCCTGGAACTTCGTTTTGGCAAACCCGCGGTGGGCGGGCGCAGGCCGGTTTCCGTGGGCTTTTGCGCCCGCGATTCCTCATGCGTTATTCCCCCGGGATCCATTCATTCCTCATTGGCTGGAATCGTATGTCCCGCAACTTCCTGTTTCAAACCCTGGCGAGTCAATCGCTGCGCATCACGCTGTTCCCTTGCTTCGCCATTTCGCCTGCGGCCTTTGCCGCTGACGACACTGTGATCGCCCTGCCGTCAATGGCAATCATCGATACCGCAGACAACGGCGAAACCAGTCTGGCCACTGCCCTGCCCGCCGGTTCCCGGTTGAATATCAGCGCGCTTGAAAACCCGGCCAGCCTGAGCAGTCTGGATGAGTCCGCCATCCACAACCGTAATAACCTTACTTTGCAGGACGCCGTCAGCCGCTCGCCCGGCATCACCAGCATCGCTACGCCGGGTGATGGCAACACGGCGCTTTCAGCACGCGGTTTCGCCGGACATTCTTCAGTGATGACATTGTTCGATGGCTCGCGGCTGTATACCGGGGCTGGCACCCAGACCTTCCCGGTCGACCCGTGGATGGTGGAGCGCATCGACGTTATTCGCGGCCCTGCCTCGGTGCTGTATGGCGAAGGCGCAACAGGCGCCGTGATCAATGTGATCCCCAAGAAGCCACTTGAAGGAGATGTTCGCAACACGCTGCGCCTGGGCTATGGGTCCAATGACCGCCAGCAGTCAGGGCTGGACAGCGGCGGCTCGCTGAGCGACACACTGAGCTATCGCCTGACCCTGAACCAGGAGCAAAGCAACGGCTGGGTGGATAACGGCAACTCCAGAAACCTGGCCCTCAGCGCCGCCCTGCGCTGGCAGGCAGCTGACAACCTGAGCTTCACCTTTGCCCATGAGCGTGGCGACAGCGAACCGATGAGCTACTTCGGCACGCCGCTGATCGACGGCCATTATCGCGACAGTCTGCGGAACAAAAATTACAACCTGCAAAACGCCGTGCAGCGCTACAACGATGAGTGGACCCGACTCAATACCGACTGGCAGATAACCGACAACGTCAGCGCCAGCAACCAGCTTTACTACATCAAGAGCCGTCGTCACTGGCGCAACGCCGAGACCTATAGCTGGAGTAACGCGCAAGGCCAGCTTTTGCGCGGAGACTATCTGGAGATCAAACACGATCAGGAGCAGATTGGCGATCGCCAGAGCTTCACCTTCGATCATTCACTGTTCGGGCTGGACAGCAGAACGGTGGTCGGCGCCGAGTACAACAAAATCCGCTTTGGCGTCGATAACAACTCGCCGTATACCGATGTCGGTGGAGACTACGTCGATCCATGGAACCCGGCCAACGGCTACTTTGAAAGTCAGTCGCCCACCCAACCTCTGAGCGACAGTACGACACGTACCTTCGCACTGTTTGCAGAGAACCGGCTGCAGCTGTCCGAGCGCTGGTCGCTGGTGACCGGTATACGGCGCGATCAAAATCATCTCGACCGTAACGACTTGCGCGCCAATACGCGCAGCGATCGGAGCCTCACCGGCGGCAATTGGCGCGCCGGACTGGTTTTCGCGGTGACAGATCAGCTGTCGTTGTATGGCCAGTATTCGACCAGCGAAGACGGGGTCAACAATCTGATCAGCCTTAATCCGACCCAGCAGCAAATGGACCTGACTGAAGCCAGACAGACCGAGTTCGGTCTCAAGCAGCAATTCTGGGAAGGCCACGGGGAGTGGACGCTGGCGGCTTACCACATCGTAAAAAAGAAAATGCTCACCACTGACCCGGTGACGCGTTTGGCGCAGCAGGTCGGCCAGCAATCCTCGGACGGCCTGGAGGCCTCGCTGGAACTGGCGTTAAGCCAAGGCTGGCGTGTATCAGCCAATGCCTCGGTAGTGCGTGCCGAATATGACGAATTCAATGAAACCGCTGGCGGCCAACTGGTGTCCCGGGCAGGCAACCGTCCCACCGACGTGCCTCGTCGCAGCGCCAATCTGTGGTTGAGCAAGGCGCTGACTCAAGACCTGGATGCAGGCATGGGCCTGCGCTATGTCGACGCCCGCTATGCCGATACGGCCAATACCACCAAAGTACCTGGCTACAGCGTAGTGGACGCAAACCTGGGCTGGAATGTGGTGCCGGATGTGCGTCTGGGCCTGCAGTTGAATAACCTGCTGGATCGGCGTTATGCAGCAGCACAGTACAACAGCGGCCAACAATGGCTGATGGGCCAGCCACGGTCGTTTTTCGTGACCGCGGATTACAGCTTCTGAGTAACGGGCCAATACACTGACCGCGCTGGCACGATTCGCGTGCCAGTTCTCAGTGCAAGCCCTGTGACACAAGGCTGCCGTATACTGACGGGCCGCACCCGCACTTAAGGAATGAATGCCAATGCGCGCCCCGTCTTCTGCCATCGTCCTCGAACGCTTTACTGAAGCGCACGCCGAGGGCGTTGCAGCGCTGTACAACGTCCCAGCAGTCGCCAGGCAAGTCCTGCAGATGCCTTTTCAGTCCGCTGACATCTGGCGCAAGCGACTGGACAGTAGCAATGAACGACTGGTCAGCCTTGTAGCGCTCCATGAAGGGGCCGTCGTTGGACAAGGCTCTCTTGAGCAGTTTTCCCGCATCCGCCGCAGCCATTGCGGTGCCATTGGCATGGCCGTCGCTCAGGATTGGCAGGGTCAGGGTATCGGCAAACAACTTTTAACCGCACTGCTGGATATCGCCGACAACTGGATGAAACTGCGCCGGGTCGAGCTGACTGTCTATGCGGACAATCAGGCGGCGGTAATCCTCTATGAAAAGCTGGGGTTCGAGACTGAGGGTTTGCTGCGTGATTACGCGATTCGTGACGGGCAGTTCACCGATGCGCTGACGATGGCGCGTATTCGCGGATGATGCGGTCCAAGGCACATTGTTAATGCCCAAGGACCGGCCGGGCGGCGTTCCGATTTAGCCGGGAGGCCGTCATTTATGCTGAAAGATTTGCCGCGAATCCATCAGCCATCTCCCGGCTGAAGCGGAACGCCGCCCGGCCGGTCCCTCAGGGGCGTAGCGCCACTCCCGCAAATCCCACCCGCTGAATCGATTAACCCTTCAGTGAATATGTTTCCAGTTTTTACGGAACTCGCCCGGCCTGACATCCCCTAAGCCTTCAAGCCAGCGGACTGGCAAGGCTTTGCCTCATGCACCGACGGCACCGTCGGAATATATCCGCTCACCTTCCCGGCCGCCTAACCGTTCAATCAAGGATTTGCAGTTCATGTCCTCAAACACTACGACCGCCTCCGCGCGCAACGATAACGACGGGCAACGTATGTCACCCCGCAGGATGATATTCATCTCCGTGCTTGTCGCCACCATGGGCGCCCTCGCCTTCGGGTATGACACGGGCATTATTGCCGGTGCGTTGCCGTTCATGACGCTGCCTCTGGATCAGGGTGGGCTCGGATTGAACGCCTTCACTGAGGGGCTGATCACTTCTTCGCTGATTGTCGGCGCCGCCTTCGGTTCGTTGGGCAGTGGTTACCTGTCAGACCGCTATGGACGACGCGTCACCCTGCGAGTGCTATCGCTGCTATTCATTGCCGGTGCATTGGGTACTGCAATCGCCCCTTCGATTCCGTTCATGGTCGCGGCGCGTTTCCTGTTGGGCATCGCAGTAGGTGGCGGATCGGCCACGGTACCGGTGTTCATTGCGGAAATCGCCGGTCCAAAAAAACGTGGTCGCCTGGTCAGCCGTAATGAGCTGATGATCGTCAGCGGTCAGTTGCTGGCCTATGTGCTAAGTGCCCTGATGGCTGCCTTGCTGAGTTCTTCGCACATCTGGCGCTACATGCTGGCTATTGCCATGATTCCCGGCCTGTTGCTATTGATTGGTACCTTCTTTGTTCCGCCTTCGCCACATTGGCTGGCTGCCAAAGGTCGTTTTGAGGATGCTCAAGACGTGTTGGAAAAGCTGCGTGATACGCCAGAGGAAGCGAAGCGCGAAGTCGAGGAAATGAAGGCCCAGAAGGAACATGCCCGCAAGCGCCCGCCTATCTCCGAGCTGCTGCGCCAGGGTTGGGTGATCAAGTTGCTGCTGATCGGTATTGGCCTGGGCTTCACCGCTCAGTTCACCGGCGTGAATGCCTTCATGTACTACACTCCGATCATTCTCAAAACCACGGGTATGGGCACCAACGCAGCATTGACAGCCACCATCGGTAACGGGGTGGTGTCCGTAATCGCGACCCTGCTCGGCATTTGGGCGATTGGCCGATATGGCCGCCGCCATTTGCTGATGACGGGGCTGGTCACGGTAGTTCTTGCCCAGATAGCGCTGGGTTGCGTGCTGCAGTTCATGCCGCAGAACCTGACCCAGAGCTACGCCGCCCTCGCCTGCATTCTGCTGTTCTTGCTGTTCATGCAGATGTGTATTGCACCGGTTTACTGGCTGCTCATGTCTGAACTGTTCCCGGCGCAAATCCGCGGTTTGTTGACTGGCACAGCGGTGTCCATGCAATGGCTGTTCAACGCAACAGTGGCTTTCCTGTTCCCGATAGCGCTGGACACATTGGGCAACCCTACATTCTTCGTCTTTGCAGTAATCAATGTCGGCTCTTTGCTGTTCGTGTTCTTCTGCCTGCCGGAAACCAAGGGCAAGTCACTGGAAGAGATTGAAAAACACATGAAAAAAGAGCTGTAAACGCTACTGGCCTGCTGCTCTAATCGCAGGAGCTTGCAGGCTTTATGACGCCGACTGGCTCAGACACACACGGCGGCTGCCCGGTTTCAGGGGCATTCGCCAAGACTATTTGCGAGGATTCATGAGTACGCCTGCCGACGCGCAACAGGCCAGCTGGATCAGTGTAGGCGCACTGGCAGTAGCGGCTTTCATCTTCATAACCACCGAGTTCGCCCCGGTGGGCCTGCTTTACGCCATTGGCAGCAGCTTCGACATGACGGCCGCCCAAGTGGGCCCGATGCTTACGGTTTACGCCTGGACGGTGTCGCTCATGTCGCTGCCGATGATGCTGCTGACGCGTAACGTCGAGCGACGGCTATTGCTCAAGGTTGCCATTGGCACGCTGATCGTAAGCCACATCGTGCTGAGCCTGGCCCCCAACTTCACCATGGTGGTCATTAGCCGGATCGGTATCGCCCTGGCGCATGCGGTGTTCTGGTCAGTGACTGCATCGCTTGCAGTTCGCCTGGCACCAGGGGGCAACCGTGCACGAGCACTCAGTCTGCTGGCGATGGGCGCTTCGTTGGCGATGGTTCTGGGGATTCCCATCGGCCGGGTGCTGGGCGAAAGCATGGGTTGGCGCGCAACGTTTGTGACCATCGCCGCCGTCGCTGCCCTGATCTGGATTCTGCTGACCAAGAAGCTGCCGCTGCTGCCGAGTCAAAACAGCGGCAGCCTGAAGAGCCTGCCCATTCTGTTCAAGCGACCTGCACTGGTTTCGTTGTATTGCGTCACTGCGCTGGTGGTTACGGCCAACTTCACGGCCTATACCTACATTGAAACCTTTGTGCAATCGGTCGCGGGCTTCAGCGAACAGACCACCACCTGGATGCTCTTGTTGTTCGGGCTGGCCGGTTTGATGGGGTCGATTTTCTTCAACACGCTGTACACCCGATTCGCCAACCACTTGACCGTCATGGCCATCGGTTCGCTGTGCATCTGCCTGACCTTGATGCTCTGGGCTTCATGGAGCATTTACACATTGGTCGTGGTGTTTGCGCTGTGGGGGCTGGCGATGTTGTGCTTCGGGATTCTGATGCAGTCGCAAGTGATCCAGCTGGCACCGGACGCCACCGACGTAGCGTCCGCGATGCACTCGGCCATCTACAACGTCGGCATCGGTGCCGGTGCGCTGCTGGGCAGTATCGTGGTGCATCACCTGGGCTCAGCCTGGGTCGGATTCGTCGGCGGTTTCCTCGCCCTGTGTGCGTTGGTGATCAGTCGGGTGACCAGCAAGCGTTATGGCGATTCCGAGCCATTGCCAGCGGGCTCAGTGGAAATCATGCACTGAGCCGCATCGTCACGACGCAGCTCCTTGAGCCGCTCGGTGGCAGACACCGGGTGGCCAAACAAGAAGCCCTGAAAATGTGAGCAACCTTCTGCTTCCAGTTGCAGCTGTTGTTCACGGGTTTCCACGCCTTCGGCAGTGGTCTTGATCGACAGGCTGTTGCTCATGCCGGTAATCGCCCTGATGATCGACAAGGCTTCCTGGCTTTTGCCCATGTCGCGAATGAATGACTTGTCGATCTTGATGCGATCAAACGGGAACGAGCGCAAATAACCCAGCGACGAATACCCCGTACCGAAGTCATCCAGCGAAATAGCGACCCCCAACGCTTTCAGCTCCCGCAACGTGCGGATATTCGCCTCGGTATCGTCCAGCAGTACTGACTCGGTGATTTCCAGCTCCAGACGCTCAGGCGCAAGCCCCGACTCTGCCAGTACCTGAGCAACGGTATCGACCAGCCCGGCCTTTTTAAACTGCGTCGGCGACAGATTGACCGCCACGGTCTGCTCTGTCCCCCAACTCACGGCTTCCCGGCACGCGAGGTCAAGTGCAAGGTGGCCGACCTCATGAATCAATCCCGTTTCTTCGGCAATGGAAATAAAGTCCAGCGGCATGATCATGCCTTTAACCGGATGCTCCCAACGCATCAACGCTTCGTAGCCGGAGATATGCCCATCCTGAGTATCAATGATGGGCTGGTAGTGCAATTGCAACTGGCCCAACTGCAGCGCCGTGCGCAGGTCGGTTTCGATGAGGCGACGACTGCGCGCAGCTTCATCGAGTTCGTGGCGGAAACACTCCAGGCGATTGCGCCCGTTACGCTTGGCCTCATAGAGCGCCATGTCGGCATATCCCAGCAGTTGTTGCGCGCTGTTGTGGTCATCCGGCGCGACGGAAATACCAATACTGACACCCACAGAAAGACCGTGGCCTTCGATTGAAAAAGGCGTGGTGATGGTGTTGATCAGCCTTTGCGCGGTAATGCGTGCGGCATCCAGGTTATCGATTGCCGACAACACAATCGCAAACTCATCACCGCCCAGGCGCGCCAGCGTGTCCTCATCGCGCAACTCACGGCGCAAACGCTTACCCAGGGCAAGCAGCAGTTTGTCGCCGAACGCATGGCCCAATGCGTCATTGATGTTTTTGAAGTTGTCCAGATCCAGGCACAGGACGGCGGTCATCCGGCCTTCTTGATGGTCGCGCTCCAGCGCCTGGCCCAGACGCTCGTTGAACAAGGTCCGGTTAGGCAGCCCGGTGAGACCATCGTGATGCGCCATGTGATGGATCTGCGCCTGAGCGGCAAGCTCCTCGGTAACGTCTTCGGCGACAAACAATACATAGCCCGGCTGGCCGTCGACGTTTTTGCACAGCAGCGTACGACTTCTCAGCGTTCGCTCCCCGGTGGCTGTCGTAACCTGTGTCTCAGCCAGTTGAACACCCGGGTGGCGCAGACCCCGTTCCAGCTGATGCTCCATGTAGTCGGCGACGGCAGGTTGCAATCCCTCATTCAACCCAAGCCCGACCATGCTGGCACGTCGACCGCCGAAAAGGCGTTCGGCCTGTTGATTGGCCAACAGGATCTTCTTGGTCGCGAGATCCTGCGCGATCACACTGGCAGGAATATTCGAGATTACCGAATCAAGGAAACCGGAAAGAGACGCCATCTCATGGCTATATTGTTCTGCCAGCTCTTTGGCCTGAATCAACTCCAGTGCCTGACGGCGACGCTCACTGATGTCCCGGGTGATCTTGGCAAAACCGATCAGTTGGCCGTCTTGATCGTCGTAGATGGCGTCAATCACCACGTTTGTCCAGAACAGCGAACCGTCTTTGCGCTGACGAATGCCTTCGGCCTCAAAGCGCCCGTCGCGCAGCGCTATGTCCAGTCCTTGCTGGGGCAGCCCTTGCACGCGATCCTGAGGGGTGTAGAAAACCGAGAAATGCTGACCAATGATTTCTTCGGCCAGATAACCTTTCGCGCGCTGCGCCCCGGTGTTCCAATTCACCACATGCCCTTGCGGGTCGAGCATGTAAATGGCGTAGTCCGTCACGCCCTGCACAAGCAGACGAAAACGGCGCTCTTGTTCCTGTTGCGCAAGCAACGCAGCCTGTTGCTCGGTGCAATCGCGAGTGATTTTGGCAAAACCAATCAGATCCCCGGACTCGTCACGTATGGCATCAATGACCACATGCGCCCAAAGGGAAGTTCCATCCTTGCGTAGCCGCCAGCCCTGAGTCTCGAACTGCCCTGTCGTTCTGGCGGTCATCAAACCTCTTTCAGGCAGGCCCGCGTCGCGGTCCTCCTGGCTGTAGAACGCAGAAAAATGACGACCGACAATTTCATGCGACTTGTAACCCTTGGCCCGCTCCGCACCGGGATTCCAGTTGGCCACGATCCCCTCTGGGGTCAGCATGTAAATTGCGTAATCAACCACGCTCTGTATCAGTTGGCGATACATCAGGTCGGAGCTTTCAATCAACGGCATAACGAACAAACCTCAGGCGAATCCCAGGCCAGGAAGCCCATTCCAGAGGGGCACATCAGAGCTGGTCACATGTTTTGATATCGGCATGATGCCACTTTTTTAAAGGTTTTTTCCGACCAATGTCCAGCCACAGCCCCTGCGCCACCGTGTTTTGCCTTCACAGGCTCGGCGCTGTGAAGAGGCTGTTGGACACGTCAATGCAGGCCAGGCTTGCCAAACCTGGTTACAACTATGAAAATGAGAGTCATTACCAGTTAATCATTTTCAGGCCTCCTCCATGTCCTCTGCCGACCCGTCGCTGCAACAAGCGGTGCATACGTTGTATGTGGATCACCATCGCTGGCTTTGCGCATGGTTGCGCAAGCGTATTGGCTGTGTAGAGCATGCGGCGGACCTCGCTCAGGACACCTTCATTCGAGTCCTGACGCAGCGCAAGGGGCCGGAACTGCGTGAACCTCGCGCTTATCTGAGTACCGTCGCGCGTAGCCTGATGATTGACAGTTTCCGCCGACGCGCGCTTGAGCAGGCGTACCTGGAAACCCTGGCCGCGCGCCCTGAGCTACTCGATATTTCTCCCGAAACCCGCCTGCTGATCATCGAAGCGCTGGTGGAAATCGATCGTCTGCTCGATGGTCTGGGTAGCCGCACTCGCGAGATCTTCCTCATGGCGCAGCTGGACGGTTTGAGTTACGTGGAGATCAGTCGGCAGTTGAAGGTTTCGGTAAACACAGTCAAAAAACACGCAGCTCGCGCACTGACTCATTGCCTGCTGTCGGTCGAGGACTGCTGAGTGGCCGTCGCCCATGCCCCCGATCGTGCCACTCTGGAAGCCGCGGCCCGTTGGTACGTGGACCTCAATTGCGAAGAACTGGACGACGCCACCCGTGAAGCTCATCGCCACTGGCTTGAGTGCGACCCAAGCCATCAGCAGGCCTGGGAACGACTGGGGCGACTGCAGGCAAAATTCGAACTGGTTACCCCCGGTATCGCTCGGCCGACATTGAACAGTGCACGAGCCAAACGCCGTGATGTGCTCAAAGTGCTGTCCCTTCTATTGGCCGCAAGTGCCGCCGGTGGAGTGGCATGGCAAACCACGCCGTTACCAAACTTATTGGCTGACCAACGCACTGGGGCGGGTGAACGTCGACGTGTGCGCCTGGACGATGGCAGCCAACTGCAATTGAACACCGCCACTGCGGTAGACATTCACTACAGTGCGCAACTGCGTGAACTGCGCCTGCTTAGCGGTGAAATCCTCATCGAAACCGCACGAGATACGCTAGCCCGGCCGTTCATCGTCCACACCCGCGAAGGCAGCATTCGCGCCCTTGGTACCCGTTTCATCATCCGCCAGGAAGGCGACCAGACCCGGGTTTGTGTGCTGGAGCATGCAGTGGAAGTGCGCCGCGCCAGTTCGACTGAAGCCGTGCGCGTGGACGCTGGCCAGCAAATCAGCTTCAGCGAAGCCAGGCTGGGGCCATTGCAATCGGCCGACCAACAGGCCGATGCCTGGACCCGTGGCATGCTGGTGGTCAACGATTGGCGGCTGGGGGATTTCATCGCAGAACTACAGCGTTACCGAAGCGGCCACCTGGGATGTGACCCGGCAATTGCGGCGCTGCGCATCTCGGGTGCGTTTCACCTCGGCAATACCGATACCGTCCTGGAAAATCTGACCACGACCTTGCCGGTGCGCATTCGTCGTTTCAGCCGCTACTGGGCGAGTGTTGAACCTGTTTGAAGGCTCAGGAGACACTGCCGGACGACATTGAAAAAACTCTGCCAAGGGGGTTGTTGATTCCTGTTCTCGTTCGACTTTGTAGATAGAGGCGCAACAGACGCCGCAATCACGCAACAGGACGAAAAAGGAACCCGCATGTCTCCGCGCACGCCAACCACTGGAAAACTTCACATCAATACCTCGTCAATCCAGACACCCCCCAGGGCATTGGCGCGGGCGGTTCACTTTGCAGTGTTCAGCATGATGCTGGGGGCAACGTCGACTGCCGTGATGGTCGCACCTCCCGCATGGGCTCAGACCAGCACCGAAACCGAATTCAATATCCCCGCGGGCTCGGTCAGTTCGGCACTGGAACAGTTTGCCGCAACCGCGGGCGTAACCGTTTCCTTCGAACCCGGCGCGGCACGGGGTAAAACCACGCAAGGCTTGCAGGGTCGCTACAGCACCGATGCCGGCCTGCGGCAGTTGCTGGTCGGGAGCAAGTTGCAGGCATTGCCTCACGCCAATGGTAGCTATTCGCTGGTGCCCGTGATCGGCGATGCCTCAACGGTACAACTCGACTCGACCAACATTTCCGGCAAGGCTGGCGAATCAGCGGCCGGCCCTATGGACAGCTACGTGGCTACCCGCACCGCTGCGGGGACCAAAACCGATACGCCGATCATCGAAGTACCGCAGTCCATTTCGGTGGTCACCCGCAAGCAGATGCAGGACCAGGGCGCGCAGACGGTAACCGAAGCACTGCGCTATGTACCCGGCGTAAAAGTCGAAGGTTACGGCCTGGACCCCAAAGGTTTTGACTGGCTGTTCATTCGCGGCTTCAACGGCCAGTCCACCAGCGACTACCTCAATGGCTTGCGCCAGCAGAACAACAGCTACGCGTTTTTCCGCAGCGACCCTTACGGTTATGACCGTATCGATGTCGTCAAAGGCCCCTCCTCGACCCTGTTCGGTCAGGGCGACGCGGGCGGCATCATCAACCGCGTCAGCAAAAAGCCTGAAGCCAATCACGTCAACGAAGTGCAGTTGGCTGCTGGCAGCAATGACCGCCGTCAGGGCCAGTTTGATCTGGGCGGTGCACTGGATGACGAGCAACACCTGCTCTATCGGGTGGTCGGTTCGGTGCGTGATGCCAACACCCAAGTGGATTACGCCGATGGTCACGAGCTGAAAGATGACCATCTGTATATCGCGCCGTCCTTCACCTGGGCGCCGAATGAAGACACCAGCCTGACGCTGCTCAGCGACTTCATGCAGGACCGCAACGGCGGTTCGCTGTTCGCGTACAGCACTCCGAGCGGTCACACCACCAACACGCTGATGGGCGATCACAGCTTCAACCACTTGAATCAGGATCAATACAGCTTCGGCTACGAATTCCGCCATCGCCTCGACGACACCTGGGAATTTCGCCAGAACGCACGCTACGGTCAGGTGGACGTGATCTTCCAGAACCTGCTGCCCTTCAGCGTCGACACCACCACCGGTGAGACGGTTCGCGGTGCAGATCGCTTCGATCAGCACATGAACACTTTCGCCCTGGACAACCAGTTGCAGGCGGACTTCGACACCGGGTCGCTGAGCCACAAGCTGTTGATGGGCGTCGATTACACCTGGCAGGAAGCCGACATTACGCGGTGGCGTATTCAGGGGCCGAACCTGAACATCTACAACCCGGTTTATGGCCAGCCCGTTACCCGGCCAACGCAAGCCAACAGCGGCAATTCGATCGATTACGACCAGAACATCGAACAGATCGGTGCTTACGTTCAGGATCAGATCAAGTTCGATGATCACTGGATTCTCACTGCTGGCGGTCGCTATGACTACGTGCGTAACGATCTGGACAACCATGCCAATATCAACGGCTCATCCAACCAGAAGGACAACGCGTTCACTGGTCGCCTCGGTCTGACCTATGTCACGGAGTTCGGCCTCGCACCGTACGTCAGCTACGCCGAATCGTTCGCACCCAATACCGGGCTGGACAGCAGCAACAGAGGCTTCGATTCCAGCGAGGCGCACCAGTGGGAAGTCGGGGTGAAATATCAGCCAAGCGACGCCATCCTGATGACCCTGGCGGCCTACGACCTGACCAAGACCAACGTGCTGACCGCCGAACTGGTCAACGGCGCCACCACCGGTTTTTCGGTCGCGACCGGTGAGCAACAGTCGCGGGGTATCGAAGCGGAAATCAAAGCAAAACTGGATCAGAATTGGGACCTGATCGCGGCGTACACCTACACCAACGCCGAGATTACCAAGAGCAATAGAGGCGACGAAGGCAATCGTCCGGCCAACGTGCCGAAACACATGATGTCGACCTGGCTGAGTTATACCTTCCGCGACAACCTGCTCAATGGCCTGATGCTGGGCGGCGGTGCCCGTTATACAGGCGTGCTGTATGGCGACAACGCCAACACGTACCACATCGACAACTACACCTTGTTTGACGCGGGAGCGAGCTACCCGATCAACAAAAACATCACCGTCTCCCTGAACGCGCAAAATCTGCTCGACGAAAAATACGTAGCCACCTGTGACGACTCTTATGAGTGTTACCCCGGCCTTCGTCGCACCCTTCTGACCAGCGTGAAATATTCCTGGTAACACCTGAAGGTACGCCTCCTGCAACGGGAGGCGATTGCCCCGTAACGTGCTGTCTGGAGCCGGACGCCAGGCAGCCCTGCGGCACAATACTGTTCCGTCCAACGGCCACGTGTTGCGCCGTACATTCTGGTGATAGAGTCACACTTTTCCCGACCTGCCCGATAAAGGAATGCACGTGAGCAAAACTGTTCTGTTGACCGGCTTTGAACCCTTCGACGGTGAGGCAATCAACCCGGCCTGGGAAGCGGTTAAAGCACTGGATGGCGTCGAAGTTGTGCCCGGCTATCACATCGTCAGTCGGCAATTACCCTGCGTTTTCAACCTGTCACTGAAGGCGCTGGAGCAGACGCTGCAGGCGCTACGCCCAGCATTGGTGATTGCCGTAGGCCAGGCCGGTGGTCGCCTGGACATCTCGCTCGAACGCGTAGCAATCAACCTCGATGACGCGAGAATCCCGGACAATGCCGGTCAGCAACCGATCGATAGCGCAGTGATCGAACACGGGCCAGCCGCGTACTTCTCCACCCTGCCGCTCAAAGCGATGTTGCTGGCGTTGCGCGAGAACGGCGTACCGGCCAGTGTCTCGCAGACCGCGGGAACGTTTGTCTGCAATCACGTGTTTTATGGCCTGATGCATCTCTTGCGCGACTATTCGTCAATGGTCCGTGCCGGTTTCGTGCACATCCCTTATCTGCCGCAACAAGCTGCGCGTTTTCCCGGAACGCCGAGCATGAGCGCTGAACAGGTCACTGCTGCCTTGAGGCAAATGGTGGTCACAGCGCTGGACGTGAAGGAAGACGTGGCGGTCAGCGCGGGCGCTTTGCACTGATTTTTGATCAGGGGTGAACGGCAGAGCTGCGAAGGCACTGCCCAAGCCTCTATCGTCAATGCCTGATTGCCTTGCTCCACGCCTGATCCTTGCTGTGCTGCCAGTCCCGATCGGCCTGGCTGTCGATGCCCACATGACGCTGAAAATCGCTGGTCGTGCTGGCCTGGCACTGGCGAAAACCATCATCCCAGCCTGTGGCGTATTTACGATCATCCAGGTAAGCAGGCACGTTCTTGCGAAACTCACCCAGTGCTCCGGCCGCTTGCCTGCCGCTGCCGCAGCCATCTTCAAAGCCGCTGGCATACGGCGCTGGATAGCCCTGAGCGAGTAGCCGTTCCCGGGTACTTTCACAGCCTGTCAGCACCGTGACAGATAGCAACACCGCCAATGCAGCAATGCCACGTTTACCCAGGATTTGCATGCACATGATATTCAGCCCTTCCCGCCTGCCACTTCTGCAGTGCCAGAGTCGAGTGATGCCTGTGCCTGCGGACGATAGAGAATCCAGCGGTAGCAGAGCACACAGATCACCCAGTCAAAAAGCAGGGTCCAGATGTTATGGGAAAGGAAATGGGCGCCCTGCAACATCCGGCCCACAGACAAAATCACCCCTAACCCGAGCGCGAACCCAAGGGCGATGCGCGCGCCGCGCTGATGGCGGTCACGCAAGGCAAAGAACAACGCCAGCAACGAAAACCCGGTAGACGCATGACCGCCCGGCCAGCAGCGGCCCGGTTTGAGGGTGTCCGGTCGCTGACTGAGCAATGGCGTGTAAGTCTCCGTGCCACCGAAATCGCTCAGGCTCCACGGGCACTGCACGGCCGTCACCACCTTCAGCGGCGTTACAATTGACGTGGTCAACGCGATGGCCAGCACCGTGTAGCCCAGCGGCCGACGCCATTGCGTGAGCTTCGACGAAAACCAGCTGCCCAGATAGGCAATCGTTAATAGAACGAACAGGAGAATCACCGCCTGCTTGACACGGTCGTGCAGGATGTCCTCCAGCCAGTAACTTTTACGCCCGATAAAGCCCTCTCCCGGCACGTAAAACATCTGAGCGATGGAAAAATCCAGCGCGGTCGGGTCAAGCAGCAACATCAACCCCATCAAAACGATGGGGATACCTAACGCGAGTCGAAAATCAAAAGGTCGCGATGCGCGAATTGGTAGTGCAATAGCCATGGACAGGTTCCGTTATTGGATGACAGAGGCAGTGCTTGTTACGTGTTGAGGCGTCGGGTTGATTAACGCTGGTTCAAATCGAGGCTCTGCTTTGACGCGGATCGGCTGTTGCAAGGCCGAGCGACCATAGAAAAACAGCGCCACAAGGAAAGTGCTCAGCCAGACAAAAATGCCCGCCCAGAAGGTATGTGACAGGTAGTGCCATCCCTGCAAAACCCGCGTTGTGCCATAGACGAGGCCCAGTAAAACCACACCCGCCAATAAAAGCCTGGAGTGCTGCCAGCGATAACGTCGCGCGACGAAATACAACGCGAACAGGCTAAACGCGCTGGAGGCGTGACCACCTGGCCAGCAGCGCCCGGCGCCCGCCTCGCGCCAAAACGTGAAGTGCTCGAACCATTCTTTATGCAACTCCTTCCCGCCGTACAGCGTGGTTTCCACCGGGCAATAAATACTGGTGTGGCTTTTCAGGTAATGAATCAGCCCGGTGCTCAGTGCAAATGCGACGATGACGAAAAAGAAATCCAGACGGTGGCGCTGCAGGAACTTCAGCGGGCTTACGACTCGCGAGCGGGTGATAAATCGGCCGGGCTGCGTGTGACGATAGCGCTCAACACAAGGCCAGACGAACGACAGCAATGCACCGATGATCGCCAGCTCACCCGTCCAGTCCGGAATTATTCGCGCCCACTTGTGAGTGATCTTTTCAAAGAGATGACTTTCACCGATAGGGAACGCGCCCACGACAGGGTCGAAGAACAGGTTGCTGAACAGCCGGTCGAGATCCGTCAGATCAAAAGCCAGAAAGGTGAGCAACGCCAACAACACGGGCAAGCCCAGATAGCGGGAATAGAAACCGGAACGGGCACTTGAGGCCTTCATCAATTCACCTGCCCAATCGTCATGTTTTTCCACTGCGCTGCGTCCATTGAACCGATGATGCTCGGCGCATGTTTACCGTCTACGTTCACGAACACAGCCTGGGCGTATTCACTGGAACGATCCCCGGCGCGTACACCCATCTTGCGTTCGAACTGATCAATGCAACCGCTATGGGTGATGAGCACCAGATTCTGTGCAGACTTTTTGTGGGCAAGAACCGAGTCTCTGAAACCACTATTACAATCGCTGACCCAGCTCTGGGTTGGCACGACTCGGCCCAGAATAAGGTCAGCGGTCTGACGAGTGCGAGTCAGCGGACTGGCAATGGCCTGGGCGTTTTCAAGGCCCATCTGCTGCATACCGACACCCACCGCCTGCGCCGAATGACTGCCGTTGACCGTGATGCCATCCGCGCTGCCCAGACACGGGTTGCCAGAGCGATCACAGCGTTCTGCGTGTCGGACCATGACCACAACATCGCCTCGGGTCCAGCGCTCATACAAGTTAGAGTTATTAAAGTTGTTATGGATACTTAAGTCGACAACCGGTGTCATTCTGTAAAACCAGATAATTAATACCACGGCCAAAATAGCCACCGCCATGGCCATTACTGAACGGCCGCTGAACATTGAAGCGAAAGAGGCTTTACCGGAAAGAACCTGCTCATTGATCAAGGTAGTGCTCACGCCACCGCTCCTGCAAAAAATACCACCCTGACAAACGTCAGGCGCTGTGTTCTGAAGTTCGCCGTACTGTGGGCAGCAGCCTAAAGTGAGCCACGTGGGAGAGCGGTGAAAACAATGTGAAAAATAAGTCGTAAAAGATGCACTGAAATACGGTTATTCAGCCACCGTTCAGTTGCTAACAATTAGCATTAACTTCTACCAACACCCCTACTTTTTATTGGCATGTTTTTCACAAAAATTTGATCATTCGCTGCCTAAAGTCTGCGCCATTGGAGACGTCATGCTCAGCCACACCCGAGCGCCCTCCCTAATTGAGTGAAGCGGAATCACATGTTTAAAATTAAACCCATACGCCCCGAGGTGGCGACACTGCTCGCCAGCGCCTTCTTGTTGCTCGGATTCAACAGCAGGCTGTGGCAGCACCTTTTAAGTATCACCGACCACAACGCAATGCTGCGCCTGGCGTTCGGTATTATGTTGTTTGGTGTTTTCAACATCACGCTCACGTTACTGGCCTTTCGTAAAATATTTAAACCGGTGCTGATCGCCTTATTCATGATCAGTGCAGGCGTCGCTTACTTTATGAGCCGCTATGGGGTACTGATCGACGCTGGCATGTTACGAAACTTCGCTGAGACCAACGCGACTGAAGTGTGGGATTTACTTTCACTTAAACTATTTGTTTACATTTTGCTGCTTGGCCTGTTGCCGTCGTTCCTGTTGTGGAAGACACCCATTAACTATCGCCCGTTGCCCCGCGAGCTCATCAGCAAGACACTGGTCAGTATCGGCTGTGCTGCGGCTATTGGCGGCGTCGCATTACTCAACTATCAAGGCTTGTCATCACTGTTTCGCAACCACCACGAGTTACGCTTGATGGTCGTGCCCAGCAACTACATTGGTGCCTCAATCGGCTACCTGCATGAGCAAATCGTTACGGCGCAAAAACCCTTCTTGAAAATCGGCGAAGACGCCTCTCGGGACAGCGCCTGGGCACAGCGACCGCGCAAATCGTTAACCGTATTGGTCGTCGGTGAAAGTGCACGCGCCGAGAACTTCGGGATTCTCGGATACAACCGGGATACAACGCCGCAGCTACGAGCCGAGCAAGGGTTGATTGCCTTTACTGACGTACATTCCTGCGGTACTGAGACAGCGGTGTCGGTGCCGTGCATGTTTTCCAACATGGGCCGTAAAAACTACGACGCTTCCACGGCCAAAACAGAGGAAGGTCTGCTGGATGTACTCAAGCGTGCCGGAGTAGACGTGATCTGGCGTGATAATCAGTCTGGCTGCAAAGGTACCTGTGACCGCGTTACGCTGCAGGATGTCAGCAACCTGAAAGACCCTGGCCTGTGTGCCAACAGTGAGTGCAGGGATGAAATCCTGCTGCAGGGGCTGCAGAACTTCATTGAGCATCTGGACAAGGATACCGTGCTGGTACTGCATCAAATGGGCAGCCACGGCCCGGAGTACTTCAAACGCTATCCGAAGGAATTTGAGAAATTTACCCCCGTCTGCGAAAGCAACGCGCTGGACAAGTGCAGCCGGGACAGCATCGTGAACGGCTATGACAATACCCTGCTCTACACCGATCATGTGTTAGCAAGCCTGATTGATATCCTGCGCCATAACCAGGCCAACGTAGACACCGCGATGATTTACCTTTCCGACCATGGTGAGTCGCTGGGCGAATACAACCTGTTCCTCCACGGCACGCCTTACATGCTTGCCCCGGACCAGCAAAAACACGTGCCCATGATGGTCTGGTTTTCGGATACCTATCAGCAGTCATTTGCCCTTGATACGGCGTGTTTGCAACAAACACGTAATGCGTCCCTCAGCCAAGACAACCTGTTCCATTCAATGCTCGGTTTGCTGAAGGTGCATACTCACGTCTACGACCCTTCGCTGGATATGTTTGCCGGGTGCAGCAACAACACTGCAGACGGCGTATTGGCCAACAAATAACAGACGTCATGCCGGGGATAAAAAGCGACAGTCCCGGCAGACCACAGAATAATGTGAGCCTGATGCGCATACTTGTTATCGAAGACCATAAAGACATCCTCGCCAACGTCTCAGAGTACTTCACGCTCAAGGGCTGCGAAGTCGTCGGAGCGCTGGATGGCCTCACGGGGTTGCATCTGGCGACGACGGGGAATTTCGACGCGATCATCCTCGACCTGATGCTGCCCGGCATGGACGGTAATCTGCTCTGCAGAAAGCTGCGGGAGGATGCACGACAGAACGTTCCGGTACTCATGCTAACTGCCCGTGACCAACTGGAAGATCGTTTGACCGGGTTCCACGTGGGCGCCGACGATTACATCGTCAAACCTTTCGCCCTCTCGGAGTTATATGCCCGGGTTGAAGCGGTGACATGGCGCTCCACCGGCCTGAAAAAGAACGTGCTCAAGATCCATGACCTGACTTACGACCTGGATTCGCTGGAAGTCAGGCGAGGCGGCACATTGCTCAGACTTAACCCTACCAACAGGCTGCTGCTCGAATTACTGATGCGCAAAAGCCCAATGGTGGTGAAACGCAAAGAGTTCGAGCAGGCTATCTGGGGTAGCAATGCACCGGATTCCGACAGCCTGCGGACCAGCCTGTACACACTGCGCAAAACCATCGACAAACCGTTCGATACGCCGTTACTGCACACCGTTCATGGCATGGGCTACAAGCTGCAAGGACCGCGTTAAGTAACCGGGCTTCTTGTATTTACCCTGATGGCGCGAGCAAACTTCACCGTTAACCTTGCGCTTTTGGAGTCTGTACTTGTCGTCACCCACCCCGCCGAGCATTCAAGACTCCAAACTGGTCGAAGCCCGCGCGCTCAGTCGCATGGATCAGAGCAACGCTGTTCAACTGCTGCACCCGGTGAATTTCACCTTGAGCGGCGGCGACAGAGTGGCGATAACTGGCTCGTCCGGGTCTGGAAAAAGTGTTTTTTTGCGCACGTTGGCGCTGCTGGATGCGCCCGGTTCCGGTGAAGTGGTCTGGCGAAATCATCCTGTTGTGGCTGCGCAGATTCCTGCTTACCGCAGCCGGGTTTGCTACATTGCGCAACGTCCAGCACTGGTCGATGGCACGGTTGAGGACAACCTGCGTTTTCCCTACAGCCTGAATATCTTCAAACAGCAGACCTTTGATATTGAGAAAGCCAGAGCACTTCTGCGCCAGGCTGGCAAACCAGAAAGCTTTTTACTGAAGACCGCAGAGGATCTTTCGGGTGGAGAGGCCCAGGTCGTTTCGCTGATTCGCGCTATTCAGCTAGACCCGGAAGTCATGCTGCTGGACGAACCCACTGCCGCGCTGGACCCTCAATCATCCAGAGAAGTGGAGGCATTAGTCGATGTGTGGTTTGCAAATGACACCGCAGCCAAGCGTGCCTATATATGGGTCTCGCATGATCACGATCAGGCGCAACGGATGAGCAACATCCGACTTGAAATGCACGCAGGTGTGCTGACGGCCATGGATCACTGATGAATTATCAAAGCTTGTCGGCGGCGGATATCGCCATTGCAGCGTGTCTGATATTGATCAACGGCGCCTTGTCTCTGGGCTTGAAACTGGGGCTGGGCCGCCAGTTGATCTGGGCCTCGATACGGACCGTGGTTCAGTTACTTGCCATCGGCTACATCCTCGGCTGGGTGTTCGAATTTGCCTACTGGTATGTGGTGTTGCCGCTGATGTGCCTGATGACGCTCATCGCCGGTGTTTCTGCGGCCGGCCGTGGCAAACGCACCTACGCCGGGCGCCGGGCGGACAGCATTGTTTCGGTGTGGGGCAGCTCGTGGCTGGTGACCGCTATCGGCTTGCTGCTGGTCATCCAGATTCGCCCCTGGTACGAACCGCAATATGCGATTCCGATTCTGGGAATGATCCTGGGCAACACGCTGACTGGTGTATCACTGGGCATTGAACGCATGATGCAGGAACTCTCGTCAGGCCGAAGTACCGTGGAGATGATCCTCGCACTGGGCGGCTCGCGCTGGGAGGCCGCCCAAATGGCGGCGCGACAAGCCGTCAGAGCGGGCATGACCCCGACCCTGAATCAGATGAGTGTGGTGGGCATTGTCAGCTTGCCGGGCATGATGACCGGTCAGGTGCTGGCCGGACAATCACCCGCCGAAGCCGTGCGCTACCAGATTGTGATCATGTTTCTGATTGCCGCGTCTTCAGCGCTGGGAACGGTGTGTGCGGTATTGCTGACTTACCGCCGCCTGTTCTCCGCTGATCATCGTTTCATGATGCACAAGCTGACCACCAGGATCTGAACACGCCGCGATCGTGAAACGCATCGCACATCCGGATTCTGTAAGAGCCATCGGAGATTACGAAGGTCGCCAAGCGGTGTACCAGACAGAACGCTATCGCTGCCTCACATTGAACATGAGTGCCTGAAGCGGCCGCACTTGCTGCGTGACAGCGAGGTGTAAGAATCTGTCCTCAGCGCCTCAAGGCCTGAATGAACCCGATAAACGCCCGCAACGGAGCAGGCACATTGCGCCGCCCCGGGTAATAGAGCATCAACCCTGGCTCGTCCGGGCACCAGTCGCTCAACAACACCTGCAGTTTCCCGTCAGCAAGACTTTGCGCCACAGCGTGTTCCAGAACAAACGCTACCCCCAGACCACTTTCGGCAGCCTCTATCATCAGGGCCATCCGGTTGACAGTCAGCGAGCCCGGCACATCGAGCTCTATTTCCTCTCCTTGACGCGCAAACTCCCAGGCGTAGCGCTCACCTCTGGGCATTCTGACCCGGATACATTTATGCGCCATCAGGTCTGCCGGATGAGCAGGACGGCCGTATTGCTGAAGATAGTCTGGAGAAGCCACGGGAACGAAACGTGCCTTGCCACCAAACGGCACTCCGATCATATCGGCCGGAACACTCGCGCCCAGTCGAATACCTGCGTCACAGCCATCAGCGACGATGTCCACCGGCCGCTCCTCGTGACGTAGCTCAAGCTCGATGCCCGGATGGAGCCTCATGAAGTCCGGCACGACCTCTTTCAACAAATAACGTGCCGCGGCAAACGGGGTATTGATGCGCAGCTCACCGCTGATGCGGCCCTCATGCTGTTGATTGATTTCGTCGAGGGCGACGCTCAGGTCGCCGAGTACTGGACGAATACGACACAGGAAAGCCGCACCCTCCACTGTCAGCGCAACGCTGCGCGTGGTGCGATGAAACAGGCGCAGCTTGAGCGTGTGCTCAAGCTCGGTAATCGCATGACTGAGGCTTGACGGCGCCATCTCAAGCGAATGAGCTGCGCGGCGGAAGCTGCCGGTATCAGCGACGGCTAACGCCATACGCAGGCTTTTCAAATTGAGCTCGTTGATTAGTGGCAATTTTCGATCAGCCTGTTCGTCATTGATGGTCTATTCAGAACAGCATGACAGTCCCATTCTTGGTTTGAAATACACACATAAATGAGGACATCAACATGAGCACTTCATGGTTTATCACTGGAGCAAACTCCGGCTTCGGCAGACTGATGACCGAAACGCTGCTTAAACGCGGTGACCGGGTTGCTGCAACCTACCGCAGCGCCGGGGCACTCGACGACCTGACAAAAAATTATCCGGCGGCACTCATCCCCATTCAACTGGACCTCACTGATAGCAAACGCATCGCCCCGGCTGTTGCTGAAGCATTTCAGGCACTGGGGCATATCGACATCGTTATCAGCAATGCCGGTTACGGAACATTTGGTGCAGCAGAAGAGCTTTCATCGGATCAGATCAGGCGCCAGATCGAGACCAATCTGCTCGGCTCGATTTTTTTCATCCAGGCGCTGTTACCTCACCTGCGCAAGCAACGGAAAGGCCGGGTTCTGCAGGTCAGTTCTGAAGGTGGCAGGATCAGTTATCCGGGCTTTAGTCTGTACCACGCCAGCAAATGGGGTCAGGAGGGGTTTATCGAAGCAGTGGCTCAGGAAGTCGCACCCTTTGGCATCCAGATGTGCCTTTTGGAGCCCGGACCGACGGGTACGAACTTCCTGGCAGGCATCGACAGTGCGCAACCGTCAGCGGCTTATGAAAACAGCCCGGTGGGCGACCTGCGCAAACGCCTCGAAAGTGGCGATTTCAGTCCGTCCATGGGCGATGCGAGCAAGATTGCCAACGAGATGATCGCGATAGCACAGGCTGACAAGGTGCCGCTCCGGGTGCCGCTGGGCAGTATCGCCTGGAACAATATCACTGCGAAATTAACCGAGCGCCAAGCGTTGGTGAGCACTCAGAAAGACCAGGCTTATCGTTGTGATGTCGACGCGAAACAAGGATCCCGATAACTCGATAAAGCGTTACGCGCCCGGCAGATAATCATGAGTATGAATTTCATCAATTCCGACAATCAACGGAAGCATTTGAAATTATTAATGAAATAGCGTCCCCTTGCGAGCCGTGACACATCGTGTTGCATCCGCAAGCCAGGAGCTTTTGTTTTGCCCCTCATGTTCAAAGATTTAAAAACCGCGTCACTCATGCTCCTGCTCAAGCTGGTACTGACGGGCGTTGTTTTCGGGATGATCTGGCTGGATATCGCCGTATTTGATACGCAATTGCTGGAAATTTCATTTACCGAAATCACTCAGGAACTGATGCTCTTCGCCTGCGCCCTGCTCTTCTGGTTTTCACCGGTCAATGAGGGTCAGAAAGGCTTCAAGACGTTGGTTGCAGGTTTCTTTGCCTGCCTGTTGATGAGGGAGCTCGACGGCCTTTTTGACCCGATCAGTCACAGCGCCTGGTGCTGGCCATTTCTGCTGATCGCCATTACGTCAGTGATGATTGCGTTCAACCCGGCAAACCGTGAGGACACCCTACGTGCCTTGGCAGCCTTCACCCGAACACCAGCGTTCGGGACCTTGTCGACCGGATTGTGCGTGTTGGTGTTTTCCCGGGTATTTGGCATGGGAGCACTCTGGCATCTGATTCTGGACGACGGTTATGCGCGTCTGGCCAAGACAGCTGTCGAAGAAGGGATTGAACTGATGACCTACGCCATGTGGTTGGTGGGCAGTCTGGATTACTGCCTGCAACAGAGAACTGTGGCTGCACATGTTCCCGGCACACTGGATGCGTCAAAGCTGCACACAAGCGCTATCTGATTACTCATCTAAATCGCAACCCTGATCCCTGTAGGAGCCATCGGAGGTTACGACGGTCGCGAAGCGGTATGTCAGTCACACCGCTATCGCAGCCTCGCGAAGCTCGTTAGCTCCTACAAAACCGTAGTCGCATAAATCGAATCTTGTCCCAACCAATCAAACGCTGTCTGAGACACCCAACAGCTGTCTGGTCGTGCTCATAGACGTCTGCAATGGCTGCCCATCGCGTTGCAGCTTATTCAGCAGGCTCGCACCCAGCCACATCTGGTACAGCGTTTCGGCCAGCTGTCGCGCGTCGTTGCCAGGCAAGCAACCGTCGGCCTGGCCCTGCTTGATGCAGGCGGTGATGCGCGACACGATTTGCTCTGCACCGTCACGTAATGTGATGCGCATCGACTCGGACAAGTCAGCCACTTCGGCGCTCAGCTTGACCACCAGGCACTCATTGCCACTGAACGGCTCGACGCATCGCTGCTGCCATCCCAACCAATAATCCATCAGTCGCTCGCAAGGCGTTAACCTTGGCAGCGCAAGACGTCGATCCATGTCCGCCAGATAGCCCGCGAAGTAATCTTCGAGCAAGGCTTGTCCGTATTGCTCCTTGGATTTGAAGTAGTGGTAGAACGAGCCTTTGGGCACGCCAGCCACTTGCAGGAGCTCGCTGAGCCCCACACTGGTAAAGCCCTTGCCCGCCATCATGCGGTGGCCGGTGTCGAGCAAATGCTGGCGGGTATCGTCATAAGTTGGTTTCATGCGCGAAAAATAGCAAACATTAGACCAGTCGTCTAGTTTTGAACCAACCTTCCGTTTACGAGACAAACCTTCAGGGCAGCAATCTGAAAAAAAACTCTAGACGACTGGTCTATTTTCAATCTAAGCTCTGCTCCATCGGTCACCAGAAGCACTGGCGCCGTAGATGTCCACGCTGCTTCATTGACCAACCTTTCCTCTTCAAGGAGTGCTTTATGAAAATTCTTATGGTTCTGACCTCTCACGATCAACTGGGTAACACCGGCAAAAAAACCGGCTTCTGGCTCGAAGAGTTTGCCGCTCCCTATTTCGCTTTCAAGGATGCCGGTGCCGAGATCACCGTCGTCTCCCCGGCCGGCGGTCAGCCACCGCTCGATCCAAAAAGTGACGAGCCGGATGCGCAAACCGCTGAGACGGATCGTTTCCGCAAAGACCCTGAGGCGCAACGCGTCCTCGCCAACACCGGCCTGCTGTCGGGTGTCCGCGCTGAAGACTTCGATGCCGTCTTCTACCCAGGTGGCCACGGCCCATTGTGGGATCTGGCCGTAGACAAGGACTCTATTGCACTGATTGAAGCCTTTGACCGTAGCAACAAGCCTCACGGCTTCGTCTGCCACGCACCGGGTGTGCTGATTAATGTCAAAGGTGCAGACGGCAAGCCGTTGGTCAGCGGTCGTAAAGTCACCGGTTTCACTAACTCTGAAGAAGAAGCCGTTGGCCTGACCAAGGTGGTGCCGTTCCTGATCGAAGACGAGTTCCAGCGTCTGGGCGGCGACTATTCGAAGATTGGCGATTGGCAGGTTTATGTAGTTGAAGACGGGCAACTGGTGACTGGCCAGAACCCTGCCAGCTCCGCAGCAGTCGCTGCAGCGTTACTGAAAAAACTGGGCTGATTCTCGCGCTTCAAACGCCCTGTGACACGATTACCGTGGACGCCAAGCCGACCGGCAAAGCGTCCATTATTTTCAGATGAAAAATAGTCGACTGGTCTAATAAACCCTAGACACTCAATGTCGACCAAGGCCTATCAATGAACGACTCGATAACGAACAGCCCATTCTTTACCCCGACCAAACTGGGCAATCACACGCTCAAAAACCGCATCGTACTGCCGCCCCTCACCCGGCAACGCAGCACGCAGCCAGGCAACATCGCTAACGAACTCATGGCGCAGTATTACAGCCAGCGCGCAGGTGCCGGGTTTCTGGTTACCGAAGGCACGCAAATCGAACCGCGCGGTCAGGGCTACGCCTGGACACCGGGTATCTACACACCAGAACAAATCGCTGGCTGGCGCAAAGTTACTGAAGCGGTGCATGCAGAAGGCGGCGTTATCTTCGCCCAGCTGTGGCATGTCGGCCGGGTGTCCCATACCGCGCTGCAACCGAATGGCGCCGCGCCCGTATCGGCTTCTGCCGTTGCGGCAGACCAGGTAAGCGTGTTTATCGAAACCGCACCCGGTGCAGGCGAACTGGTTAAACCTTCCGTGCCGAGAGCGCTGACTACCGATGAAGTCCAGGAGCTTGTTCAGCTCTATATTCAAGCGGCACGCAATGCGATCGACGCCGGTTTCGATGGCATCGAGCTGCATTGCGCCAATGGTTATCTGGTTAACCAATTCATTTCAGCCCACAGCAATCACCGCAAAGATCAATACGGTGGCTCGCTGGATAACCGCCTGCGCTTCTTGCGTGAGATCGTCGCCGGTGTCGCCGAGTGCATCGGCAAAGAGAAAGTCGGTGTACGTTTCGCACCGCTGTTCACCAGCACTGATGAAGCCCGCACGTACCTGGGCCTGGTGGAGGAAGATCCGCACACCACGTATATCGAAGCCATCAAGGTTCTCGAGAATGCCGGTATTGCTTATCTGTCCATCGCCGAAGCGGATTGGGATAACGCCCCTGCGATGCCTGAAGCGTTTCGTCGTGACGTGAGAAGCACGTTCAGCGGGGCGATCATGTATGCCGGTCGCTATACCTCGCAAAGCGGCGCGGCACTGCTGGACTCAGGCCTGGCTGACCTCGTTGCGTTCGGCCGCCCGTTCATTGCCAACTCGGACCTGCCAGCCCGTATCGCCAATGACTGGCCGTTGAACCCGATCAATCCGGCGACGGTGTATGGCGGCACTGCCGAAGGCTATGTGAATTACCCGTTGTACGCGCAGTAGCCATTCAAGTACGAGGACGACGACCATCTGTAGGAGCCGAGCTTGCTCGCGAAGAACGGTGACGCGGTACATCTGATGTACCTCATCGACTGATTCGCGGGCAAGCACCGCTCCAACAGAACGTGGCCAAATCAGCCTGCGACTTCCCTCAAGCGCGCCAGCAAAACCTGCAGCGGGTGGAGCACCGTTGTCCCCTCCTGACGCTTGACCTGGCTGCGGCAGGAATAGCCATCGGCGACGACCCGCCCGGACGTGTTGAATTTCTGGATGAGCAGCTTCCACGACTGCCCGTAGATGATGTCCGACGTCGCAGCGTTTCGCGTTTCGTGCCCGTAAGTGCCTGACATTCCACAGCAGCCACTGGCCTGAACCTGCAATTTCAGCCCTGCCCGTTCGAAGATTTTCTGCCACAAACCGATGCTGCCGGGCTCGTTGGTCTTTTCCGTGCAGTGCGGCAGGAAGTGATAAGGCTCGGCTTCTTTCAGCACTTCGCCATCCGGCAGTGCATTGATCAGCCACTCCTGCGCCAGCATCACCGAAGGTGTCTTGTCGGCATCCAGAACCTTGGCGTACTCCTGCCGATAAACCAGGGTCATCGCCGGATCCAGTCCCACCAATGGAATCTGATACTGCTGCAGACTGAACAGTGACTGGCCGTTGAAGCTGGCAGCCTTTTCAAACGCTTTGAGGAAACCCTGCACCTGCAGCGGCTTGCCATTGGGCGCGTAAGGGGCCAGATAAACCTTGTAGCCAAGCCTTGAGATCAGCTCCACCCAATCAGCCAGCAACGGGGTTTCGAAGAACCGGGTGAATGCATCCTGAACGAGGATCACACTTTTTGCCCGTTGCGCGTCTGACAGCAGTGCGAGGCGCTGCGGTGTCGCTATCTCGACATTCCAGCGTCGGCAAACGGCGGCAAAGTCCACCAGGCTCAACAAAGGACTGTCGACCATCCCCGCCATGCGCTCCAGCCCCCAGCGAACCGGACGTGCGCCCATGACGAAGTTATAGAGGCGCGGCATCCTGGCAATATAAGGAACGGTGTATTCCAGCGAACCGATCAGGTAATCCTTGAGCGGACGCAGATAACGGCTGTGATAGAGCTCAAGAAAACGCGAGCGGAATTCCGGCACGTTTACTTTCACAGGACATTGCCCTGCACAGGACTTGCACGCCAGACAACCTGCCATCGCGTCGTAGACCTCGTGGGAAAAATCGTCCTGCCCCAACTTCTGCCTGACGGTATTCACCGCTCGCCGGGCGATATTCTGCGTCGCCCCGGAGGCGGCATTCAAAACATCAACACCCTGCGCCCCTTGCAGTCGCAGCCACTCACGGATCAGCGAGGCCCGCCCCTTGGGAGAATGAACACGATTGCGCGTAGCCTTCCACGAAGGACACATGGCGTCATCAGGGTCGAAGTTGTAGCAGGCGCCATTGCCGTTGCAGTGAAGCGCCGCGTCATAGCTGCGCCACACGCGCTCATCAATGGTGCGATCCAGTTCGCCACGCAAACGAACCTCGTCGACCCGGGTCAGTTGAGCGCTCGGCACAGTCCCCGGTGTTGCGATCTTGCCCGGGTTGAGCTGGTTGTGCGGGTCAAACGCCGCCTTGAGTGCCTGCAAAGCAGGATAAAGCTCACCGAAGTAGTCCGGCACGTACTGGGAGCGTAAGCCCTTGCCATGTTCGCCCCACAACAGACCGCCGTGCTTTTGCGTCAGGGCCGCAACGGCGTCGGAAATCGGCCGGATCAAGGCCGCCTGATGCGGATCTTTCATGTCCAGAATCGGCCGAACATGCAACACGCCAGCATCGACATGACCAAACATGCCGTACTGCAGGCTGTAGCTGTCCAGCAGCGCCCGGAACTCCTGAATGAAGTCAGCGAGGTTTTCAGGGGGAACAGCGGTGTCCTCCACAAACGGCTGCGGCCTGGCTTCGCCTTTGACGTTGCCGAGCAAGCCCACTGCGCGTTTGCGCATGGCATAGATACGTTTGAGCGCGTCGGCGCCTACCGCAAGGGTGTGCCCCAGTCGCACAACAGACGTGTCGCGCTGCAGGTGCAAGACGAATTCATGGACTTTTTGCTGAACGACTTCTTCATCATCGCCGCTGAACTCAATGATATTGATGCCCAATGTCGGCGTGTCGGGGTTTTCCGGGAAGTACTCTGCGACGCCGTGCCAGACGATGTCTTTCATCGCCAGCATCAGGACTTTCGAATCGACGGTTTCGATGGAAAGAGGCTTCAATTCCATCAACGCTTTTGCGTCGCGCAACGCATCCATGAACCCCGCGTAACGCACGTTCACCAGAATCGAATACTTGGGAATCGGCAAGACATTCAATTTGGCTTCAACGATGAAGCCGAGTGAGCCTTCGGAACCGCACAGAACGCTGTTCAGGTTAAAACGACCGTCCGGCTCGCGCAGGTGCGCCAGGTCGTATCCGGTCAGGCAGCGATTGAGCTTGGGAAATGTGCTTTCGATCAGTTCAGCCTGCGTATCAACAATGCCCAGCGCACACCGATACACCTCACCTGAACGATCACTGCGATTCACGAGTACCGCAAGTTTATCGGCATCAATCGGCATGCTGTCCAGGCGGTCACCACCTAGCAGCACCGTGGAAAGCTCAAGCACATGGTCTCGGGTTTTACCGTAAGTGCAGCTGCCCTGCCCGCTTGCATCGGTGTTGATCATGCCGCCAATCGTCGCGCGGTTTGACGTCGAAAGCTCGGGCGCGAAGAACAACCCGTGAGGCTTGAGCGCGGCGTTGAGTTGATCCTTGACCACACCACTTTGCACCCTGACCCAACGCTCCTCGACATTGATCTCAAGGATGTTGTTCAGATGGCGGGACAGATCAACGACCACCCCGTCAGTCAACGACTGACCATTGGTGCCCGTGCCACCACCACGGGGAGTGAGGACGACCTTGCTGTGCCGAGGATCAGCGACCAGCCGGGAAACAACCGCTACGTCCTGTTCATCCAGAGGGAACACTGCCGCCTGGGGCAGACGCTGGTAAATCGAGTTATCCGTTGCCAATACCGTCCGGGCGCCATAATCACGGACTATTTCGCCACGAAAACCCGCAGCCTGGAGCGCGTCGAGAAATGCTTCGTACGTGGTGTTCTGGACATCAGGCAGCGGCAACCGGGCAATCATGTGGAATTCCTACAGGCTAAAAAGCTAATCTATGCATTCACGTTGGGCATGCTCGGCTTATCGCACGCAGAGCATCAGACTCTATTTTTTGTTAATTTTTGCGCCTCTCAGGCTTGGTCACAAGCGTAATTCCTGCTGGGTTTGCATGAGCGTTATGAATGAACCCTAGAAGACTGACCCCATCAATGTCGCTGTTGATCGCTTTTGAGGCCGCCGCCCGGCATGGCAGTTTCACCAAGGCAGCCGAGGAACTGACGCTGACCCAAAGCGCTGTCAGTCGCCAGGTGCAGACGCTGGAGGCTCAACTTGAAGTCGAACTGTTCCGACGTGACGGGCGCAAGATCGAACTGACCGCCGCAGGTGCGCTGTACCAGCATGAGCTGGCGGCAGCGCTGGGGCGCATTCGCAGCGCAACCTTGCAGACCATTTCGTACAAGAATGATGGCGGGCCATTGAATCTGGCAGTCCTGCCAACCTTGGGTTCGAAGTGGCTGCTACCGCGCATGCATGAGTTCTATGCAAAACACCCCGGGATACTGGTGCACATCCACTCACGGATTATTCAAGCGGAAACCCAGCCCACCACTCACGACATGGACGCCATCATCTGCGTCGGCTCAGGCGAATGGCCAGGCTACATCTCGCATAAGTTGCTCAGCGAAAAACTCGTCGTCGTTGCCAGCCCCACTGCCCTGCCTGAGTGCCGCTCCATGTCACCGGCTAACGTGGCCGAGCATGCGCTGTTGAACGTGGTATCAAGGCCAAACGCCTGGTCGGACTGGTTCGACAGCCATGATGTCGACCACCGAAACATGAGATCCGGCCCGAGCTTTGAGCTCACGGCACATCTTATTCAGGCAGTTTCGGCAGGCATCGGGATAGGACTGGTCCCTGAAATACTCGTGCAGGACGAGCTCAAAAGCGGCGAACTCGTTGCACGGTTTGACTCGATGGACAGCGGACGCAGCTACTACCTTGTCTACGCGACCCGCTACCAGCATCTGCCTTCGCTGAACACCTTCAGCCACTGGCTACTGTCGCTGCCGTTTCCTGACTAATGGCG
Source organism: Pseudomonas sp. HP_14 (assembly GCF_055283875.1). Classification (NCBI taxonomy): domain Bacteria; kingdom Pseudomonadati; phylum Pseudomonadota; class Gammaproteobacteria; order Pseudomonadales; family Pseudomonadaceae; genus Pseudomonas; species Pseudomonas sp. HP_14. The sequence continues at coordinate 74,434 of NZ_JBTOQI010000043.1, read as the reverse complement.
TCGGCAGAGTACGCCCGACGCAGGGCCTGTGGGAGCGAGGCTTGCCCGCGATGGGGACGCCGCGGTGCATCAAGCCTGCAACGCTAGCAGTCCCTCCGCTATCTCACCCGACGCAACACTCTCTACCGACCCGATAAGAAACACCGGCCCTCTGCCGTCCCAGCGAACCGTTACGCTTCCGCCATCGCACTCGACTTCGACACATGAGTCCAGCAGGCCACGACGAATACCGTTCACAACCGCGCCGCAGGAGCAGGAGCCTGAACCGAGCGCAATGCCAGCCCCCCGCTCCCAGATACGCAATCGAATATGCTGGCGACTCATAATCTGAACAAAATGCACATTCGTCTTGAGCGGAAACAAGTCATTGGTCTCAAGCGCTGGACCGATTTTAGCGATATCGACATCGGCCAGATCTTCTACGAAATAAGTGCAGTGTGGATTGCCCATGCTGCAAGCTGTCGGACGACCGGCCAGAGGCAAAACAACCGAGTCCAGCTCCAGGGCCAGCGGAATATCCGCCCAGCCAAACAGCGGCTTGCCCATGTCGACCGCGATATCACCGTTCGATGTTCGCTCGCACGCCAACAATCCGCGATTCGTCCTTAACGTTACCGACGTGACGTGCGCTTCGCGCATCAACAGATCGGCAACACCCCGCGTCGCGCTTCCACACGCATCCAGCGAAGAGCCGTCCGCGTTCCAGAATATCAAGCGCGCCGCTGCATCATCGCAATCCAGCAGCACCGCGAGTTGATTGAAGCCAAGACCCCGATTCCGGTCACCCAATCGCCGGGCAACGGCACTGGTGAACGGATTGGCAGCGTTTCGCGTATCCACAACGACGAAGTCATCGCCATTGGCATGCATTTTATGAAAACCAAACGGCATCAATAGATCCTGCGACAAGACATGGGGTGATGTTCAGAGCGCTTCAGTCCACCACAAACAACCTGGCACCGGTAGTGGTAAATGATCGATGCCCTTCGGCGTCATTGCTCACTTGATAGCTCATCCCGGCAGTAAGGATGAACTGTCGGCCATCCTCCAGCTCGGTGTGCAATTCGCCCTCCAGACACAGCAGGATATGGCCTCTCCAACACCAGTGATCAGCCAGATAACCGGGGCTGTATTCGACCATGCGAACACGGACCGAACCAAACTGGCAGGTGCGCCAGTAAGCAGTACCGGTTTCACCGGGATGTTCTACAGGTTCGATTGTCGACCAGTCGGTTGTACCGAACGGGAAAGCGGTAAGTTCAATCATGGCGGGCTCAAAACACAAGGGATGTAAACCGTATCAGCCTGACGGAGCGGCCGACAGATACAGATTACTCAAGGTCGCGGGATACAGAGCGCATCCTTTCGGCCTTACGAAATTGGGTCATGCATATTGAGAGCGATACATTTACTCGCCCTACTGAAGAAGTAGCGAGCTTGCGGAAAACACAAACAAAGAAGGCGCCTCGCCGGCGCCCTTCCCTGATTCTACGAACCCACTGACAGACTTGCGTGCTACGCAATTCAAGCCGCCAGCGACTATTGCAAATTTATTTTTGCTGAAGGATTGCCACTTCAAGACGTGCCTCATGACGAGCTTTTTCGGCGCTTGCCTGAATAATTCCCGGAATCAGAAAAGCATCAATCAACAGCCAGATGCCCGTAATGATCAGAGGGAAAATGGTGAAGCAACCAATAAGGGTAATGATCAGTTGAACAACTGCAGTGCCCGTTTTGCCGAGATAAAAACGGTGACCGCCGAACCCGCCCAAAAAGAACCACAGCAGATAAGCGACACCCGTAGATTTCTTGGCATTCGCGACTTTCTGCTCAACCAGCATTTCGGCTTGCAACGATGACATTCAGGTTTCCTTTCCCAATCGGGATTCCATGTGTCGAACTGACACGATCTGATTTGAAGTGGGAATGGTATCATTTTGAAATCATCTAGTTCTTGAGAAAACTCGATGAGTTCTGACAAAAAAATCCCGCCTGCAAAAATGGCATCGCAGGATGCAGTGCTTTGCAAATCGCGCTGGTTCAGGCCGACTTTTCAGCAATACTGGCATGGCCCGCAACATCATTACCTAAAGCGCCCTTCAAAAACTCTATCAACGCTCTCAGAGCACTAGGCATTCGATGCCTGGAGAGGTAGACCGCATAGATGCCGAGCGTTGATATTTGCTTGTCCGAAAAGAGACGTACAAGGCGGCCCTCGGCGATGTCTCGTGTTACGGCAAAGCCGGGGAGCATCGCGATACCAGTTCCACTCAATGCAGCACGCACAACGATAGCCGCTTCGTTCGTCGTGAAACTGCCCGCCACTGGAACCGTGATCGCCTCTTCCCCACCACGGAAATACCACACGCTTCGCCCATAGTGGGCGTACGTCAGGCAGTTATGGGCCGCGAGATCTTGAACATCAACAGGTGTACCGTGTTTCAACAGATACTCGGGACTTGCGCAAATGTAAGACTGCACTTCTCCGAGCCTGGTTGCGATCAGATTAGGGTCAAGATCATTGGTGACTCTGATCGCCAGGTCGATACCGTCTTCAGCAAGGTTGGTCATCCGATCTACGACTTGCAGGTCAACTGAAACGGCAGGGTTCAGCTGCAAGAACCTCATCAAAACGTCGGTTAGACAATATTCCGCAAAAATCGAGGCCGCCGTTACTCGCACGAGGCCCTTCGGCGTGCTTTCCAATGTCGTTCCTATTGCACACACACTTGCACTTAACCTGACGAGCTCGTGGCAGATCGGGACCAGCAACTCCCCTGCAGGAGTCAGGCTGAGTTTGCGCGTCGTTCGATGCAGCAGACGTGCCTGGGCCCACTCTTCGATTGAACCCACATAGCGCGTAGCCATCGCCCGCGACATCCCAAGATGCTCAGCAGCACCGGAGATACTTCCCCTACCCACAGTCTCCAAAAACACCTTGGCCGCAGTAATTCGGTCCATTTGCTCGATCCACGCAACAAAGAGTCAACCTTAGCCATATATATCTCCACTGTGCAAGCAAATAGAATCCCTGCAAAGCACGCTGCGCAAGCTAACGGGATTTCGATAATCTCCTCCCCAACAGGCTTCGCTAATCTGGATAAGTTCGAGCCGGATTTCCCGGTTACGGGCATTGCGCCACGCAGACCTCGACTGTACTGAGCCCATAATTCCACTCAGGAGTTCAAGATCCATGTCCATCTCCGATGGCAAAACTCTGCGCCTGATTTTTCCTCAATGGCAGGGGGGCAACAATGCACCGTATCACTTCGGCGCGCAGTTGCTGGCGTGGTTAGCACCAGAGCACTCCGGGCCGACAGAACACGTATCGGTAGCGACACCGTCACAAGCTGTGTTGACTGAGGAATGCGGGATCGTTGGCCGCAGCGCATTGCTGGCTCAGTTACATAACGCCCGAAAACTCATCGATCACCACCACCCGGAGCGACTAGTCATACTCGGGGGAGACTGCCTCGTCGACTTGGCGCCGTTTGCTTACTTAAACGAACGATACGAGGGTGAACTTGCTGTTCTGTGGGTGGATGCCCACCCCGATATCATGACTCCTGAGCAATTCAATAACGCCCACGCGATGGTTCTCGGGATGCTCATGGGCAACGGTGACGCGGACTTCGTAAGCGCTGTCACCCGGCCATTGAAACCGCAGAACATTATGTATCTGGGCATGCATGATCCGACCGAATGGGAGGCGTCTGAAATCAGCCGTCTGGGTTTAAGAAACGCAAGCCCAGCTCAGGTCGCTCAGATGGGAAGCCAAGCCATCCTCGAATGGTTTGAATCAACAGGCGCAAGGCATCTGGCGATCCATTTCGATCTGGACGTGCTGGATCCCAAACTGTTTCGCTCGCTGTTATTTGCCAACCCTCAAAAGCCCGCCGGCGCTTTCGAGGGAATTGCCCAAGGAGAGCTTAGCATCGCGCAAGTTGTCGACGTATTGCGGGACGTCGCTGAGATCGCAGATATTGTGGGCCTTGGCATTACTGAGCATCTACCGTGGGACGCGTTAGCGCTAAAAAACATGCTCGCAAGACTGCCGCTGATTGGCAATCAAGGCAGTGCCTGATTTAACACTCGCTCATACCAACAAATATGGCTAATAAAAGTATTTCTGGCTCATAGCGCTAAAAACCCTAACAACGCCCCCCCCCCCCGGGACTAAAACCCTGATGAAAATCACACCCCTCGCGAACACGCCCATCATGCAGGATCGACTGACGACAGCATCGTCAGCTTCGACGACCGAAAACTCCGCGGTCGCCAGCTCCGCACCCGCGACTACGAAAGTTCAGATATCTAAAGAAGGCCATGAGAAATCGGAGAGTGAGAAGTACGCCGACATTGATCGAGCTCCGTTACCAGAGGACGTTAAAGAAGTACTGAAGAATATTCGTAAGCTCCAGGAAAAAATCGCCCAGAAAAGCCAGGAACTAATGGAACTGGCGAGCGATAAAACGCTGTCTGACGAAGAGCGTAAGCGTCAGCGTGAAGTTCTTACAACCGAGATAAGAAGCATGCAATCTGCTTTAGGAGTAGCAACAAACGCACTTAATAACGCAATGTCCAATCACAACATGAATTCCGAAGGCCGCAGCCTGGCCAAGGGCCTTGTCGGGATGAAGTAATCAGATTGGTCTTGTTTGATTCTCTACCCGGATCAGGCTGACAGGCCAAGGATCGTGGGGATCTTCCGCGCGAGGCAACGGTCACGCTCCAGCGGACGACCGAAGCGATTGGCTAACGTGGATGCACGACGGGCGCGATGGTAGAATCTCGCCCTGTATTCCTCCGAGCTCCCGATGCTAATGTCATCTGAAAAACCCGATATAACGCCTGAATTCAGTCGGCGTTTTTCTGTTGCACCCATGATGGACTGGACTGATAGACATTGCCGTTTCTTCCTGCGCCTCCTGTCAAAGAATGCCCTGCTCTACACCGAGATGGTCACCACTGGTGCGTTGCTGAACGCTGATCCGCATCGTTTCCTGCAGCACGACGAGGCGGAGCATCCGCTGGCGTTGCAGTTGGGTGGCAGCGTGCCGGCGGATCTGGCGGCGTGTGCGCGGATGGCTGAGGCCGTGGGCTATGACGAGGTCAATCTGAATGTCGGCTGCCCGAGTGACCGGGTGCAGAACAATATGATTGGTGCGGTGCTGATGGCGCATCCGCAGTTGGTGGCTGATTGCGTCAAGGCGATGCGTGATGTGGTGTCGATTCCGGTTACGGTCAAGCACCGGATCGGGATCAATGGACGCGACAGTTACGAGCAGCTGTGTGAGTTCGTCGGCACCGTGCGTGACGCTGGCTGTACCAGTTTTACGGTGCATGCGCGGATTGCGATTCTTGAAGGTCTGTCGCCAAAGGAAAACCGTGACATCCCGCCACTACGTTATGACGTGGCTGCGCAGCTGAAGCGGGACTTTCCTGACCTGGAGATCATTCTCAACGGCGGCATCAAAACCCTGGAGCAATGCCAGGAGCACTTGCAGGTGTTCGACGGCGTGATGCTGGGTCGTGAGGCGTATCACAACCCTTATCTGCTGGCTGAAGTCGATCAGCAGTTGTTCGGTAGCGATGTTCCGGTGATTTCCCGCGCCGAGGCGCTGGCTGCGATGCGTCCGTACATTGCAGCGCATATCCAGAGCGGTGGTTCGATGCATCATGTCACCCGCCACGTACTGGGTCTGGGCACTGGTTTTCCGGGGGCACGGCGCTTCCGGCAACTGCTCTCGGTGGACATCCACAAGACTCAGGATCCATTGGCGCTCCTGGATCAGGCGGCCGGGCTGCTGGAAGGTCGCTGAAACTACAGAACTGAACAATGGAACAAGCGCGGCAGATCGCGCTCCAACCAGTCTGGATCGAGTTTTCGCCCACCCGGGCAGCAGGCCGCCCTGTTCTGGCGCGGCGTTATGCTTTGCGCCCTTGAGTGGGCAGCAACGCTCGGGTAATGTCACCTAACCGCACAGGACAGAGCACGCTCATGACTTCCAAGCTGGATCAACTCAAAGCATTCACCACCGTTGTTGCCGACACCGGCGATTTCGCTGCCATCGAGAAACTCAAGCCGGTCGACGCGACCACCAACCCCTCCCTGCTGCTCAAGGCCGGTTCCAGCGACAGCAATGCTGACCGCCTCAAGGCAGCCTTCAGCGGCGCTAATGGCGATATTGGCCTGGCGTCTGATCGCTTTGCCGTCGCTATCTGCCAGGAAATTCTCAAGGTTGTGCCGGGCCGCGTTTCCACCGAAGTCGATGCCCGCCTCTCTTTTGATACCGATGCCTGTATCGACCGCGCCCAACGCCTGATCGATATGTACGACAAGGCCGGGATCAGCAAGGATCGGATTCTGATCAAGCTGGCGTCGACCTGGGAAGGTATCCGCGCTGCGGAAGTACTGGAAAAGAAAGGCATCCAGTGCAACCTGACTCTGCTGTTTTCCTTCGCACAGGCCCAGGCGTGTGCCGATGCTGGCGTCTTCCTGATTTCGCCGTTCGTGGGCCGGATCTACGACTGGTACAAAAAGGCTGAAGGCAAGGATTACGTCGGAGCCGAAGATCCGGGCGTGAAGTCCGTTACCCGCATCTACAACTACTACAAGGCCAATGACTACAAGACCGTGGTCATGGGTGCCAGCTTCCGCAACCTGAGCCAGATCGAACAATTGGCGGGCTGTGATCGCCTGACCATCAGCCCGGACCTGCTGCAGAAGCTGGCAGAAGACACAGGCACACTGGAGCGCAAGCTGAACCCGGGCAACGCCGGTGAGCCGCGTGTAACACTCAACGAGAGCCAGTTCCGCTGGGCGTCCAATGAAGATGCCATGGCAACCGAGAAGCTTGCCGAAGGTATTCGTCAGTTCGCTCGCGACCAGGAAAAACTCGAAGCATTGCTCAGCGCCAAGGTCTGATCAATGCACTGAAAGACCAGGCTGAAATACTAAAAGGGCGGCATCCTCACAGATGCCGCCCTTTTTGCTGTCCGCCCTTTTAGTGGCGAATCGGTAGTTCTGATTGATCAGTGACGCTCAAGCGCGTTGACCAGATCATGGAACGCTTCGCGATTGGAATCGTTGAGCCCCATCAGAATCTTGTGCGCTTCCAGCACCTTGGCCTTGACCACTTCTTCGCACTGATCCTGGGACGGCAGATCCGTCAGGCATTCAGGGCACGGGATCGGCCGGTCGACAATGTTGAACACCTGATCGAAACCCATCGACTGCAAAAGCCGGGTGATGTCTTCATGGGTGGTGACCAGCGTCGGCAAGAGCCCGACTTTTTGACGCGACAAAATCGACAGCTTGGCCAGCAAGCCAAGCGTCGTGCTGTCGATGCTACGGGTTTCGGTCAGGTCGATTACCACCGCCGAAAAATTCAGAGCGGTGAAGATTCGCTCAATAGTCGCATCCAAAGCCGAACATAAGGTCAGGCGCACTTCCCCAACAAACTTGAGAACGAAGGTGCCTTCTTGCTCGGCGAACTGGATTCTACCGGTACTCATTCAAGGTTCCTGCTCAACACTAACAAGGCGATATCATCCGGCATCTCCCCTAGCGTGGCCAATCCAAAAGTCTGACGCAAGCCATCCAGGCTGCCGCCCGCCGCTTTTACCAGTTCAGGTAACGCGGCCTCTTTCTCTTTGAGTGTATCACCGGGAAGCAGATCCAGAATGCCATCAGACAACAGAGTCAGACTAAACGACTCTGGCAAGTCGATCACATGATCCTGATAGGTGGCTTCGTTAAACAGACCCACCGGCAAACCGCGACCTTGCAGGTAGCGTGCTTCACCCGGCGTATACATCACAGGCAACGGCAGATGACCGCCGACTGCGTACGTCAATTGCCCCGACTCCTCGTCAATCACACCGCCTACCATCGTTACATGCTTGCCCAGCTTGCAACTGATCAGGCCGCGGTTGATGTGGCCAAGAACGTCAGAAGGCTTGAACTCCGGCAGCGTACCACCGCGCTTGGACTCGAACAGCAAGCGCGTGGTCATGAACTTCAGCAGCACGGTAATGAATGCCGATGAAGCACCATGTCCGGAAACATCTGCCAGATAGAACGCCACCCGGCGCTCGTCGACACGGAAGTAATCGACGAAATCACCCGACAGATAAAGCGACGGGATGATTTCATGGGCAAAGTTAAACTGGTCGATCGACCATGGACTGATCGGCAGCATGTTCATTTGCACCTGGCGACCGGCATCCTGATCTTCCTGAAGAAGATGCAGGCTGGCCTCCAGTTCGCGGTTGGCGGCTTCAAGCTTCTTGCGGTAAAGCTGGTTTTCCTGAAGCAGACGAGCGCGATCCAGAGCCCGACGAACCGAGTGTTCCAGCACCGCCAGGTCTTCAAGGGGCTTTATCAGGTAATCGGCAGCACCCAGACGTAGCGCCTCGACGGCATCATTCATGACGCCCGCACCAGACACTACGATCACAGGGGTTTCCGGCGCGATCGCCGTTACTTGACGGATAAGCTCGAGCCCGCCCATCTGCGGCATGCGCAAGTCACAGATCACCAGATCGGGCTTGTCCTGCTCGAATATCTGTATGCCCTGTAAGCCATTGTTAGCTTGCAGGACGCTGAAGCCACTGTCTTCCAAGTAGGCGGCGAGGCTCGCTCGCACTACTTCGTCGTCATCGATTATCAGCAGCGTGGCACTGGTTTTCTGCATGTGGGCAAACGGCGCCAGATTAGGTTGGCGTAGGCAACCCGGTTCACGGGTCTGCGTACTGGATTCGCTTCTAGCCTCTCTGACCGCACGACCGGACTTTTGATCCTGTAAGTGGCGTTTCAGAGGTGCCCTTCAAGGCGCAGACGGTACTCCCATCCGACGGGCGTTTCAAGCACGCGCCAACGCCCACTTTGCGTCTTTACACGGCAAATCGCTCAGAGTTATAAGAACCATGAATTCAGCAACGAAAACGAAGGACTAGACATGAGTCTAAATGATCGAAGCTACGAGGAGAAACGAGACTACATCCGGATGCGCGTGGAAGCCGACATCAGTTTGATCTACGCAGGCCAGGTCATCCCGGCTGTGTGCATTGATTTATCGAGCTCCGGGATGCAGGTACAGGCACCCAGAACTTTCAAAGTGGGCGACAAACTGAGCGTACGAATCGATTCAGACCATGCAGCCCTCAAGGGCCTTGAAGCAGAAACAGAGGTCGTGTGGGTAACTGACGAGGCCGATGGCGGACAAAAACTGGGCCTGACTATCGTCAAGATGAACTGAGACCCGGCGGAACTGGTTCACAAATAGTAAAAAATAAAGGCGACCACAGGTCGCCTTTATTTATTTCCATCGCATCAATCAGAAATCGTCAGTGACCTGACCGTCCTTGACGCGGAACTCGCGGTTCTGCAGATACGCGTTACGAATGAAGATGTACTTGTCGCCATTGATCAGCCGCTCGGCCGACAACAGACTGGCACGGGTATCAACCAGATTTATGCCCAGCGCAGTGTTGCGCGTAGGCACGTGATCGATGTAGCGGTACGGCGAAGTATAAGTATCAGGGTACTTGGCAATGGCGTCACGCACAGTGCTTGGACCAAACAATGGCAGTACAACATACGGACCGCTTTGCACACCCCAGTAACCCAGTGTCTGACCAAAGTCTTCGTCACTGCGCTGAAGGCCCATCTTGGTGCCCACATCAATGAAGCCCAGCAGACCGAAAGTGGTGTTGAAGATCAAGCGAGCGGTATCGACACCGGCAGCAGCAGGTTTGGCCTGTAGCACATTGTTGGCCAGATTTCCGACATCACCGATGTTGTTGAAGAAGTTATGCACGCCGTCTTCGACAAACTGCGGGGCAATGAATTGATAACCCTGCGCGATAGGCTTCAGTGCATAAGTATCAATGGTGTCGTTGAAGCGGAAGACGACGCGGTTAACACCTTCCCACGGATCTTCTTCGGCGGCCTGTGCAACCATTGGCACCAGCGCCATACCGGCACAAACACACAGCTGAGCAAGACGATTGAACACACCAGCACCGGTCACGGGCATAGCTGAAACTCCTGGCAAAAGTAATGAAGCGGGCGCTACGCCCCCACACGTCAAGGCGGGGAGTATAAGGCCATATGACAGGAATTAGGCAGCACCTTGGCTATTCGAGCCTGTAAGACCGATAAAACACTTTTAAACACCATCACCAGATGTTCATCTTACTGTCACAAATGCCCCGTAGCGTTCAGCGTTATTTAAGAGATATCGCCATGCTCGCGCCCGTGACAGCTCCCCTGCCCGCGTTTACAGCCGTTCTTTTTGGCCTGAGCGGCTGCCTGGTGGATTTTGGTGCGCAAGCGCGCAATGCGTCCGAATTCAGCGATGAGCATTCTCTGCCTACGCCTGGCGCCTTGAGAGCATTACAGAGGCTGCATCAGCAGGCAGTGCCTTGTGCATGGCTGGACGAATTACCCGAAGACCTTACGAATCAGCTGGCTCAACCATTGAGCCATCTGATTCGCGCCACCCCTGCCGCCCAAGCAGGTTGGCCCGCTCCCCATGCTTGCTGGCAGGCGCTTATGGAGTTGAACGTCAGCCAACTGAATGGCTGTGTACTCGTCAGCGGCGAGCCACGCTTGCTGCAAGCGGGCCTCAGCGCCGGGCTGTGGACAGTCGGCCTCGCGTCATGTGGCTCGCTGTGCGGCCTATCCCCTTCCCAGTGGCATGCCCTGACCGATGCCGAGCGCGAATACCGTCGGGGCCAGGCGACATTGCAGCTTTACGCGCTTGGCGTGCATTCGGCGATTGATCATCTGGGCGAACTGGAGTCGTGCCTGGCCGATATCGCGCTCCGCCGGGCCAAGGGCGAGAAGCCCTGAAATAGAATTTTTGGGCGCACTCCCGGACTGTAAACACAGACCCGCAGGACTGGCTCTAGCCGCGAGGGCGCCGGACTGGACGCGCAATCTGCAGGCAAGCCGCACCAGAGTGGATTAGTCTTGTCACATACCCATGACGAACCTTTGGCCTGACGCCGGGGTCCATGGGACAGACTTATCAATGAAGGAGCACGTCATGCCTGCCCGCGAACTGCAAGAACAACTCAATACCCTGCGCGAGCAACTGGAGCAGAATCCACCTCTGAATGAAGCAGAGCGCGCCGATCTGGAAGCCCTGGCGCAGCAGATCCAGTCACAAATCGAGCTGGAGTCCGTAACTCAGGATCCTAGCCTGGCCGATGGCGTCAATCTTGCCGTTGAGCGTTTTGAACTTGAACACCCGGGCATCGCAGGCACACTGCGCAATATCGTCGTGACCTTGGGAAACATCGGCATTTGACGTCCTGAGAAGGCAAACCGGTCCCCATAAAAAAGCCCGTCAGTGACGGGCTTTTTGCTGCCTACTGTCGGGCTAGCCGACGGTTATCCGGGGTGATCGACTCCGTGCTGCGATACGGATTGATATCCAGCCCGCCGCGACGCACGTAACGTGCGTACACCGTCAGTTTCTCTGGTTTGAGCAAGCGCTGCAGGTCGAGAAAGATACGCTCGACGCACTGCTCATGAAAATCCGAATGCTGCCGGAAGCTGACGATGTACGCCAGCAGGCTCGCAGGGTCCAGCTCGGCACCGCGATACTCCACCGCTACGCTGCCCCAGTCCGGCTGACTGGTCACCGGGCAGTTGGACTTGAGCAAGTGACTGTGCAGGCTTTGCTCGACAACACGGGATTCATCGCAACGCAGCAGTTCAGGCTGCGGCCGGTCGTAGCTATTGATACTCACATCAAGCTCGTCGATGCACCCCCCCGGCATCGTCGCCACGCCTTCGCTTTCAATGTCCGCCAGGCTGCGAATGCGCACACCTACTGGCTTGCCTGCAGCGGCTGACAAGTCCTTCACCAAAGTCGCGGTCAGATCGGCACGGTCAGCAAAGGCCGTCTGATTCAACGAGTTCAGGTACAGCTTGAACGATTTGGACTCGATGATATTCGGCGAATCAGCCGGGATGCTGAACTCGGCAATGGCCACGACCGGCTTGCCGGATGGCAGCAGCCAGGACAATTCATAGCAATTCCAGAAGTCCACGCCCTGATAGGGCAACGTCTGTGCAGTCAACCCCAGCTCGGCCCATTTCGCGGCACGCGGGATCGGGAACAACAGGGACGGTGTGTAAGTGGCAATGTATTCACTGGACTTGCCCAGCGGCGAGTGTTCGGCTGCAGGATGCATGACGGTACCTGGATCACTTGAAGCTATCGGAGTAAGCCGACAAGTTTATAGAGTTTACGCCGCGCTTTCAGCGGCTACTCGGTAATTGTCAGTTTGCCGACCATGCCCGCCTGATAATGCCCAGGCAGATTGCAGGCGAATTCAAGATTGCCGGCCTTGGCAAAGGTCCATGTCAGCTCAGTGGTTTTCCCAGGCTCAACCAGCACGCTGTTGGGATCATCGTGCTTCATTTCCATGGAGCCGTGATCCATTGCGTGATGATTCATGCCGGTGGGCGTGAGCATGCCGCTCTGCTGCATCTTGATCATTTCCTGCTGATGACTGGCATGCATCGCTGCATCACCCAGATTGAATTCATGCAGCAACTGGCCCTTGTTGATCAACACAAAGCGTACGGTCTCACCGGCTTTGACCTGCACCGCCTTGGGATCGAAGTACATATCACCTAAAACCAGTTCGATCGTGCGCGAGGCCTGAGCGGCTGGCGCAGCGTGCCCGAACGTAAGTGCGGGGGTCGGCGATGCGAGCAATGGCTGACTGAGTGTCAGAAGCGCGGCAACCAGTGAGAGACGAGCGATAGAGGGCATGGTGTTCTCCAGAGTGGCGAAAACAGAGGCGGAAGTGGGCGGCACTGGCGGGCAGACCTGACAACAGGAAACTGTCAGGCCCACCCCATCAATTACTCGTAACGCAATGCGTGCGCTGGCTGAATCTGCGCCGCACGCCAGGCAGGGTAAAGCGTGGCCAGAAAACTGAGAATGAAGCCAGCGCTACAGATCAGCACCACGTCGCCCGCTTGCAACTCGGAAGGCAGGTTGCTGATGAAGTACACATCGGAGCTGAAGATGTGCTGGCCACTGACCCGCTCCACCCAACCCACAAGACTACTCACGTTGATTGCTGCGATGATCCCGAGCACGCCGCCAATAATAGTGCCGACGATACCGATGACCGTTCCCTGAACCATGAAGATGGTCATGATCTGCCGGGGCGTCGCGCCGATGGTGCGCAGGATCGCAATGTCCGCGCCCTTGTCATTCACCACCATGATCAGCGTGGCGATGATATTGAACGCCGCCACGGCGACGATCATCAGCAGCAACAGGCCGATCATGGTTTTTTCCATTTTCATCGCACTGAACAGACTGCCCTGAGTATGGGTCCAGTCATCGGCTCGGTAGTCCGCACCCAGCCCGCCAGCGATTACCTTCGAAACCTCAGGCGCTTTATACAGATCTTTCAAGGCCAGTCGCACGCCCTGCACCTGATCAGGCTGCCAGCGTTGAATCTGCGCGGCGTCGGCGACATTGATCAAGGCCATGGAGCCATCAAGCTCGGCACCCACCTTGAAGATACCGACCACGGTCAACCGTTGCAGACGCGGCGTGATGCCCCCCGGCGCGCTGCTGACTTCAGGCACGATCAAGGTCAACTTGTCACCGACGTTAAGGCGGAAGCGGCGAGCACTCAGCTCGCCCAGCACCACACCGAACTCACCGGCTTTCAAGTCCTGCAGTTTGCCCTGCACGATATGCTGGGCAACGATCGATACCTCATGCTCCAGCGCAGGATCGACACCGCTGATCTGGATTGGCTGCATCGCCCCTTTGTAGGACAGCATGCCGTCCATTTCAGTGAACGGCACAGCGGCAGTGACCTCAGGATTTTTCAGCGCGGCGTCGGCGACCGGCTTCCAGTCATTCAGCGGCTGGACGCCTGCGATGACCGCGTGAGGGACCATGCCCAGGATGCGCGAACTCATTTCCCGCTGGAAACCGTTCATTACAGACAGCACGACAATCATCGCCAGCACACCGAGCGCCAGGCCGATCATCGAGGTCATGGAAATGAACGAGATGAAATGGTTGCGGCGCTTGGCGCGGGTGTAGCGCGTGCCAATAAAAATGGATAACGGTCGAAACATTCGCAGTGCACCGTAGAAAAAATTACCGCAAAAATGACACCCGGCGCGATCGATTGTGCCGGGTCAACGGGGTCACGCTTCTACCAGACGCCCATCTTCCAGACGCCACACACGATCCATCTGTCTGGCCAGATTCATGTCGTGAGTCACCACCAGAAACGCAGTACGCGACGAAGTGCTCAGCTCCAGCATCAAATCCTGAATGCCCTGCCCGGTGTGGTGATCCAGGTTACCGGTCGGCTCGTCGAGCATCACCAGGCCAGGCTGATTGACCAGTGCACGGGCAATGGCCACGCGCTGACGCTCACCACCAGACAACTCGGAAGGTTTGTGCGCCAGACGGTGCCCAAGCCCTACCCGCTCCAGTAACGCTGTCGCACGCTGACGGGCTTCCGGAATCGCCGTCTTGCCAATCAGCAGCGGCATGCAGACGTTTTCCAGCGCAGTGAACTCCGGCAACAAATGGTGGAACTGGTACACGAAACCCAGCGCCCGGTTGCGCAACAGGCCGCGGGCCTTTTCACCCAATGCGGAAAGCTCTTCGCCCGCCAGCCAGACACTGCCCTCGGAAGGCGTATCGAGGCCGCCCAGAAGGTTGAGCAAGGTACTTTTGCCAGAGCCTGAACTGCCGACAATCGCCACGCGCTCACCCGGGAACAACTCCAGTTGCAAACCCGACAGAACCACTACCGACTCAGGGCCTTCCTCATAGGATTTGCCCAGGTTACGGCAACTCAATACTGCTTTATCACTCATGCCCGACTCACTCATAACGTAACGCCTCCGCCGGTTGGGTGCGCGCTGCGCGCCAGGCCGGATACAAGGTGGCGAGGAAACTCAGGACCAATGCCGCACCGCATACCATCAACACGTCTTCGGCCATCAGTTGCGACGGCAGGTAGTCGATGAAGTACACGTCAGCGTTGAGAAACTTGTGGCCGATCAGGCCTTCCAGAACGGAAATCGCGGCACTGACGTTGAGCGCGGCGATGATGCCTACGACCGCGCCTATAAAGGTTCCGACGACGCCGATCACCGTGCCCTGGACCATGAAAATCGCCATGATCTGCCCAGGCGTAGAGCCCAAGGTGCGCAGGATCGCAATGTCGCCCTTCTTGTCGTTGACCACCATGACCAGCGTGGAAATAATGTTGAATGCAGCTACTGCAACAATCAGCAACAGCAGCAGCCCGATCATGGCTTTTTCCATGCGGATAGCCTGATACAAGTTGCCGTGGGTGCGGGTCCAGTCGCGGGAATAGTAGTTGTGCTCGCCGAGGGTCTGGGCGATTTGATAAGAGGTTCGAGGCGCTTCGAACAGGTCTTCGAACTTGAGACGCAGCCCTTGTACTTCGTTCGCTTTCCAGCGATGCAAACGGCCCAGATCGTCAAGGTTGGTCAGCCCCAGGTAACCATCAAGCTCACCAGCCCCCACATGAAAAATACCGGTCACGGTAAAACGCTTCATGCGCGGGAACATGCCCGCAGGGGTCACCGTCACTTCAGGGGCAACAAAGGTCACCTTGTCACCCACTCCGACACCGAGCTTGGTGGCTGCCTTGTCGCCGATCACGATACCGAAGTCACCGGCCGCCAGATCATCGAGCTTCCCCTGCTTCATGAAGTTATCGATGATCGAAACTTTCCGCTCCTGCGCCGGGTCGATGCCATTGAGCAGGACTTTCTGCACGTTGCCGTTATTGGTCAGCAAACCCTGCATCTGGGTGAATGGCGCGACAGCGACAACCTGCGGATTTTGCCTGACCTTGTCAGCCAGGGCCTGCCAGTTGCCGATCGGTTCACCGGCTTCAATGGTGGCGTGCGGGACCATGCCGAGCACGCGAGTACGCATTTCATGATCGAAACCATTCATGACCGATAAGACGACTATCATGACCACTACGCCCAGGGCGAGACCAATCATGGACGTCAGGGATATGAAGGAGACAAAATGATTTCGGCGTTTGGCACGGGTGTAACGCGTGCCTATGAATACAAAAAGAGGTCTGAACATTTAGGGACTTGTTCGGAGGAATGGGGACGTCCTTGTGGCGGGCCTAAGCGTGCAGCTTTACACTCGAAAACACTCTAAGCACTGCGAGCAACCACTATGACCATCGCCGCTACCATGGGTTCGCCATGTCGACATTAGATGAAGAAGAACGCCGCGAATACTACCGTATCGAGGACAGCGTCGCACTGGAAATTAACCTCCTCTCCAGCACCGACCAAGCCGGGCACCAAGCCATGCGCGAGACCTCGGCACTCTTTGAGCTGCTCAGCGAACTGCACATCAACGAGTTCGAATCCCAGCACCTTTTGCGTCAGCTGGACGAGCGGGATCGAGTGGTGAGCAGCCTGCTGCAGTCGTTCGGCAAGCGCATTGAACTGCTCGGCCGGGTGGTGGCGCAAACCACACTGGGCAAGCTCGGGGCCCCGCAGCCAGTGATTATTTCTGAAGGCGGCGTGCAATTTCACAATCCTGCAAGCTTCGCCGTTGATGCCCAACTGTCGATCAAAATAGTCCTGATGCCGCAAGCTTCGGCTTTAATGCTGCACGCCAAAGTGACGCATTGCGACATGCTGCCGGATGGCCAATTCGAGATCGGTACCGAGTTCATCGATCTTCCAGACTCTCAGCGCCAACTGCTGGCCCGATACATTTTGCAACGACAAGCCGCGCTGCGACGGCAGGCGCTGGAGCAGGAAAAGCCTGAATAAAGGACACGCTGATCCTGTAGGAGCTGCCGGAGGCTGCGATGGCGGTGTGTCAGGCTAAATGCTTCGCAGCCTTCGGCAGCTCCTACAGGGAATGTATTCCATCCAGAGGGTGCATTTGATAACAGCAAAGAAATGACCATCACACCAAGACCGACGCCTTGAAGGCCACCAGGAGTAAACGTGACCCTTATTTATGGCCACCGCGGCGCCAAAGGCGAAGCACCGGAAAACACCCTGACCAGTTTTCAGGAATGCCTCAAGCACGGCGTACGCCGCTGCGAACTTGATCTGCATCTGTCCCGTGACGGGGAACTGATGGTGATCCATGACCCAACCCTGAAGCGCACCACTGACAGGCGCGGCAAGGTGATTGAACACAGCGCAGCGGATCTGGTGACCTATGACGCTCGTAAAGGCGGCCCGGGCTGGATCAATCCCTGCCCGATCCCTCGCCTGGAGGAGCTGTTTGAAAAGTGCGATTTCGAGCACTGGCAACTGGAGGTCAAAAGCGCTTCTCGCACGCGGGCCGCATCAACCGTACTGGCAATTCGCGAAATGGCTCAGCGTCATGGACTACTGGACAAGATCACGATTACCTCAAGCTCTCGGGAAGTGTTGCGGGCAGCACTGGAACTGACGCCGGATATCTCACGCGGCCTTGTGGCTGAATACGCCTGGCTGGACCCGCTAAAGGTCGCCCAAAGCTACGGCTGTGAGTATCTGGCATTGAACTGGACACTCTGCACCCCTGAACGCCAACAGAAAGCCCAACGTCAGGGTTTGCATGTGTCGGTGTGGACCGTCAACGAACCCGCGCTGATGCGCAGGCTCGCCGACTTCGGCGTAGACAGCCTGATTACAGACTTTCCCGGTTTGGCCAGCGCCACCCTTGAGAATCGCTGAAATCGGTCTCCCCGGCCGGCTCAGGCCACCGGCCGGAGTCGCTTAAAAAAGCCGGTTCAGACCATCATAGGCAGCTACCCGATAGGCTTCAGCCATGGTCGGGTAGTTAAACGTGGTGTTGACGAAGTACTTCAGGGTGTTGGCTTCACCCGGCTGGTTCATGATCGCCTGCCCGATGTGCACAATCTCTGATGCCTGGTCGCCGAAACAGTGCACGCCCAGAACCTCAAGGGTTTCGCGGTGGAACAGGATCTTCAGCATGCCCACGCGCTCGCCGGAAATCTGCGCCCGCGCCATGCCCTTGAAGAACGCCTTGCCCACTTCGTACGGCACTTTGGCCTGAGTCAATTCGTGTTCGTTTTTGCCGATCGAGCTGATTTCCGGAATCGTGTAAATCCCCGTCGGCACGTCATTGACATAGCGCCAGCTGCCGTTGTCGACGACTACGCCCGCTGCCGAACGACCCTGGTCGTAAGCGGCACTTGCCAGGCTCGGCCAGCCAATCACGTCACCCGCACCATAGATGTTGGGCACGTTGGTGCGATAGCTGTCATCAACTTCAATTTGCCCGCGACCGTTCGCCTTGATGCCAACGTTCTCCAGACCCAGCTTATCGGTATTACCCGTACGACCGTTGCACCAGAGCAATGCGTCGGCTTTGATCTTCTTGCCGGATTTGAGGTGCAGGATCACACCGTTGTCCAGACCTTCGACCTTTTCATACTCTTCGTTATGGCGAACCATGACGTTGTTATTACTGAAGTGGTAACTCAACGCCTGAGAGATTTCCGAGTCGAGGAAGCTCAGCAATTGGTCGCGGTTATCGACCAGTTCGACCATTACGCCCAGACCGCTGAAGATCGACGCGTATTCACAGCCAATCACACCAGCGCCATAGATGATTAGTTTGCGCGGCGTGTGACCCAGGCTGAGGATGGTGTCGCTGTCGTAGATACGCTTGTGGGAGAAGTCGATGTCTGCGGGGCGATAAGGCCGCGATCCTGTGGCGATAATGATCTGGTTGGCGACCAGCTTCTCGACTACACCGTTGCCGCACACCACATCGATGCTGTTCTCGTCAGCAAAGCTGCCGGTACCGAAAAATACGTCGACGCGGTTACGAGCGTAGTAGCCGGTGCGCGAAGAAACCTGTTTCGAGATAACGATTTCGGCGTTCTTCAACACGTCCGGGAACGAAAACCAGCGCGGCTCGCCAATGGCCCGGAACATCGGGTTGGTGTTGAAGTGAATGATTTGCTTGACCGAATGACGCAAGGCCTTGGACGGGATAGTGCCCAAGTGTGTGCAGTTACCGCCGACCTGCCGACGGCTGTCGACCATCGCTACTTTACGCCCCGCCTTGGCGGCGTTCATTGCCGCGCCTTCCCCGGCAGGGCCGGAACCCAATACCACTACGTCGTAGTTGTAGACAGCCATGCGTACTCCTTAGAACAGGCCGAGGTACCACTCTGGCATCTCTGGCTAAATCACATCGCGGCCGGCGACATGAAGGATCGAAACCTGGCGCGCAGTCTAAACCTGCGCCAATCGGTGGAACATTAACCGTTGGTAGCGTCGCAAGCCACTTTTGTCTGCGACCAAATGACGCTGCGACCAGTCAAGGCTGCGCATGATAAAGCGCTTGGCGTAACGATTCACATCAAAAACACGACATTCCTGAAATCTTCGTCAACCACCCTTCCGTGGCATCGCCCTGATCAAGTTAGCGAGTCTGCAAATCGCAGATGAAATCACGCGCCATCGCGCGGACATTAAGTAGCAAGAGTTGTTTTTAGAACCTTTTACACATATGGTTACAATTGTGCGTTGCGTGCAGGCAGGAGCCTTGACCGATGCAGCAGGACATAACAATACAACGGATCCTTTGGGGTTACTGCCACGTCAGCACGACCGGGCCAGAGCCATCTGGCTAAGGTTGATGAAACGCAGAACCTCGACCAGATAGCCCAAGCGAGTAATTTTCAATGGCCTCGAACACCGGCAAAGGCAAAGCGATTTTTCGCGTTGTCAGCGGCAACTTCCTTGAAATGTTTGACTTCATGGTCTACGGCTTTTACGCCACTGCCATCGCCAAAACCTTCTTCCCTTCCGACAGCGCGTTCGCATCTCTGATGCTTTCGCTGGCCACCTTTGGTGCCGGCTTTCTCATGCGCCCACTGGGTGCGATCTTTCTCGGCGCCTACATTGACCGTCACGGCCGCAAAAAAGGCCTGGTCGTCACGCTGGCGATGATGGCAATGGGTACCGTGCTGATTGCCTGCGTTCCGGGTTATGCAACCCTAGGCGTCGCCGCACCGCTGCTCGTGCTGCTGGGTCGTTTGCTGCAAGGCTTCTCGGCTGGCGTTGAACTGGGTGGTGTATCGGTTTATCTGGCAGAAATTTCCACGCCGGGCCGTAAGGGCTTCTTCGTCAGCTGGCAATCCGCAAGCCAGCAGGCAGCAGTGGTCTTCGCTGGCCTGCTGGGCGTAGGCCTGAATCACTGGTTGAGCCCGGAAGAAATGGGTGAATGGGGCTGGCGCGTGCCGTTCCTGATCGGCTGCCTGATCGTACCGGTGATCTTCGTGATTCGTCGTTCCATGGAAGAAACACCGGAATTTCAGGCCCGTACTCATCGCCCCACCCTTAAAGAAGTGGTGCGCTCGATTGGCCAGAATTTCGGCCTGGTGATCGGCGGCATGGCACTGGTAATCATGACCACCGTGTCTTTCTACCTGATTACCGCCTACACGCCGACGTTTGGTAAAAACGAGCTGCACCTGTCCGATCTCGACAGCCTGATCGTGACGGTTTTTGTCGGGATATCGAACTTCATCTGGCTGCCGGTGATGGGCGCGCTGTCCGACCGTATCGGTCGCAAACCGCTATTGCTGGGGGCGACCGTGCTAGCAATTGCAACAGCCTACCCTGCCCTGTCCTGGCTGGTGGCCCACCCAAGTTTCGGCAACCTGCTGATGGTCGAACTGTGGCTGTCCTTCCTGTACGGCTCGTATAACGGCGCAATGGTGGTTGCCCTGACCGAAATCATGCCAGTGGAAGTGCGTACAACCGGTTTCTCCCTGGCCTACAGCCTTGCGACTGCGACCTTCGGTGGCTTTACCCCGGCTGCTTGTACCTACCTGATTCACGTCTTGGACAACAAGGCAGCGCCGGGCATCTGGCTGACGGGCGCCGCAGTGCTGGGTCTGGTGGCTACATTGGTGCTGTTCCGCAAAGGCGGGCAAAAGCTGCAAGCGCCTGAGGCTGTGACTGCCAGTTGAGTCACCCTGTAGGAGCTGCCGAAGGCTGCGAATGGCGGAGTATCAGATAGATCGCCTTCGCAGCCTTCGGCAGCTCCTACAGATACCAGGCAAAAAAACGCCCCGACCAGTTACCCGGTCGGGGCGTTTTTGTTTCTACTTGTAGCTTGTAGCTTGTCGCTTAAAGCCTGTAACTGCTCTTAGCGCGGGAATGCTGGCGGGTTAACGCCCGCCATGTCTTCCATCACGCGAACCACCTGGTGGCTGTAACCGAACTCGTTGTCGTACCAGACATACAGAACAACGCGGTTATCATTGGCGATGGTTGCTTCAGCATCCACTACACCGGCGTGGCGCGAGCCGACGAAGTCAGTGGAAACCACTTCCTGAGAGTTCACGAAATCGATCTGCTTGTGCAGGTCCGAGTGCAGCGCCATGTAACGCAGGTACTCGTTCATTTCTTCGCGAGTGGTCGCCTTCTCAAGGTTCAGGTTGAGAATCGCCATGGAAACGTTCGGCGTAGGGACACGGATCGCGTTACCGGTCAGTTTGCCAGCCAGTTCAGGCAGCGCCTTGGCAGCAGCAGTGGCAGCACCGGTCTCGGTGATAACCATGTTCAGCGCAGCACTACGGCCACGACGATCGCCTTTGTGGAAGTTGTCGATCAGGTTCTGGTCGTTGGTGTACGAGTGAACGGTTTCAACGTGACCATTGACGATGCCGAACTTGTCGTTGACTGCCTTGAGCACCGGCACGATGGCGTTGGTGGTGCAGGAAGCCGCAGAAACAATCTTGTCGTCAGCTGTGATTTCACCGTGGTTGATACCGTGCACGATGTTCTTCAGCTTGCCTTTGCCAGGTGCGGTCAGGACCACACGATCAATGCCCGGGCACGAAAGGTGCTGCCCAAGACCATCGGCATCACGCCATACACCGGTGTTATCCACCAGCAGCGCGTCCTTGATACCGTACTGGGTGTAATCCACCTCGGTTGGGTTCTTGGCGTAGATCACCTGAATCAGGTTGCCATTGGCGGTGATGGTGCTGTTGGCTTCATCGACGGTGATAGTGCCGTCGAAAGGACCGTGCACCGAGTCACGACGCAGCAGACTCGCACGCTTGACCAGATCGTTCTCGGCGCCTTTACGGACGACGATTGCACGCAGGCGCAGGCCGTCTCCGCCACCGGTTTTTTCGATCAGGATACGCGCCAGCAGGCGACCGATCCGGCCGAAACCGTACAGCACAACGTCGGTGCCTTTACGTGGCGAAGCGTTTTGTTGACCCACCAGCTCGGCCAGTTCTTCACGGACGAACGCTTCGGCGGTACGGCCATTGCCTTCAGTCTTGAACTTGACAGCCAGCTTGCCGAGATCCACCGAGGCAGCGCCCAGTTTCAGCTCGCTCATGGCTTTAACGAGCGGGAAAGTCTCGTGTACGGACAACTCGCTTGCATCGGACTGACGGTGACGCGCAAAGCGGTGAGCTTTGAGAATCGCGATAACCGAACGATTGATCAGGCTGCGGCCATAGATCGAACTCACCACATTGTTATTGCGGTAGAGCTGACCGATAAGCGGGATCATCGCCTCGGCGAGGGCTTCACGATCAATCCATTCACCAAGACACTGGTCGGGCTTCTGAGTCACGGGAACCTTCCACATGTAGGGGCTGAAAAAAGGGGCTACATTATGCCGCCGCCTTTGTTTAAGGGCAATGCGCCGTTGTCAGATCAGCGAGCACTACATTTTGTTCCGCTGCACTTCAGAAAATGCCCGGGCGTGCACTTCTGAATCACAGCGTAGTCTTAGACCTGACATTTGCACCCTTCCCCCGGTACAATCGCGGCCCTCGTCGCAACGCTTGGAGCTCAATCTTCCGTGCCTGTTCTGCGTCTACCGCTACTCCCTGCCGCTGCAGGCAAACAACACTGGGGCAACCTTCCCGGTGCCGCGCTGAGCCTGGCTATTGCCGAAGCAGCCAGTGCCGCCAAGCGTTTCACCCTGCTCCTGACCGCCGACAGCCAGAGCGCCGAGCGGCTCGAACAGGAACTGAAGTTCTTCGCGCCATCGTTGCCGGTGCTGCATTTCCCGGACTGGGAAACCCTGCCCTACGACTTGTTCTCGCCGCACCAGGACATCATTTCCCAGCGAATTGCGAGCCTCTATCGCTTGCCAGAGCTGGACCATGGCGTTCTGGTAGTGCCGATCACCACGGCCCTACATAGACTGGCACCGACCAAATTCCTGCTCGGCAGCAGTCTGGTGCTGGATATCGGCCAGAAACTCGATATCGAAGCGATGCGCACGCGCCTGGAAGCCAGCGGTTATCGCTACGTCGATACCGTTTATGAGCACGGCGAATTCACCGTACGCGGCAACCTGATCGACCTGTTCCCGATGGGCAGCAAACTGCCGTACCGGATCGACCTGTTCGATGACGAAATCGAAACACTGCGCACCTTTGATCCAGAAAACCAGCGCTCGATCGACAAGGTCGATTCAGTGCGCCTGCTGCCTGCACGGGAATTCCCGCTGCAGAAGGAAGAAGTCACCCGTTTCAAAGCGCGCTTTCGCGAGCGCTTCGATGTAGATTTCCGCCGCAGTCCGATCTTTCAGGACCTGAGCAGCGGCATCACACCGGCCGGTATCGAGTATTACCTTCCGTTGTTTTTCGAAGAAACCTCGACCCTGTTCGACTATCTGCCTCAAGACACGCAGGTATTTTCCCTGCCCGGCATTGAACAGGCCGCCGAAAACTTCTGGAACGACGTGCGCAACCGTTATGAAGAGCGTCGCGTCGATCCCGAGCGTCCGCTATTGCCTCCCGCCGAGCTGTTCCTGCCCGTGGAAGACTGCTTTGCCCGCCTTAAAAGCTGGCCAAGGGTTGTCGCGAGCCAGCAGGACGTCGAAACCGGCGTCGGCCGCGAGCGCTTCCCGGCGCACCTGCTGCCGGAACTGGCCATTGAGGCCAAGGCCAATCAGCCGCTGGCAGCACTGTCAAAGTTCATTGAAGAGTTCGACGGCCGCATTCTGTTCACCGCTGAATCGGCCGGTCGCCGCGAAGTGTTGCTGGAGCTCCTCGAACGCCTGAAGCTACGACCCAAAACGGTCGACAGCTGGAATGATTTCGTTGAGGGCAAGGATCGCCTGTCGATCACCATCGCGCCGCTTGACGATGGCCTGCTGCTCGAAAAACCTGCTATTGCCCTGATCGCTGAAAGCCCGTTGTTTGGCCAGCGCGTCATGCAGCGTCGACGTCGGGAGAAACGCACCGACGGCGGCAATAACGATGCAGTAATCAAGAACCTCACCGAGCTGCGCGAGGGCGCACCGGTGGTGCACATCGATCACGGCGTGGGGCGCTACCTGGGCCTTGCGACGCTGGAAGTTGAAAACCAGGTCGCCGAGTTCCTCATGCTGGCTTACGCAGAGGACGCCAAGCTGTACGTCCCGGTGGCCAACCTGCACCTGATCGCCCGTTACACCGGCAGCGATGACGCCTTGGCGCCGCTGCACCGGCTGGGTTCGGAAACCTGGCAGAAAGCCAAACGCAAAGCCGCCGAACAAGTACGCGACGTCGCCGCCGAACTGCTGGATATTTATGCCCGCCGCGCCGCCCGCGAAGGTTACGCATTTGCCGACCCCAAAGCCGACTACGCCACGTTCAGCGCGGGCTTCCCGTTTGAAGAAACGCCTGACCAGCAAACCACGATCGACGCCGTGCGCGCCGACATGCTCGCGCCAAAACCCATGGACCGACTGGTCTGTGGCGACGTGGGCTTCGGCAAGACTGAAGTGGCCATGCGCGCGGCGTTCATCGCCGTGCACGGCGGTCGTCAGGTCGCGATTCTGGTGCCGACCACCCTGCTCGCTCAACAGCACTACAACAGCTTCCGCGACCGCTTTGCCGATTGGCCGGTGAGCGTTGAAGTGATGAGTCGCTTCAAATCGGCCAAGGAAGTCAACGCAGCGGTTGCCGACCTGGCTGAAGGCAAGATCGACATCGTCATCGGCACCCACAAGCTGCTGCAGGATGACGTCAAGATCAAGAATCTGGGGCTGGTCATCATCGACGAAGAACACCGCTTTGGTGTGCGTCAGAAAGAACAGCTGAAAGCGCTGCGCAGCGAAGTCGACATTCTGACCCTCACCGCGACGCCAATCCCGCGCACGCTGAACATGGCCGTGTCTGGCATGCGCGATCTGTCGATCATCGCCACGCCGCCCGCTCGACGTCTGTCCGTACGAACCTTCGTCATGGAGCAGAACAAACCGACGGTCAAAGAGGCGCTGCTGCGTGAGCTGTTGCGCGGTGGTCAGGTGTACTACCTGCACAACGACGTAAAAACCATCGAAAAATGCGCCGCGGATCTGGCCGAACTCGTGCCGGAAGCGCGGATTGGCATCGGTCATGGGCAGATGCGTGAACGCGAACTCGAACAGGTGATGAGCGACTTCTATCACAAGCGTTTCAACGTGCTGATCGCCTCGACCATTATCGAGACTGGTATCGACGTACCGAGTGCCAACACCATCATCATCGAGCGCGCCGACAAATTCGGCCTGGCGCAACTGCACCAATTGCGCGGCCGCGTTGGTCGCAGCCACCACCAGGCTTACGCCTACCTGCTGACCCCACCACGCAAACAGATCACCCCGGATGCAGAAAAGCGTCTGGAGGCCATCGCCAATACTCAGGACCTGGGGGCCGGCTTTGTGCTGGCCACCAACGACCTGGAAATCCGTGGCGCAGGCGAATTGCTGGGCGACGGTCAAAGCGGACAGATTCAGGCCGTGGGCTTCACGCTGTACATGGAAATGCTTGAACGTGCGGTGAAGTCGATCCGCAAGGGCGAACAGCCAAACCTCGACCAACCGCTGGGCGGTGGCCCGGAAATCAACCTGCGGGTACCTGCGTTGATACCGGAAGCCTATCTGCCGGATGTGCATACACGCCTGATTCTGTACAAACGCATCGCCAATGCCGCTGACGAAGACAGCCTCAAGGATCTTCAGGTGGAAATGATCGATCGCTTTGGCCTGCTACCCGAACCAACCAAGCATCTGGTGCGCATTACCCTGCTCAAACTGCAGGCCGAGCAACTGGGTATCAAGAAGGTCGACGCAGGCCCTCAGGGCGGACGTATCGAATTTGCTGCAGACACGCCGGTTGATCCACTGACCCTGATTAAATTGATTCAGGGCCAACCCAACCGTTATAAGTTCGAAGGTGCCACGCTGTTCAAATTCATGGTGCCCATGGAGCGTCCGGAAGAACGCTTTAACACCATTGAAGCGCTGTTCGAGCGCCTGACCCCGAAAACTGCCTGAAGGATCCATCCATGCGTGTGCTCCACTCACTCATCCTGCTGCTGACGCTGATCGCGCCAGCAGCCTTTGCCGATGGCAATTTTCAGGTCGAAATGATCCTGTTCCGCCAGCAGGGCGAGCCAGCTGCGACGCGTCAGATCGCGCCTGAGCACTGGGCTGCCAACGCGCAGAAAATTGATGCGCAGAGTGAGCGCGGCATTGCCTTGAAAGACCTGGCCGACAAGCTCAACGCCAGCGGCACCTACCAAGTGCTGCTGCACCGCGCCTGGCAACAGAACCTGAGCACAGAGCCAAGCAAGGTCGCCGTGACCAGTGGCGAAGAACAGTGGGCGCACTTCCCGATTGAAGGCACCTTGAGCATAGGCATTGCACGCTTCACTGATATCGCGGCAGACTTCTGGGTCAATCAGCTTGATGCCCACGGTGTGCTGACCAGCAGCGAACGCCTGAAACAGACCACCCGGGTCAAAAACGGCGAACTGATCTATATGGACCACGGGAGCCTGGCCATGCTGGTGAAAGTATCGCCCCTGTAATTATTCAAGTAGCGCAACACGTGCTTCTTTTCCCATTCGAGCATCGCTACGGCGTAGGGCTGTCCTGAACTGTGTCGTCCAATCTTGAAAAGGTCCTCGCTTGGTCGTGGACAGATTTATTTACCAGCAGAACCGTTGAGCGGGGGTTTGACTATGCCCATGAAGACCGTATTCAGCTTGAAGAGCTCAACCTGGACTCGGCACGTACGACATGCCGAGGCTCAGGCTCGGAAGTCTATACACAGACCCTGAAATTCAGGGATCCGCTACGCTTCGCGAACGCCCTGATTTGCAAATGCACCTGCCCGGTGCGCGAGAACTGCAAGCATTGTGTGGCGGCCTTGTTTTACCTTCATGCGCCGCAGAACCGCAACGCCTTGCAGGCTGCGCTGGATACAACACCTTCGGTACAACCGCCTCGCGTCGAAAAAGCGCCCGCCCTGCCTGAACGACTGATCGATGACATCAAGCCGCATCCGCGCCTGATGCTGGCGAGCGTCGAGTTCAGCGCCTATGAACCGCGCAACGGCCGTATGCAGCGCCACATTCAGCACCGCGCCGCCCTCGCCTTTGGCTACGGCAAGCACTACGCCACCGGCACGGCCAATGTCAGCATTCTGGTCAGTTCGCTAGGCAGCGATCTGGTTAACCAGAAAAGCGACATCATTGAACACCTGGAAACCGAGACCCTGCGCATTCGTCGCCAGGGCGAGCTGGAACGACAGCAACGTCAGGTTCTGCAGGATATGGGCTTCAGGGTGGCAACCCGGCAAAGCAAAGCGCTGCCGGACACCGCTGGCGACATGTTCGACCTGCCCAACGACAAGGCATGGCTGCACTTTGTACTCAACGACCTGCCGCACCTTGAAGAGCAAGGCTGGGAAATCGTTATCACTGACGACTTTGCCTTCGACGTGACGCCTGTGGACGATTGGTACGCCGTCATCGATGAAGAGGCCGAGCGCGACTGGTTCGATCTGGAGCTGGGCATCATCGTCAACGGCGAACGCCTGAGCCTGTTGCCGATACTGATCAACCTGCTACGCAGCCACCCCGAATTAATGAGCGCTGCCGGAATTGCCAAGCGTGGCGACGACGAACAACTGCTCGTGCAACTCAATCACTTCACTCAAAATGGCGGCGGCCCAGTGCAGATCGCCCTGCCCTATGGCCGACTGAAACCCGTACTGGCCACCCTGGGCGATTTCTATTGGCGTGAAGAAGGCAGCAACTCGTTACGCCTGAACACCGCGGACGCCACACGACTCGGGCAACTCGATGACTTGCCACTGAGCTGGCAAGGCGGCGACCGCCTGCGTCAGTTCGCGGACCGGCTTGCCAACATCAAGGACGCTCCGGTTATCGTGCCCGAAGGGCTCAACGCTACCTTGCGGGGTTATCAGCATGAAGGCCTGAGCTGGATGCAATCGTTGCGCGAGCTGGAAGTCGGCGGCGTATTGGCCGATGACATGGGACTGGGCAAAACCCTGCAGACCCTGGCTCACCTGCTCATGGAGAAACAGGCAGGACGCCTGGATCGACCCGCACTGGCCGTGATGCCGACCAGCCTGATCCCCAACTGGCTGGATGAAGCCGAGAACTTCACGCCGCAGTTGCGGGTACTGGCCTTGTATGGGGCCAATCGCCACGCTGATTTCGACAACCTGAACCAATACGACCTGATTCTGACGACTTATGCCCTGCTACCCCGGGACGAGGAAGTACTGGCGAAGCTGCCCCTGCACACGTTGATCCTTGATGAAGCGCAGTACATCAAGAACCCCAACAGCAAAGCGGCTCAAGCCGCACGTAGCCTCAATGCAAGGCAACGCCTGTGCCTGAGCGGTACTCCGCTGGAAAATCATCTGGGCGAACTGTGGTCGCTGTTCCACTTCCTGATGCCGGGCTGGCTGGGCAGCAGCAAGGAATTCAACAGTAACTACCGAAACCCTATCGAGAAGCACGGCAACATGGAGCGCCTGCAGCATCTGAATGCCAGGATCAAACCGTTCCTGCTGCGTCGCACCAAAGAGCAAGTCGCCACCGAATTACCGCCCAAAACTGAAATCATCCACTGGGTCGAGCTCAATGAAGCTCAGCGGGATGTATACGAAACTGTGCGCCTGGCCATGGACAAGAAGGTCCGCGACGAGATCACCCGCAAAGGCGTAGCCCGCAGCCAGATCATCATTCTTGAAGCGCTGCTCAAGCTGCGCCAGGTCTGCTGTGATCTGCGCCTGGTCAACAGCGCGCCGGCTAATCCGCGCCAGGGCAATTCGGCCAAACTGCAAAGCCTGATGGAGATGTTCGAAGAACTGCTCTCGGAAGGACGCAAGATCCTGCTGTTCTCTCAATTCACCTCGATGCTGACCCTGATCGAAGCCGAACTGAAACAACGCGGTATCGAGTACGCCTTGCTCACCGGCTCGACACGCGATCGACGTACGCCAGTGCAGGCTTTCCAGGCGGGCAAGCTGCCAATCTTTCTGATCAGCCTGAAGGCAGGCGGCACCGGTCTTAACCTGACCGCAGCCGACACCGTGATCCATTACGATCCATGGTGGAACCCGGCAGCCGAAAATCAGGCCACCGACCGTGCTTATCGCATCGGCCAGGACAAACCGGTATTCGTCTACAAGATGATTGCCCGCGGCACGGTGGAGGAAAAAATCCAGCGCCTGCAACAAGAGAAGTCGGCACTGGCGTCCGGGGTACTGGACGGCAGAGTCACGGGTGACTGGAAGCTGGGAAGCGAAGACATTGCCGCGCTGTTCGCGCCGCTACCGGCTCAAGCGAAGAAGGGCAAGAAGTAAGAACATCACGCCCCTGTAGGAGCTGCCGATATTTGTGGGAGCCGGGCTTGCCCGCGATTCAGGCACTGCGGTGTATCAGGCCATCGCGAGCAAGCTCGGCTCCTACAGCGTGAAACCTGTCAAACGGCGCCGAGCACCCGTGCCAGGGTCGCCTTCACTTTCCCCATCCCGTCATGCAGGGCCTGTTCAATTTCAGCCATAGTGATGACCGCCGACGACTTGCCCGCCGCCGGATTCACCACCAGCGCCAGACAGGCATATTCCAGTTCCAGCTCACGAGCCAGTGCAGCCTCCGGCATACCGGTCATGCCCACGATGTCGCAGCCATCACGCTCAAGACGGATGATCTCGGCTACGGTTTCAAGACGCGGCCCTTGAGTACAGGCATAAACACCGCGCTCGCTGAACTCACAGCCTTCAGCAGCCAATGCTTCAATCAATCGCCCGCGTAACGCTTCACTGTAGGGGTAGCTGAAGTCGATATGGGTCACCTGCTCAAGGTCATCAGCGAAAAACGTATGCTGGCGACCGCTGGTGTAGTCAATCAGATCATGAGGGACACAGAAGTGGCCGGTGCCCATGGCTGGATGAATTCCACCGACCGCATTGACCGCCAGAATCGCCTCAGCGCCAGCGTGCTTCAAGGCCCAGATATTCGCCCGGTAGTTCACTTGATGCGGCGGAAAGCGATGCGGGTGGCCATGGCGAGCCAAGAACATGACCTCGCGACCGGCATAGTCACCGATCTGAATCTCACCCGACGGAACGCCATAGGGCGTATTCACCGGCAGGGACTGACGAATGTTCAAGCCCTCAAGCTGAGTCAGGCCCGTACCACCGATAATCGCGTAAACAGTCATGGAAATCCTTAATCGATCAGTTGCGCGTTGCGCAGTGCTTGAAGCGCGGCAAGCCAGCGCGGGTGTTGAGGATACTCGGTACTGGCAAACGCCTGACCGCGCATTTTGGCGATACGCGGTGACGGTTTGACCTTCAGTCGCTGGGCTGCGCTCAACGCCAGCTCTGCGGCAGCCCGATCATTACAGACCAGGCCCATGTCGCAGCCAGCGCTCAACGCTGCCTCAATACGACTGGCGGCATCGCCGACCACGTGGGCCCCGGCCATGGACAGGTCATCGCTGAAGATCACGCCGTCGAACTTCAGCTCGCCACGCAAAATATCCTGCAGCCAGCGCCGGGAAAAACCGGCAGGTTGCGGGTCAACCTGCGGATAAATAACATGCGCAGGCATCACCGCAGCAAGTTGCTGACTCAACCGCGCAAAGGGCACCAGATCATTGGCGCGAATCTGCTCCAGGCTTCGTTCATCATTGGGTATCGCCACATGAGAGTCGGCCTCAGCCCAGCCATGGCCGGGGAAATGCTTGCCCGTGGCAGCCATGCCTGCGGCGTTCATGCCTCGAATGAACGCACCGGCCAGCAACGCGGCGCGCTCCGGATCACCTTCGAAAGAGCGCGTACCGACCACTGCGCTACGCTGGTAGTCCAGATCGAGAACTGGAGCAAAACTCAGATCCAGCCCAACCGCCAACACCTCGGTCGCCATCAGCCAGCCACAATGCTCGGCCAGAGGTTCAGCATTCGGGTGATGGGCGATTGAACGCATGGGAGGCAGTCGCACGAATCCCTGACGCAAACGTTGAACACGACCGCCCTCCTGGTCCACCGCCAGAAGCAAATCAGGTCGCACCGCGCGAATCGACGCGCTTAACTCACGAACCTGACGAGGATGCTCGATATTGCGCGCGAAAATAATCAGGCCGCCCACTTCGGGCTGACGCAGAAACTGGCGATCTTCGGCGGTCAGCCAGGTGCCCGCGACATCCACCATTAAAGAGCCTTGCAGGCCAGAACTCATAAAAAAACACCATTGCCGATAACCAATCCGGGCAATGGTGCTTGATCATCGAGCCAGGCGCAATGTGCGAACGGTCAGGCCTTGGCAGTAACAGGGGCAGTCGCGCTGCTTTTAGTGCGCGGCTTGAGCTGCGCGGCAATCATGGCCGCGTCACTCACACCGGTTTCGGCGCGCATGCCCGCAGCCAGGAAGGGCACCATGAGGCGCATGACCTGCTCAATGGAGGTATTGACGCCGAAATCTGTTTCGGCGATTGCCCTTAGCGCCTTGATACCCGACATGCTGAACGCGGCAGCACCCAGCATGAAATGCACACGCCAGAACAACTCGATAGGCGGAATACGAGGTGCAGCTTCATTGACCAGCACCATGTAGCGGCGAAACACCTTGCCGTACATGTCTTCCAGATAACGTCGCAAGTGGCCCTGGCTCTGACTGAAAGCGAGGCCGAGCAGACGCATGAAAATCGACAGGTCATTGTTGCTGCGAGGCTGGACGACGAGCGCTTGCTCGACCAGCATTTCCAGCAGCTCTTCCAGCGTAGGCTTGTGATCGGGTTTGGCCTGGCGCCTCTCCAGCTCACGATCAAGGCTGATACAGAATGGCCCAAGGAACCGGGAGAACACGGCCTGGATCAACGCCTTCTTGGAACCGAAGTGATAGTTGACTGCCGCCAGATTGACCGACGCCTTGCTGGTAATCAGCCGCAACGAGGTTTCCGCGAAGCCTTTCTCCGCGAACAACTGCTCGGCAGCATCGAGAATGCGTTCAACTGTTTCCGACTGGGCCATGGTTCTCTGCCTGACAAACACTTGTTTGAAACATACGTTTCAGACTATGTATCTGTCAACCCCGTGACGCTGCATAGCCTGACAGCGGCGTATTTAACCATATAAACCGTGGGCTGTAGCCTTTCATGTGGTGATCGCCCTGCCGCTGCCGCCGGACGCCCTTGCGCCGCCGGTCAAAAGGACGATTGCCAAGTGGCGCGCACTGTATATAATCCCAGTCACTGTATAAAAAGACAGAGCGATCCACATGATTAAACTGACGCCACGCCAAGCTGAAATTCTGGGATTCATCAAGCGCTGCCTTGAAGACAACGGCTACCCGCCTACTCGTGCGGAAATCGCTCAGGAACTGGGTTTCAAATCACCTAACGCCGCTGAAGAACACCTGAAGGCACTTGCGCGCAAAGGCGCAATCGAGATGACTCCAGGCGCTTCACGGGGCATCCGTATTCCAGGCTTCGAAGCCAAGCCCGAAGAGAGCGGCCTGCCGGTCATCGGCCGAGTGGCTGCTGGCGCCCCGATTCTGGCCCAGCAACATATTGAAGAGTCCTGCAATATCAACCCTGCATTTTTCCATCCGAGTGCCGATTACCTGTTAAGGGTGCATGGCATGAGCATGAAAGATGTCGGCATCCTCGACGGTGATCTGCTCGCCGTGCATACCACCCGTGAGGCCCGAAATGGCCAGATCGTGGTAGCGCGTATCGGTGATGAAGTAACGGTCAAGCGATTCAAGCGCGAAGGCAGCAAAGTCTGGCTGATTGCCGAAAACCCGGACTTCGCACCTATCGAGGTGAATCTGAAGGATCAGGAACTGGTTATCGAAGGTTTGAGCGTCGGCGTTATCCGCCGCTGAGGAGACATCATGCAGTTCGTCCAGGCTCCGCAATCACAACTACCGCTGTTCGAGGCGTTTCTGGCACAACCTATTGCGCCCATGCTGAAAGAAGCAGCAGAACCGTCATGGAACAATGAACCTGAGGTTTTCAGTGAGCTGTCATTGCGTGGCGCAGCTGGGAACTGTTTGAACTTGCTCGCACCGATCTTGCGTGAGCTGAGCCAGGACTCCGATGCTCGCTGGCTGACACTGATTGCACCACCTTCCAGCCTGACGCAAAGCTGGCTGCGTGATGCGGGGCTTAACCGCGAGCGCATTCTGTTATTGCAACCGCGTGGTACTCAGAGTGCATTTGAGCTAGCGCGTGAGGCACTGCGACTGGGTCGCAGTCATACCGTAGTCAGCTGGATCAATCCGATCAGCACCGGGTTGCGTCAACAGCTGATCAGCGCGGCGAAACTCGGGGATGCACAGAGCCTGAACATTCGTCTGGGCTAACTCGTCCGGGCTGAGGTAACTCAGTGAAGAACTCGCGGGCCGGTATCCTTTTCCAGCTCGCCTTCAGCCAGCCGACCTGCCATTTGCACGCCAACACTCAACATTGCCTTGGCGATTTCTACGTGCTGCCCTTGCAGGAATTCTTTGGCATCAGCAGAGAAATCCAGCGTTACCAATGATCCTTCATCGTCGGCACGACGTAGCTCGATACGGCCGTCAGGCAATTCCACAATTTCAAGAAACGATGTTGGCATCAGGGCAATACTCCACGAAAGGCGGGCATTGTAGCAGCCTGTCGACTCAGCCCCTAGCCCATCCATCACTGCATTTCATCAGCACTCGCTCAACCCTTCGCGAAAGCGAATCGCCAGCCCCTTGAGCTGCTGACGCCAGCTTTCCAGCTCCTCGCGGGTCAATTCAGGCTCAGGCTCTTCATCAAGATTGACCGCCACGATGAGCGGTTGTGTTACATCGCCTTTAACTTTTTTCGGCGCACGAGGCGGCTCGAACAAGGCGTTATAGGCTGCAATCAACCGAGCCAGCCAGGTTTCGCGGTGTTGAGCCAACTCGACCAGCTCGGCCATCTCCGGGATCGCCAATGCCTCCAGCACCTCCTGCGTCAGGAGCATTTCCGCACGCAGCGCGTTGGCCTGCGGCAGGCGGTAGTAGCCGGCAATCTCATGGCACAAGCCCAGCAAGGCCCCATATAGATGGAACAACGCCGACTCGCGCTCCGCCTGTAACAGCGCCTGCGCATTCATGGCCCGGCCTTCCTGCGCCTTGCCCATGGACTCCAGGGCGAGTCCGGCGAAATATATCTTCTGGTTGGTGCGGGTATAGAGTTCGTGGGCCATGGCGGCAGCCTCCGTAGCGATGAGCAAGACCTGAAACCAAGCCTTGTCAAAATTAGCTCAATTAAATGCTTCCCGGTACAGACTGTGTGAAAACTACTGCAGGCTGGGCACCTTCGGTGCTACGCGCACAATACTGCGTTAAAAACAGGCGAAAAATGCTCATTTAGAACACTAGAGTCGGACGCGACCCCGGCCGTTTTTCGCCTGTTTTTGCCTTGTCTTGCCGTCGCTCGCTACGTTTTCACACAGTCTGGGTAGGAGCGAACTTGTTCGC
Organism: Pseudomonas sp. HP_14; assembly: GCF_055283875.1. NCBI lineage: Bacteria > Pseudomonadati > Pseudomonadota > Gammaproteobacteria > Pseudomonadales > Pseudomonadaceae > Pseudomonas > Pseudomonas sp. HP_14. The sequence goes on along the minus strand of NZ_JBTOQI010000043.1, from coordinate 39,600 downwards.
GAAGCGGTGTATCAGCCACGACAGCTCGCGAACAAGTTCGCTCCTACCGGAGTTCCACCCAGCCAAAACAACAAAGCCCTCGGCACGACCAGCATACCGAGGGCTTCGGCTTCAATCAGGCGTCAGATCAACGCTTGTCTTCAACCTTCCATGCTTTGCCGTCGAAGAACGCTTTCCAGCCGGTTGGCTTGCCTTCTACTTCAGTCTGAACATATTGCTCTTTGGTCTTGCGGCTGTAACGGATTACCGCAGGGCGCCCGTCAGGATCTTTCTTCGGTGCTTCACAGAGGAAGTGATACTTCGGATCGATCTCGTCCTTGTGCGGTGCAATTTCCAGAACCAGTGGCGCGCGCGTCTCACGGTTTTTAGGGAACTGACTGGCCGCCAGAAACAACCCGGATGCGCCGTCACGCAGAATGTACGTGTCGTCAACCTTGTCGCACTTGAGCTCAGGCATCTTCACCGGATCCATCTTCGGTGGCGCTGCGTCACCGCTCTTGAGCAACTTGCGAGTGTTCTTGCATTCAGGGTTGGTGCAACCAAAGAACTTGCCGAAGCGGCCGGTCTTGAGCTGCATCTCGCTGCCGCACTTGTCGCACTCAAGGCTCGGACCTTCGTAACCCTTGATGCGGTAGTTACCCTCTTCCACTTCAAAGCCAACGCAGTCCGGGTTATTACCGCAGATGTGCAGCTTGTGCTTCTCATCCAGCAGGTAAGCGTCCATTGCCGTACTGCAAATGTGGCAGCGATGCTTGCCAAGCAGCACTCGCGACTCGGACTCACCTTCGTCATCTTCAGCGATTTCATCGCCAGGCGTCAGGTTAACGGTGGCTTTGCAGCGTTCTTTCGGCGGCAGGCTGTAACCCGAGCAGCCAAGGAACACACCGGTGGACGCAGTCCGAATCTGCATCGGACGCCCGCACACCTTGCACGGAATGTCAGTCATTACCGGCTCGTTGGCGCGCATACCACTGTCTGGCGCCTCAGCCACTTCCAGTTTTTTGCGGAAGTCGCCATAGAACTCGTCCAGCACGTTCTTCCAGTCGCGCTCACCTTGAGCCACGTCATCGAGGTTTTCTTCCATGCCTGCGGTAAAGCCATAGTCCATCAGGTTGGAGAAGCTCTCGGACAAGCGCTCGGTAACGATGTCGCCCATTTTTTCCGAATAGAAACGGCGGTTGTGCAGCGCGACGTAGCCACGATCCTGGATGGTCGAGATGATCGCCGCATAGGTCGAAGGGCGACCAATACCGCGTTTTTCCATTTCCTTCACCAGGCTCGCCTCGGAGTAACGCGCAGGCGGCTTGGTGAAATGTTGACTCGGGTCCAGCTTGATCAGCTTGAGAGTCTCGCCCTGAGCCATGTCCGGTAACACGTCGTCATCGCCCGGCTTGGTCATTTGCGGCAAGGCACGGGTATAACCGTCGAATTTCAGGATGCGGCCCTTGGCGCGCAGCTCGAAGGTCCCGGCAGCTACGCTGACGGTGGTCGACAAGTATTGCGCCGGAGGCATCTGGCAGGCCACGAATTGACGCCAGATCAGCTCGTACAGGCGCTCAGCGTCGCGCTCCATGCCGCTCAGCTTGCTCGGATGCATGTTGACGTCAGAAGGACGAATCGCTTCGTGAGCCTCTTGCGCGCCTTCCTTGCTGCTGTAGACGTTTGGCGATTCCGGCAGGTACTTCTTGCCAAACTCGGCCTCGATGTAATCGCGGGCCATGCTTACCGCATCAGCGGAAAGATTGGTCGAATCGGTACGCATATACGTGATGTAACCCGCCTCATACAGACGCTGGGCCATCATCATGGTTTTCTTCACGCCAAAGCCCAGGCGGTTACTGGCGGCCTGTTGCAGAGTAGACGTGATGAACGGAGCCGAAGGCTTGCTGCTGGTCGGTTTGTCTTCGCGCTTGGCGATGCTGTAGCTGGAAGCCTTGAGCTTTTCAAGGGCAGCCATGGCCTGGGCTTCGTTCAGCGGCTTGAACGCTTCGCCGTTTTCCCGCGCCACTTCAAAGCGCACGTTGGAACCCTTGGCAGTGCCCAGGTCAGCGTGCACTTCCCAATACTCTTCGGGATTGAACGCGCGAATCTCGCGCTCACGCTCCACCACCAGCTTCACGGCAACCGACTGCACACGCCCTGCGGACAAGCCACGAGCGATTTTCTGCCACAGCAGCGGCGACACCATGTAACCCACGACGCGATCCAGGAAACGGCGCGCCTGCTGGGCGTTGACACGGTCGATGTCCAGCTCGCCCGGCTTGGAGAATGCTTCCTGAATGGCTTTCTTGGTGATTTCGTTAAACACCACGCGCTTGTAGCGGCTGTCATCCCCACCAATGGCTTCGCGCAGGTGCCAGGCAATGGCTTCCCCTTCGCGGTCCAAGTCCGTCGCGAGATAGATGGTGTCAGCATCTTTGGCGAGGCGGCGCAGCTCTTCGATCACCTTCTCTTTACCCGGAAGGATTTCGTACTTGGCCTTCCAGCCGTGATCCGGATCGACGCCCATGCGCGCTACCAGTTGCTTCTTCGCCTTTTCTTTCGGCGTGAGCACCGGACCTTCGCCAGCAGCAGCCTTGCCACGCTTGACGGGTTCTTTATTGGCGCTAGCCGAACCGCTGGTGGGCAGGTCTCGGATATGGCCGATACTCGACTTCACCACGTATTGGTTGCCCAAGTACTTGTTGATGGTCTTGGCCTTAGCCGGGGATTCCACGATGACCAGCGATTTGCCCATGGATCAGAAAATTCCTGAATACTGAAAATGAAAGACGGTTGGAACCTGTCAAGGCCCCGCTATATATAGTGGCTACAAGAGGAGGTCAAGCACGGGATAGTGTTCGATCTCGCCTCACGGCCTGGAAAAGAGGCTAGGTTCAGCTTGAACCAAAGCAAAGCGCGGGACCTGCTCGCCGTCAACCTCGACGGACTCCAGAAACATGCTCAACGGCCGCACCCACATCCCGTAATCGCCGTACAGCGCTTGATAGAACACTACTTCTTCTTCGGTTTCGGAGTGCCTGGCAACACTGAATACGCGGTACTCGGGGCCTTTGTAATGGCGATAGAGCCCTGGCTGTAAATTCATGTTGCTCTCCTCGCGAAAAAAAACTGAAAAACCTTTCTGGAATGGCTTTTACAAAAATACAAAAGCCGGGGCACCTGGCCCCGGCTCGCATCAAACAAACGCGTCAGACGCGTTCGAAGACGGTAGCAATACCTTGCCCCAATCCGATGCACATTGTTGCAACACCAAGATTGGCGCCATTTTGCTTCATGACGTTAAGCAAGGTGCCAGAGATACGTGCTCCGGAGCAACCAAATGGGTGACCCAGGGCAATGGCACCGCCGTGCAGGTTAACCTTCTCATCCATCTTGTCGAGTACTTTCAAATCTTTCAGCACTGGCAAGGCCTGTGCGGCAAAGGCTTCGTTAAGCTCGAAGACGTTGATATCAGCGATGCTCAGACCTGCACGTTTCAAGGCTTTCTGGGTCGCCGGAACCGGACCATACCCCATAATGGCCGGGTCCACACCTGCTACCGCCATGGAACGGATCACCGCCAGAGGCTGAATACCCAGATCCTGAGCGCGCTGAGCGGACATCACGATCATGCACGAAGCACCGTCGGTGATTTGCGACGAGGTACCGGCAGTCACAGTGCCGCCTTTCGGGTTGAAAGCAGGCTTCAGAGCCGCGAGGCTTTCCAGAGTGGTCTCGGGACGGATGGTTTCGTCGTAGTCGAAAACCTTGAGGAAACCATTCTCGTCATACCCTTGCATCGGGATGATCTCGTCCTTGAACTTGCCTTCCACGGTCGCTTTGTGGGCCAACTGGTGGGAACGCACGCCAAAGGCATCCTGTTGCTCACGGGTGATACCGTGCATTTTGCCGAGCATTTCTGCCGTTAGACCCATCATGCCTGACGCCTTGGCGGCATAAAGGGACATGTGCGGGTTGGGATCAACACCGTGCATCATGCCGACGTGGCCCATGTGCTCGACGCCGCCAACCACGAATACATCACCGTTACCGGTCATGATCGCTTGCGCGGCAGTGTGCAGCGCACTCATCGACGAACCGCACAGTCGGCTGACCGTCTGGGCTGCCGAGGTGTGTGGAATCTGGGTCAACAACGAAGCCATACGGGCGATGTTCCAGCCCTGCTCCAGAGTCTGGTTAACGCAGCCCCAGATCACGTCTTCGACTTCGGCCGGATCGACTTTGTTATTGCGCTCCAGCAACTTGCTGATCAGGTGCGCGGACATGTCTTCGGCGCGGGTATTGCGGTGCATGCCGCCTTTCGAGCGGCCCATCGGTGTGCGACCGAAGTCAACAATCACCACGTCTCTTGGATTCAAACTCATACATTCACTCCTGAAAGGCGCTTAACCGAAGAAGCTCTGGCCGTTTTTGGCCATCTCACGCAGCTTCGCGGTCGGGTGGTACAGAGCGCCCAAATCAGCATATTGATCAGCCAGGGCAACGAATTCAGCGACACCAATAGAGTCGATGTAGCGCAAAGCACCGCCACGGAACGGAGGGAAACCGATGCCGTAGATCAAGCCCATGTCAGCTTCAGCGGCCGTTTCAACAATACCGTCTTCCAGGCAGCGCACGGTTTCCAGGCACAACGGGATCATCATCCAGTTGATGATGTCTTCGTCGGACACTTCACGCTGTTCGTAGATGATCGGCTTGAGCACTTCTAGCACTGCAGAGTCAGTGACCTTCTTCGGCTTGCCCTTTTTGTCAGTCTCGTAAGCGTAGAAACCCTTGCCGTTTTTCTGACCCAGGCGTTTCGCGTCATAAAGGGCATCGATAGCTGAACGGCGATCGTCCTTCATGCGATCCGGAAAGCCTTCGGCCATGACGTCACGGCCGTGGTGGCCTGTGTCGATACCGACCACATCCATCAGGTACGCCGGACCCATTGGCCAGCCGAACTTCTCCATGACTTTGTCGATACGCACGAAATCAACACCGGCGCTGACCAGTTTGGCGAAGCCGCCGAAGTACGGGAACAGCACACGGTTGACCAGGAAGCCCGGGCAATCGTTGACCACGATCGGGTTCTTGCCCATCTTCTTGGCATAAGCCACGGTGGTGGCAACTGCCAGTTCACTGGACTTCTCGCCACGAATGACTTCAACCAGCGGCATCATGTGCACCGGGTTGAAGAAGTGCATGCCGACGAAGTTTTCCGGACACTTGAGAGCTTTAGCCAGCAAGCTGATGGAAATCGTCGAGGTATTGGAAGCCAGAATCGTGTCTTCGCCTACCTGGGCTTCGACTTCAGCCAATACCGCCTGCTTGACCTTCGGGTTCTCGACAACCGCTTCGACCACCAGATCGACGTTGCCGAAATCGCCGTAGGACAGCGTCGGACGAATCGCATTCAGCGCTTCGGCCATTTTGCCCGCAGTCAGGCGGCCTTTTTCTACACGATTGCCCAGCAGTTTCGAGGCTTCGTTCAGACCCAACTGGATGGCGTCTTCACGAATGTCCTTCATCAGGATCGGCGTGCCTTTGACAGCCGACTGATAGGCAATGCCGCCGCCCATGATGCCAGCGCCCAATACCGCAGCCTGCTTCACGTCTTTAGCGACTTCATCGTAAACCTTGGCTTTGCGCTTCAGCTCCTGATCATTCAGGAACAGACCAATCAGGCTTTGCGCAGCAGAGGTCTTGGCCATTTTGACGAAGCCCGCGGCTTCGACTTCAAGCGCCTTGTCACGACCGAAGTTCGCGGCTTTCTGAATGGTCTTGATGGCTTCAACCGGAGCCGGATAGTTCGGACCAGCCTGACCGGCGACGAAACCTTTGGCTGTTTCGAAGGCCATCATCTGCTCGATGGCGTTGAGTTTGAGTTTTTCGAGTTTCGGCTGGCGCTTGGCCTTGTAATCGAACTCACCGGAAATGGCGCGCTTGATCAGGTCCAGCGCGGCTTCCTGAAGCTTTTCAGGAGCGACAACAGCATCCACAGCACCGACTTTCAGGGCGTCTTCAGCGCGATTTTCCTTGCCGGAGGCAATCCACTCAATAGCGTTGTCAGCACCGACGATACGCGGCAAACGAACAGTACCGCCGAAACCAGGATAAAGACCCAGTTTGACTTCAGGCAGGCCGATTTTGGCGCTGCTGGACATCACTCGGTAGTCTGCAGCCAGGCACATTTCCAGACCGCCACCCAAGGCGATACCGTTAATGGCTACCACGGTAGGTACGCCAAGATCTTCGAAATCACTGAAAATCCGGTTGGCTTCAAGATTGCCAGCCAGCAGCTCTGCGTCCGGCAACTTGAAGTTGTCGACGAACTCAGTGATATCAGCACCGACGATGAACACGTCTTTGCCGCTGGTGACAATTACGCCTTTGATGGAGCCATCGGCTTTGATGGTATCCACCGCCTGACGCAGGTCGTTGAGGGTGAGACGGTTGAACTTGTTGACGGACTCACCCTTGAGGTCGAAATTCAATTCGACGATGCCGCTCTCAAGAGCCGTAACCGTGATGGCTTTACCTTCGTAAATCATCAACTGATCTCCACGATATGGAAGCTGAACAATACACACCGGACGCTGAAATCTGGCGCGACTACGACGTTATCGTCGATGAAACGCTAAACCTTCAGGCACACCCGTCGATGCGGTAGCCGGGAGCTGTAAGAACTGTCTTACTACCAAACGCTCAATTCATACGCCCGTTTGATTTGGGTGCGCCTACCTTCATCCAAAACCCGGGATTTGTCAATTCGACGAATCACCAACAAAAGCGGCCTCGTCTCGAAAGCATCGCATGCTCTGGACCGCTCAAGTTCAGCGTGATCAGGCTCTATTCACTGTGTTTATAGGCGAGCCGCGTGCAAATACCCAGCCGCCTTTTTGCACCATAGATGGTCACGAATGAAAATAAATGCAAGAAAGCGCGACAAATGAGAGCAAAGGGTCTACATTCAGCGCACGACAGCACGCGGCAGAACATCAGGTTTTCGCTAAATGCACACGTCAGACGCTTTGGGCATTGCACCGCAAAGCGCTACAGAATTATCGGCCTGCCTGGCCAACCCCAGCCCGATGTTGTTATCGGGCTTTTTAATGCCTGCGATTTGACCGGGCCGCCTCAAGCCAACGCTTTCAGGACGGCTGCAATGCGCTGCAATACATCCGCCTCGCCCTTCTCGCCCCAATACAACGTGACCATCTGCTGGTCCGCCTCGATCTTGTAGACGTCCGCTGGCAGCGTATTGAAATGCCCCAGCAGCACCGCATCCTCACAAGGCTCACGCCAATGATTGAGCCAAACTCCGGGCTCTGCCTGCCAATACGCCCATACAGACGGTTTGCTGCTGCGTCGCGGCCGATGGTATTGCGCACAGGGACTCGGCGGCTCTTTGGCAAGCCAGTGCGGCCAGTCCTGAGCCACCAACTGCATCGCAAGCCCCATGCGACGTGCCTCCATGCGTAGCGCCATTCTGCCGCCCTGCTGCCGAGAGGGCCGCAGCCATACCAAAGGACTCAGCATCACACCAACGATTGACAGAATTATCCAGAACGTCATATTGCTTGCTGCCTTTTTGTCCGCTTACCTAGAACTGAAAACAATGGCCTGCCCAGATGGGTGTTAAAGAGCCATACTGAATGTATCGCAACCTTACGGAGGACTTCCTCATGAAGTATGAACACGTTCTGGTCGCCGTTGACCTGACTGACGAGTGCAACCCTGTCCTTTCCCGCGGTCGCGAAATTGCCGAGCGCAATGGGGCCAAGCTGTCGCTGGTTCATATCGTCGAGCCCGTGGCCATGGCCTTTGGCGGCGACGTACCAATGGACCTGTCGCAGCTTCAACAGCAGCAGTTTGACCAAGCCAAGGACAAGCTTGCCGTACTGAAAGCTCAGTATCCGGATACTAATATCGGTGACGCTCATTTGGTGTACGGTCAGCCTCGCCAGGAAATTCATCAGCTGGCAATCACGGAAAAATGCGATTTGATTGTTGTGGGCAGCCACGGCCGTCATGGTTTGGCTTTATTGCTGGGCTCAACGGCTAACGACGTATTGCATGGTGCGCCTTGTGATGTGCTCGCAGTACGCCTGAAAAAGGCGGAGTGATCCAACAACAGGATTAACAAGCACACTTCCTGTCCGTGGCACAGCGCTGTCTCACCACGAACATCGACCTGTAGGAGTGAGCTTGCTTGCGATTCTGTTTCTTGGGTGACCAATTTATTGGCTGAACTGACGCTATCGCGAGCAAGCTCACTCCTACAAGATTTTGGTCACTCAGAGAATCGTGCGTTGCTTGATAAAAGCCGTGCTAATTGCACAATAAAAAGCCCGGATCACTGATCCGGGCTTTTTATTTGCCTTGAGTATCAGGCGTCCAGTTCGGCCCAGCGCTCCAGCAAACCGTCCAGCTCAGCCTGGCGATTTTCCAGTTGCGCCAACACGGCCGCAGTCTGCTCTGCGGGACGCTGGTAGAAGCCAGGCTCGGCCATTTCAGCGGTCAATGCGGCAATCTGTGCTTCGACTTCATCGATCTGCTCTGGTAGCGCTTCAAGTTCACGCTGCAGCTTGTAGCTGAGCTTCTTCTTGGCGCTCGCCACTGGCATTTCTTTAGCCTCTACCGGAGCGGCCTCTACCACGGCAGTGGCCAGCTCGGCTTTACCCGACTTGGAGTCGGTGACACCCAACAGTTTTGGCGAACCACCCTGACGCAACCAGTCCTGATAACCACCGACGTATTCACGAACCTTGCCTTCACCCTCGAAGACCAGAGTACTGGTGACCACGTTGTCGAGGAATGCCCGGTCGTGACTAACCATCAATACAGTGCCCTTGAAGGTCAACAGCACTTCTTCAAGCAACTCCAGGGTTTCCACGTCCAGGTCGTTGGTCGGTTCGTCGAGAACCAGCAGGTTAGCAGGCTTGCTGAACAGCTTGGCCAGCAACAGACGCGCACGCTCACCGCCTGACAACGCCTTGACCGGCGTACGGGCACGTTGCGGGCTGAACAGGAAGTCGCCCAGATAGCTCAGTACGTGACGGCTCTGACCATCGATATCAATAAAGTCGCGACCTTCGGCGACGTTATCGATCACGGTTTTCTCGAGGTCCAACTGGTGACGCAACTGGTCGAAGTAAGCCACGTCCAGACGCGTGCCGACATCTACCGAACCACTGGTTGGCTGCAGGTTGTCGAGCATCAGCTTGAGCAGCGTGGTCTTGCCGGTACCGTTGGCACCCAGCAGACCGATACGGTCTTCGCGCTGCAGGACCATGGAGAAGTCCTTGATCAGCATAGGCCCACCCGGGTGAGCGAAGCTGACGTTGTCCAGCACCATGACCTGCTTGCCTGACTTGTCGGCTGTATCCAGCTGGATATTCGCCTTGCCGGTACGCTCACGACGCTCGCCGCGCTCAACGCGCAACGCTTTCAGAGCGCGTACGCGACCTTCGTTACGGGTGCGACGGGCCTTGATGCCCTGACGGATCCAGACTTCTTCCTGGGCCAGACGCTTATCGAACAAGGCATTGGCCGTTTCTTCGGCAGCCAGTACAGCTTCCTTGTGCACCAGGAAGCTTGCGTAGTCGCCGTTCCAGTCAATCAGGCCGCCACGATCCAGCTCAAGGATGCGCGTCGCGAGGTTCTGCAGGAAAGAACGGTCGTGCGTAATAAACAGCACAGCCCCCTGGAACTCCTTGAGGGCGTCTTCCAGCCAGGCAATCGCACCGATGTCCAGGTGGTTGGTTGGCTCGTCGAGCAGCAGCAGGTCTGGTTCGGACACCAATGCCTGGGCCAGCAACACGCGGCGGCGCCAGCCACCGGACAACTCGGCGAGGGTCTTGTCGGCAGGCAGCTGCAGACGACTCAAGGTGCTATCAACCAGTTGCTGCAGGCGCCAGCCATCACGGGCCTCAAGGTCCTGCTGAACATGCATCAGCTTGTTCAGGTCTTCCTCGGTCACGCAGTTCTGCGCCAGGTGGTGATACTCGGCCAGCAAGGCGCCCACACCGTCCAGACCTTCAGCGACCACGTCGAACACTGTCCGGTCGTCGGCCACTGGCAACTCCTGGGGCAATTCACCGATTTTCAGGCCCGGCGCACGCCAGACGGCCCCGTCATCGGGCTTCTGTACGCCCTTGACGAGCTTCAACATGCTGGACTTGCCAGTACCGTTACGACCGATGATGCACACCCGCTCACCACGGGCGATCTGCCAGGATACCTTGTCCAACAACGGCATAGCGCCGAAAGCAAGGGACACATCGCTGAATTTGAGCAGGGTCATGAGCTTCTCCAAAAACCGGGGGCGCATTCTACCTGAGATAGCAGCCATATGTCGGGTTTCAATGACAAGCGCGCCGCCGCGAATGCGCAATCGCGCACCTTTGGCCTGCTTCATTTGTTTCCAGTTGCGAAACCCCGGTCCGCAACGCTTTCAACCAGAGCTGGCAAAAGGCTAAGCTAGCGACACTTTTCACGATTCATCTGCTCGGAAGTCTCATGCGCAGTCGCTTGTTCAGCCTTTTTTCCTGCATGCTCCTCTCTGCTACTGCGGCTCAAACTGTTTACGCCGCAGATCTCAACCAACAGCGTCAGTATTACGATGTGGCCAAAAGCGCATTGGCCAAAGGCGACACGGGCCCTTATCGAGCTTATGCCGCAGCACTCGCGGATTATCCGCTGGAACCCTATCTGGCCTACGACGAGCTGACCGCCCGCCTGAAGACTGCGAGCAATCCGGAAATCGAAAAATTCCTGGCCGAGCATGGTGATCTGCCACAGGCCAACTGGATGAAGTTGCGCTGGTTGCGCTGGCTTGCTGAACGGGGCGATTGGGCAACCTTCGTCAAGTATTACGACCCGAAGATGAACTTCGTTGAGCTCGACTGCCTTTACGGTCAGTACCTGCTGGGGCACGGCAAAAAAGCCGAGGGTTATGCCAGCGCCGAGAAACTGTGGATGACGGGCAAGAGCCTGCCAGGTTCCTGCGATGGATTCTTCGCCCAGTGGGCCGCTGACGGCCAGCTTCCGGAACAGAAACGCTGGCAGCGGGCCAAGCTCGCCGCACAGGCAGGCAACTACCCCTTGGCAACCACACTGGTTAACAGCCTCAACAGCCTTGCACCGCAGGGCAAGTTGCTGCTGGAAATCGCCAAAAAACCGGAGATGCTCAACAACCCGGCGCAGTTCGTTCCCGTCGATGAGGCGATGTCTGACGTAGTCGGCCTCGGCCTGCGCCGACTGGCCAGGCAAGATCCTCAGAAAGCCATGGATATGCTCGACGGCTACTCGGCCAAGATGCATTTCTCCCATGAGGAGCAAGTACAGATCGCCAAAGAGATCGGCCTGACCCTCGCACGTCGCTATGACGGGCGCGCACTGGAGGTCATGACCAAATACGACCCGGACCTGCGCGACAACACGGTCACCGAATGGCGCCTGCGCCTGCTGCTGCGCCTCGGCCGCTGGGAAGATGCTTACGAGCTGAGTCGTCGCCTGCCCAAGGATCTTGCTGACACCAATCGCTGGCGCTACTGGGAAGCCCGCTCTCTGGAGCTCGCCCAACCGCACAGTCCGCTGATCCCGGCGCTCTACAAAGACGTGGCCAAGGAGCGTGACTTCTATGGTTTCCTGGCGGCCGACCGGACCCAAAGCGCTTATCAGATCAACAACAAGCCACTGGTGCTCAGCCAGGCTTTGATCAACAAGGTACGCAATACACCGGGCGTACGTCGCGCGCTGGAGTTTCATGCCCGTGGGCAGATCGTGGATGGACGACGCGAGTGGTACCACGTCAGCCGTCATTTCAACCGCGACGAAATGGTTGCCCAGGCGAAACTGGCTTACGACCTGAAATGGTACTTCCCGGCCATTCGGACTATCAGCCAGGCGCAGTATTGGGACGATCTGGATATCCGCTTCCCGATGGCACACCGCGACACGCTGGTTCGTGAAGCCAAGGTTCGCGGCCTGCATTCAAGCTGGGTGTTTGCAATTACCCGCCAGGAAAGTGCCTTCATGGACGATGCTCGCTCGGGGGTCGGTGCGAGCGGCCTGATGCAGTTGATGCCAGCCACCGCCAAGGAAACCGCACGCAAATTCAGCATCCCGCTGGCGTCCCCTCAGCAAGTGCTGGATCCGGATAAAAATATTCAGTTGGGCGCGGCCTATCTGAGCCAGGTCCACGCCCAGTTCAATGGCAATCGGGTGCTCGCCTCCGCTGCTTATAACGCAGGCCCCGGCCGCGTCAGACAGTGGCTCAAGGGTGCCAATCACCTGGCCTTTGATGTGTGGGTGGAAAGCATTCCATTCGACGAAACCCGCCAGTACGTGCAGAACGTGCTGTCCTACTCAGTCATCTACGGCCAGAAGCTGAACTCGCCACAACCGCTGGTGGATTGGCATGAACGGTTCTTTGATGATCTGTGATTAGCCCGTGCAATAGCCAATGCCAGTCAGCGACCCTGACTGGCATTTTTGTTTGTGGAACCGGACTTCATTGCGCTGCAACAAAAGACTGATCAACTGGTGCCTGTTATTTGGCCCGCCAACCTTCTGATTTGAAAAATGCCGCCGCATGACCCTGTAGGAGTGAGCTTGCTCGCGATAGGGGTAGATCTGTTAAGAAAATATCGTCTGACGTGACGCTATCGCGAGCAAGCTCACTCCTACAGTGATATGCATGATGTGTTGGGTAACGACATCAACGATCACAGAACGACGCAGCACTTGCCGGGTCAACCAGAGGCTGCTAAAGCTCTGCCTCAGGTTTTTCGGCAATGAACGACCTGATCGTCAACGATCACAAAAAGAAGGATTATCGAGACCATGCTGAAAGGAATATCAAAAACGCTGCTTCTCAAGACGCCGTTGAGCAGCATTCTGACCGGCAGCGTGCTGGCAGGCTTGATGATGGCCTCCGGGGTAGCCGTCTCGGCCGAGCCGCCTGGCAAGGCACTGAGTGCAAAAATCGGCTTGCCGTGGCCCGCAGTGATCGCCCACCGCGGCGCATCTTATGATGCACCCGAGGAAACCATTCCCGCCTACACAGTGGCGCGGGATCAGGGCGCAGACTATCTGGAAATGGATATTCAGCGCACAAAAGACGGCGTACTGATCGCCTTGCACGATGACACTCTGGAGCGCACGACCAACATCGCGCAAGTCTTCCCCAAGCGAATCAAAGACCCGCTGAACACCTTTACCCTCGATGAAATCAAACAGCTGGATGCAGGCAGCTGGTTCAACAAGGCTCACCCGGACCGCGCCCGTGAGGCTTACGCCGGTCTGCAGATCCTGACGCTGGAGGAAGTGATCGATATCGCCGAAGGCGGCAAAAACAAGCCCGGGCTGTACATCGAAACCAAAGCGCCGAGCCAATTCCCCGGTATCGAAGCAGACCTCAAGAAAGTACTGGCCAAACGTGGCTGGCTCACTAGTCGCCCCGCTGCTGCTGCCGGTTATGTAAGCGTCGCGCAGATGCCCGGTCGCGTTGTTCTGCAAACATTCGAGAAACCAAGCCTGGTATTGTTGCAGAAAGAGATGCCACAAGTGCCGAAAGTATTGCTGCTGTGGATCGGTAAAGGCTCCATCGAACCCGAGTCCGATGTGGCCTTCGCAGACTCGGGCGCCAAAGACAAAGCCACTTACTACGGTGCTCAGAAGCCGAAAACCCAGGAAGAGTTTGTCGCTTGGGTCGACTGGGCCAAAGCGCATGGCGCGATTGGTACGGGCCCTTCAGCGAAGCTCACCAACGGTGGCGACCAGAGCTACATGGACCTGGTCAAACCATGGATGAACAACGTGGCTCATGAACGAGGCATGGTTGTGCATCCTTACACTGTCGATGAGGAAGTGGACTTCAAACAGATCAGTCATGACGGCGTTGATGGTTTCTTCACCAACCGTACTTCGGAACTGCTGAAGTTCTATGGTCGTCCAGCCAAAGAAAGCCTGGATACCATCCTCAAACGCAACGGTTACTGATCCGTCTGGAGCCCTTGCTCAAGAGCTCTCCCGTACGACCAGCTCAAACCCCAGGTCCACCTGGGGTTTCTGCGCAACTCCATCGATAAGCCCCAGCAATAATTGCGCAGCCCGCTGCCCGACCTCTTCACGCGGGGTGCGGATCGAGGTCAGGCGCGGAACCATATGCGCCGACCCGGGCAAATCATTGAAGCCCACCAACGACACCTGCTGCGGAATCTCGATGCCGCGACGCAACGCCTCAAGTGCCGCGCCCTGGGCAAGGTCATCGTTGCAGAAGAACACGCCATCCACGTCGGGATGTTGCGTTATCAATTGCATGAACAACTCACCTCCCAGACCGATGGAAGACGGTTGCGGCGTCATCATTTGCAAGCCTGGATCGTAAAGCCCTTGCTCCTCCAGCACCTGACGAAACCCTTCTCCGCGCTGCATCACGCGAGGGTCAAGTTGCGCGGCGATGTACGCCAGGCGTTTGCGACCGCGCCCCAGCAAATGTCGAGCCGCCTCGGCACCGGCCTGTATTTGCGAGAACCCCACGCAATAGGAACCGCGCACGGTGTCCAGCTCCATCATGTGTACGCACGGTATACCGCTCGCCGCCAATAGCTGACGCAGAGCCGGAGTGTGGTCGAAACCGGTGAGCAGCAACCCTCGCGGGCGGTTCACCAGGTGATTACGCAGGAGGTTTTCTTCTTCCTCAGGCGAATAGTGATAGTTACCGATCACGACATCCAGACCGCGAGTGCGCAGCACATTCTGAATCGCTTCAAGCGTTTCAATGAACAACTGGTTAGACAGTGAAGGCACCAGCACCACGACGGTCTGGCTTTGCGAAGACGCCAGCGCTCGCGCTGCCGGGTTGGCAACATAGCCCAAGGCAAGGGCCGCCGCGCGGACTCGCTCTACCGACTCGGGCGTAACGGTACTGATACCCCGCAGAGCGCGAGAAGCGGTGATGGGTGAAACGCCAGCCTGGCGTGCAACTTCATTGAGGGTCGGACGGCCAGTAGAGCGGGAACCAATGCGTGTCATGCGTTGCCAACTACACAGGGATAAACAGCGGGGGTTGCCAAAGGTGGCGTATGGGCTCTAAGGTAGCGCTGTCTCATGGACCCTGCCAATGCTTTCAGTCATTTTATTGACTTGGAGTAACGTCCGATGAAGACCGATTCATTCAAAACAATGACAAGAACTGGAACCAGCTCTTGCTGTGCTTATGTCCAAGCCGACAAAGACAGCGCTGTCTCCAGCTAAGGTGGCCTACTGTGACAACTGCGAACTCTGCTATTTCCGCCCTCGTGATCATGGGCGTTTCGGGCTGCGGCAAGAGCGCCGTCGGTGCCGAGATTGCCGCCAAGAGCGGAGGCCGCCTGATCGAAGGTGACGCCTTCCACCCCCCCGCCAACATCAAGAAGATGAGTGAAGGCCACCCTCTCAACGACGAAGATCGCGCCGGCTGGCTCGAGACGCTGGGCAAAGAAATGGCCGCAGCATTGAGTAAAGGCGAACGTCCGGTACTGACCTGCTCCTCCCTCAAACTCATTTATCGCGAACGCCTGCGCAAAGCTGTGCCTGGTCTAGGCTTTGTGTTCCTGGAACTGACCAAGGAGGTGGCAGTTGATCGCTGCTCCCATCGCCCCGGCCACTTCATGCCAGCCAGCCTGGTTGACAGCCAGTTCGCAACGCTTGAACCACCCTATGGCGAAGATCGTACGTTGGTCGTGGATGCAGGCAATGCATCGATTGACGAGATCAGCACTCAAGCAGCGAACTGGTGGAAAGCGTCAAAAGCCAGCTAAAGGCGTGAGCGCGAAAGACAGCGCTGTCTTGCACTGAAATGTGCTGAAAATGTGGAACGACAGCGTTTAGCCGAAGCTCCATAAACAATAAAGATAACCGGAGAGACACCCATGTTCGGTATGACACACGAGACGTACCTGTTGGTCGATGCGGTGGTTACGATCATCGGCCTGATTCTGCTGATCACCAAATTCAAGGTTCACCCTTTCGTCGCCCTGACGATTGCCGCAGGCTTCCTTGGCCTGACGTCCGGCATGCCGGTGGAAAAAGTCATGAAAGCCTTCCAGGATGGCTTCGGCGGTGTGCTGGGCTTCGTCGGTATCATCCTTGGCCTGGGCACAATGCTCGGCAAGCTGATGGCCGATTCCGGTGGCGCTGACCAGATCGCACAAACGCTCATCCGCTCATTCGGTAAACAGCGTGTGCATTGGGCAATGATGTTTGCCGCCTTTCTGGTAGGCATTCCTTTGTTCTTCGAGATCGGCTTTGTTCTGCTGATTCCGCTGGTCTACATCGTCGCTCGTCGCACTGGCGTGTCCATCGTCAAAATCGGCATCCCGTTGCTGGCCGGTCTGTCCGCCGTTCACGGTCTGGTTCCGCCACACCCGGGCCCGCTGCTGGCCATCGGTATCTTCGGCGCTGATATCGGCAAGACTATTTTCTACGGCCTGTTGGTGGCACTGCCGACTGCAATCATTGCCGGCCCTATCTACGGCAAATGGATTTCCAAATACGTACCAGGCACGCCTTCGCAGGAGTTGATGGAGCAGATTGGCAAAGAGTCGAGCGCGACCAACCTGCCAAGTTTTGGTATCACCCTGGTGACCATCCTGCTGCCAGTGTTCCTGATGTTGCTGAAGACCTTCGCTGATGTGGTCCTGCCTGAAGGCAATACCTTCCGCATCTGGATGGACTTCATCGGCCACCCGATCACCGCTCTGCTCGCTGCTTTGCTGCTGGCCTTTTACACCTTCGGTTCAGCGCGTGGTTTTGATCGCACTAAAATCATGAAATTGCTCGATCAGAGCCTGACGCCGGTAGCCGCTATCGTGCTGATCGTAGGTGCGGGCGGTGGCTTCAAGCAGATGCTGGTAGCCAGCGGCGTAGGCGACCTGATTGGTAACATGGCAGTGCAGGCGCAGATCAATCCGATCATGCTGGCCTGGCTGGTAGCGGCGGTGATTCGCGTTGCAACAGGTTCGGCGACGGTGGCGACTATTACCGGTGCGGGCATCGTGGCACCCGTCATTGGTCTGATCCCGGGCGTTAACCGTGAGTTGCTGGTGTTGGCGACAGGCGCAGGTTCGTTGATTCTGTCTCACGTGAACGATGCTGGTTTCTGGCTGGTGAAGCAGTATTTCAATATGACAGTGGCCGAGACGTTCAAGACCTGGACGGTGATGGAAACCATTCTGTCGGTGGTGGGTTTGATCTTCATCATGCTGTTGTCGATGGTGATTTGATCTAGCACCCTGTTGTTGGGCCAACCCACTCAGTTGGCCCAACAGCGACACTGCTGTGCAACACATGTCCCGATCTTCCCGCCCCTGCCCTCTCTAGCCACGTTTAGTTTTCGTGGACTCCAGCCGTGTTATCCGACACTCCCCCACTCTCAAATTCAGACGTGTCCGACCTGACAAACACTGCAGTCCTACGTGTTTTGTCACGATTTCCATGAATATTTTCAGAAGTCTCCAGCGTATCTCTGGAGTTACGCCTACGCTGATATTCGATCAGGGATGAACCGTGGTGGCCTGCATTGTGCTGCGTGAAAACACTGCCAGTGAGGTACGTGCTTCACGCTCTGCAAAGAAAGGTGTCCGTCTGTGCAGCTAAATACGGGCTTTTGCCAACAAAAACAGGCAGAATTGGCGCGCTCATCGGGTCGGCAACCGCTCTTGATGACAGAAAAATGTACCGAGGGAATTAAATTCACACCTGTAACGTCATATTGATGGACGCATTTGGATGTACTCGGCAACTATTACCACGCAAAGGCAAACGCCAGCCTCCTGCTGAGAGGCCATCAAGGAAACGATTATGTTGATACTCACCCGCAAAGTAGGCGAAAGCATAAACATTGGTGACGAGATTACCGTCACGATTTTGGGCGTTCAGGGCCTTCAGGTACGCCTGGGCATCAACGCACCAAAAAATGTTTCTGTGCACCGCGAAGAAATCTACAAACGCATTCAGGCAGAACTCGCTCCAAATCAAGACCCACAATGATCTGATCGTTTCCTCCCCCGTATTCAAACCGGGCTGCCTGCTATCAGGCAACCCGGCCACGGCGTCTTTGGACGCCGTTTTTTATGCCTCGCTTTTATTCTGCCTGCCGCGAGCGCAGTTCAGGTATGGCGATTGGCCGCTGGAGACCGCCTGTCAGCCACCTAGAACTCTTGCAAAAAATCCCCACTCCACCTCATTGAACGCAGGATCGATGCGAAGCCCGTAGTCAGTTGTGAGCCCAGCACGCTCTTCATTTTTTATGAACAGCAAAAGCGGTGACAACAATGGACACAACGTCACAAACCCAGGCCAGCAACGCTGACCAAAACAACGACACGCCGCAGGATCACCTGCACCAGCTGCAAGACGACGCCGTAGCAGCCATTGCCAGCGCCAGACAGCAGGGCTCGGCGCACTTCGAACAGTATCGCGACACAGCCGTCGATCAGATTGAAAACCTTGCGAACACCGCTCAGTCGGCCGCCGAGCAGATGCAGGACGGTGACACGCTGGGGCTTTCACATTACGTCACTGACCTTGCCCAGAACATGACGACCCTGGCAGGCAGCCTGCGTGGCAAGAGCATTGATGAGCTGCTGCAGCAGGCAGGCAAACTGGCGCGGGATAATCCAGCTCTTTTCGTCACTGGCAGCGTGGCGCTGGGCTTTGGTTTGTCGCGGTTTCTCAAGGCGTCCAGCGCCGATCAGAGCCCCGACGACAACGCCCCTCCGGCCCCGGCCAGTCGTCAGCCCGCAAGCACGGGCCCCGTCAGGCCCGATGATGAACTGGGAAGCAATTACCAGACAGAGTCGAGCCCGGTGGTTGCAGCGGATCACGTGCCTCCCGTCAGCCATCCCCATATGGGCGACGTTTACCACAGTGGCAGGCCCGGCGTAGTAGACCGCAGCTCAACGCCGGATGCAGCGTCAAGTACACCGAAGCCTCGCGAGCCGGGTAATCATCTGTCTGATGAGGGCCTGCCCGGAGAGACCCAGCGCAAAGATGATCTTTCCAGAGGAGACGTGTAAATGAGCACTACTCCCAATACGCCACCCGAAGGCGATACCTCGGCACTGGGCCTGATCCGCCAGTTGGCGCATGAAGTGCCCGCCCTGCTCAGCAAAGAACTCGCGCTGGCCAAAGCCGAAGTCCGAGAGTCTATCCACTCCGCCAAAGCGGGTGTTGCGGCCGTTGGCGGCGGAGCGGTGGTCATGTTTGCGGGCCTGGTCATTGTGCTACTCGCTGCCGTTTATGCGTTGGCCAATATCATGCAGCCGTGGCTTGCCGCACTCATCGTCGGCGTGATCGCCATGGTCATCGGATTCGTCATGATCCAGTCAGGCAAAAAGCAGTTCGACGCATCCAACATGACCCCGGAACGCACCGTCAGCTCCCTGCAAAAGGACAAGGACGCCATCCAGAGGAAAGTATCATGAGCATCGACAGCACATTTGAAACCCCTGAAAGCTTTGATAGCGACTCACGTAAAAGCCCGGAAACCCTTGAGCGGGAAATCGACGCGCAACGCTCCAGCATTGGCAATATCGTCGACGCGCTTGAAGGAAAATTCTCCCCAGGGCAATTACTTGATCAGGCCTTGAGCTATGGCAAGGGTACCGGCGGTGAGTTTTTCAGCAATCTGGGCAACACGGTCAAGACCAACCCTTTACCCACGGTGCTGACGTCGGTTGGACTGTTATGGCTGATGATGGGACAGAACCACAGCCCTTCTGTCTCTTCGGGATCATCAGGGCTTGATCACTTGGGCAACCGCATCAGCACAATGGCGCACAGCGTGACGGACACGTTTGACAGTGCCAAATCGAGGATCGAGGAAACCGCGCAGCGCATGAAAGAAAAAGCCGGTCAGCTTTCCGAGGGGGTCGGCGAAAAACTCTCGTCCACTGGCGATAGCTTGAACAGAAGCAGTCATGACGCCCGTGACGTGTTGCACGAGCAAACCCGTAACGTGCAGTCGGGTCTCGATTACATGCTGCGCGAGCAACCTTTGGCCCTGGCGGCGATCGGGATTGCACTGGGCGCGGCACTGGGTGCGGTATTACCGTCAACCCAGCGTGAAAACCAGATGATGGGACAGGCCAGTGATTCGCTGACCGAGAAGGTAAAACAGACCGCAAGCGAGGGGTATGAAAAGGTCGCGCAGGAAGCGAAGGGTGCAGTCGGTGAAGTGAAATCGGCGGTGCAGTCTCCACCGGGTGCAGGTCCGAGCAACAGCCCTGCTCAACCGGGTGTAGATATGTCCTCAGGCCTCGGTTAGGCAGATGAACGTCGGCCGGCAAGAAACTTGATAACTATCGGAGCCAGGAGCTTTTATCTTGCCGAGATAGTGGGCACACCGCCGAATCGAGCGTCGGAAGGAAGGTATCCCTGCGAAGCGGGGGCCATACGTCACCGATAAATGGTTTCCCCCCTTTGCCGAAACAAAGGGGGTCGACCGTCAGGGCGAAACCAGACTAAATCGCGCCGCGATACAGGCAACGTCCCCCGTCATTCAAAGCACCGGTTGCTTTTGTCCTCAAAGAACAAAACTCTGGCCTACTCCGGAGATTCGATGCGCTGCACAATCTTGTCCTTGATCAGAAGCCGCTTCTCCTTGAGTTTCTTCAAGTCATCGTCATTGATACCGGAACCGGACTCGGCCGTCAGCACCTCGCTATCAATCTGACCGTAGTCGCTCAGCAACTGAGTGAGCTTCTTGTCTTTGCTGCTGCGCTCCGTGACCTGCTCACGAGTGAGTTTGAGATCCGCGTATAAATCGTGCTTGACCGGCATGGCATACCTCTTTGACGGCAATGACTCGTAGATTTATGAAGCCAGGCATTAGCGAAGGTTCGCAGTTTTTTATTTTGGCCATCATGATTGCTCACGCAAACGACGTGCCTCGTACGCTTTTAAATTCGTATAGACAAAGCCCAATACCGACAACTGCGCCATCGGCTCCTCAGAATCGCGACGGACTACCAGTTCACCCAGCACATGCTCAACTTCAATCGGCATGCTGCGCTCCATGTCGCGCAGCATGGAAGCACTCAACGGTGACCCCGCCGTTGTCAGCATCGCCAGATAACGCTGACGAGTCGCCTCTTGCACCGGATACCCCTGAGCACTCGCAATGGCACAACATTCAGCGAACAACTTCAGCACCAGTGGCAAACCCTGTGCGTCCAGCACGTCTCCAAGGCAGGCACGCATCGACGCCGTGATCCCGGCGAGGGTTGCGATAAAGCACCACTTATCCCACATGTCCTGAGCAATATGCTGACTGAGGCTGGCCTCAAATCCGGCATCGGCAAGGGCTTCTGCCACTCGCAGAATACGCGCAGTAGACTCGCCATTGAGTTCGCCGAACGACAGCTGATGCTTGTCGTTAAGGTGCAAAATGGCACCCGATGCATCACGATCCACAGAAATAAGACACTGGCCACCCAGCACATTGGCCGCATCGAAACGCTCGGCGAGGCGCGTCAGATGCGCCATACCGTTAAGCAACGGCAGTATCAACGTCTCGGGCCCTACCGCTGCCGCAAAATCCTCCATGGCATCATCGAGGTTGTAGGCCTTACAGCTCAGCACAATCAGATCGTATGGGCCGTCAAGCATAGGGGCCAGCACGCAAGGCGGTGAGGGGTAGACAACATTGCCCTGTGGGCTGCGGATGACCAGGCCATCGCGCTGTAACTCATCCGCCCGGGCCGCGCGCACCAGGAAGTTGACATCGCGTCCAGCCTCCAGCAAGCGTCCGCCAAAATAGCCGCCAATTGCCCCGGCTCCCACGATCAGGATACGCATTGATATCAACCTCCTGTGATGCAATTGCACGCTTGCAAAACTGCACGCGTCAGTGGGTTCACAGCACCAGAAACACTCAGCGTAGAAGATGTTACAGCGAGTCTCAATGCGAGTCGCACGCCGCACAACGTAGACACGGGTTGCATTGACGATAGCTAATCGTCATCATTTGATAATAATTGTCATTAGCACCTTTACCCATGACTCTCTCTTCTCCAGACGCCCAGCAACTGACGATGCGTAATCGTGTCCTGCGCCAATTGTTCGGTGAACATCACAGCTGGTTACTGTCCCGACTTCGCGCGCGACTGGGCTGCCGTCATGATGCAGACGACATGGCGGCGGAGACTTTCGCTCAAGTCGTGGCGCTGCCCGACCCATCCGGTATCAACGAACCCCGTGCATTGCTGACAACCATCGCCAAACGGCTGGTGTTCGCCAGTTGGCGTCGCCGGGATCTGGAACGTGCTTATCTGGAAAGCCTGGCCGGGCAACCATTCGCCTATGAACCGTCTGCGGAAGAACAGGCTCAGGCACTGGAAGCCCTCAGTGCGCTGGATCAGATTCTGGACGGGCTGTCGCCGATCGGACGCAGTGCATTTCTGTACAGCCAGCTCGACAATCTGACCTATGCCGAAATTGGCCAGCGTCTGGGCATTTCTGCGCCTCGGGTTCACCAGTACATCGTTAAAGCGCTGGGCCTGTGCTATCTCGCAATGGAAAGCCGATGAGCAGCAGCGCTTTGCCCCCCGCAGTCAAACAGGCCATTGAATGGGCTGCACTGCAACGCTCCGGGCATATAAGCGAGGCTGACCAGCAACATTTCCAGCAATGGTTACTGCACAGCGATGAAAACCGTCAAGCCTGGCACAAGCTGGAGCAGCGACTAGGGACTCTATTCAGCGACCTGCCTGACGTGTCGCATCAGGTACTGAGCAACGTAGGCACGAGTCGCCGTCACCTGCTGCGGGGAGCACTGGGCGTGGCGGGCATCGGACTGGGCGCCTGGTGGCTACAGCGAGCCGGACTGCTTCCGGGGATGGGCAATGATCTGCAAAGCGGTTTCGCTCAGCGCCGCCCATTCGTACTGGAGGATGGCAGCCGGGTTGTGCTCAACGCACAGAGCCGTGTCGATCTGGCCCTGAGTGCTCGCGAGCGCAGGCTGATCCTTCGTGAAGGCGCTTTAAGCATTCAGGTGGCAACAGACCCGTCCCGCCCGCTGGTGGTGCAGACAACCTTCGGGGAAATCCGTGCATTGGGCACACGCTTCAGCGTCACGCAGCGCGAACAGAACGTTCACGTATGGGTTCAGGAATCCCGCGTGCTGCTCACCACACCTGGAGGTGCCCGCCTGGAACTTGCCGCCGCTCAGGGCGCATTGCTTGACCATTCAGGCGTGCGGCAGCTTGACCCGCGTCAGGCTGGCGAAGGGGTTTGGGAAGACGGTCTGCTGGAAGTTCATGATCAGCCGCTTGGCGAAATAATCGAAGCATTGCGCCCTTACCGACGGGGCGTCTTGCGCATCAGCAACGACGCTGCGGCCTTACGGGTCAGCGGCGTCTTCCCGCTGGACAATAGCGATCAGGCATTGCGTTCACTGCAAGAGGTCCTACCCATCAAGGTCGAGCAGCATTTCAACTGGTGGACACAGTTGAGCCTGCGTTAAAAATATTTTAGCGGCCCCTTAATATCGACCTCGCTCGCGTCACATAGCTGACATCGACTATCCCAGAGGGGAAATTGCTGTCATGCACCGCCCACTTCGCCTGACCCTGACGCCGTTGACGCTAGCCCTGAGCCTGACTGCCTTGCACAGCATGGCCGAGCCCGCACAAAGCCCGGCGGTACAACAGCAACTTATCGACTTCGCCCTGCCGGCCGGTCCTCTTGATGCAAGCTTGACCGCCATCGCCCGACAGAGTGGCCGTGGCATCGCGTTCAATGCGCAACTGACCCGCGACCTGCGCGCACCCGCGCTCAATGGCCGATACAGCACCGAGCAAGCATTAAGTCAGGTCCTGCAAGGCTTGCCCTTACGACTGCACACCACCGCGAGCGGGACTTTCAGCATCGAGCCGGTGGTCGCCAGTCAGGCAGTAGAGCTGGAAGACATCAACGTTAATGGCCAGGGCTATGGCCAGAATGCGTGGGGCCCGGCCCATAGCAAAGTAGCGACCAACAGCGCCACCATGAGCAAGACTGATACGCCGTTGCGGGAAACACCTCAATCCATCTCGGTCATCACTCGCGAAGAGCTGACATCACGCCAGCACGACAGTCTGGCCGATGTCCTCAACTACACCGCAGGGCTGGTCAGTCAGCCAAATGGTTACAGCCGGGTTGCCGACGACTATCGGCTGCGGGGCTTCGATATTGGCCCGCGCACTGGCAGCGTGTTGCGCGACGGGATGAAGATGCAGAGCACCCAGTTTGAGGGTGGGCAGGAACCTTATGGGCTTGAACGTGTGGAAGTACTCAAGGGCGCGTCTTCCGTACTCTATGGCCAGCTCGCGCCTGGCGGGATGGTCAATACCACCAGCAAACGACCGACGCTGCAGCCCTTGCACGAAATCAACGTCGAATATGGCAACAACAACCGTAAACAGATTTCCACCGACCATAGCGGCCAACTCGATACTGAAGGTCGCTTCAGCTATCGCCTGACAGGACTGTGGCGTGACAGCGGTACGCAGTTCGACGAAATTGATGACGACAAACAATACATCGCCCCGGCCCTGACCTGGCAAATCGACGACGACACTCGCCTGACGCTGCTCGCCACCCACCAGCGGACACAGACAACCCTGACGCCGCCCATCCAGTACAACCTGACCACCTTCAGCGCTACTCCGGGCTACAAAGTACCTTACGATCTGTTCCCGGGCGAGCCGGGGTACGACGACTACGATGGCACGCTGCAAACCTTCGGGTATCTGTTCGAACGTCGCCTCAGTGACGATCTGCAGTTGCGTCACGCCTTGCGCTATTACGAATCACGCGCCGACTACGACTACATCACCCTGAACAGTAGCCGTATCACCGGACCGAACCTTTCCAGCCTGTCACGCACCTATAATTCTCGCGAAGATGTATCCACCGGCTGGACCAGTGACACCAGCGTGCAATGGAATATCGACAGTGGTCGTTGGCAGCACACGCTGCTGGGTGGCGTGGACCTTTACCGCAAGACCTATGACAGCCATCGCTTCAGCGGCAATGCACCGGCATTGAACCTGGCCAACCCGGTTTACGGCAATTTGCCGCAAGTCAACACCACCACCGATCGCGGCTCGGATCTGCACAGCGAGCAGTTCGGGGTCTACCTGCAGGAGCAGGTCAAGTTTGACGAGCATTGGGTCGGGCTGTTCGGGATACGCCAGGACTGGGCCGAAAACAACACGCTGAACTACAGCAATAAGTCCCGGGCCAGGGTGCGCGACAACAAGACGACAGGCCGTATTGGCTTCGTTTACCTGGCCGACAACGGTCTGGCGCCCTATATAAGCTACAGCCAGTCCTTCCTGCCCTCGGCCGGAACCGATAGCGAAGGCCAGGCATTCTTGCCTACCGAAGGCGAGCAGTACGAAATCGGCATCCGCTACCAGCCTCCCGGTCGCGAAATCATGATCAGCGCCGCTGTTTATCAGTTGACGCAAAAAAACGTCATCACCTCCATCCCCGGCTCGGACTTCGATGAGCAAACCGGCAAGGAGCGCAGTAAAGGCTTCGAGCTTGAAGCCAAGGCACAACTGACACCGATGCTGGCCCTGAACGCGTCTTATGCTTACACCGACGCCCATATCATTGCCGACAACGATCAGAGCCTGGAGGGCTCACGTATTGAAGGGACGCCTTATCACAGCGCAGCACTCTGGCTCGATTACCGTCTCGCCGCGCTCGGTCTGCCCAAGGTGACCGTCGGCTCTGGCGCCCGCTACAACGGCACCACACACACCACGCCCAGCATCAGCGATCGCAAGATCCCGGCTTACACATTGTTTGATGCCAGAGTCAGCTACGAAGTGGACGCCAATTGGCAAGTCAGCGTAAGGGCGCAGAACCTCAGCAATGAGCGCTACATCTACTGCGCGAACTCCTGCCGCTATGGTGACGAACGTAGCGTGGTCAGTTCAGTGAGTTACAAATGGTAGATTTTTGCCGATAGCACTGTCAGCTTTGCGCTGCGACCAGCTCCGGAAACAGAAACGGCAAGCGCTGCGCCAGGCTGCGATCATGGCTCGCCGTTTCCGCTGGGGCTTGATGCAAGCGCGTCATGAGCGCCTCGATCACTGATCGGGACGCATCATTATGAAATTGCCAGACGCCGTAAATCCGTCCGTCAAATGAAGGCTCGCTACCCAGGCGTTCATCAGCCGCCAGGCCTGCCCCGATCCCGAACAGGTGCAGGCCATGCATCCGCTGCCCCGTCGCATCCAGGGGGCAACCCGACAGATCAGAATCAATACCACCTTTCACCTGACGCAACGTGATTGGCATACCATCCGGGTCGCTGAAGAGCGGCAAGCGAGGCTGGTACCCGGTGCATTGCACGACAACACTGGATTCAGTCAACGCCTGAGCCGCCTGCTCATATTCTCCCGGTGCCCCTCCTTGAACCTGATGAGCGCAGACCCTGACTCCGGTTTTCCCTGCCCAGCCACGGGCCAGCACTTCGCGCCCTATATCGAGAGCCCTGTAACGCAAACCGCTGGAGCGATTGACCCGCCCGGATACCGGACACACATCACGCACCGGATGAAAGGCATAACCCGCAGCCAGCGCAAGCTCGGCACTCTCAAAGAAAAGACGGATGGCAGACCTATGCACCAGAGTGATCTCTTTGAGACCTGCGAACTCCAAAGCATCAGCCAGGTTTTCCAGCATGGAAAAAGCGCTGTGAGACCCGCCGACCACGGTAATCCTGCCTGATGCGGCCAGAGCCGGGGCGAACACTTCACGCAGCTGCACCGCATTCATGCGCAGTAACATGTCGGAGCTCATGATGGGCGTCGACGCAGGCAACGTCAGCCCTTGATCTGCCAGGCCTTCGCGCAAATAGTCAGGATTCTGCTGACCACCGAAGTTCAATACCAGGGTTCTGCTGCGGATGCGGCGTGTGCGTCCTTCGTTCTCGACCCAGACCACGAACTCATCACCCTGCCGGACCACCTCGGTCACGGTAGTGCTGTGCCACAACTTCACGCCGTAGCGCTGGACAATAAAATCCAGCATCAGCTTCGACGCCTCTGCCAGCAACTCACCGACATCCGACAACTGCGGCGCGCTATGCGCCTGGCGACGAATCCGCCAGTAAGTGGGCGAATGCTCCAGTGGGCCGAAGACATCTCGCAGCGCAGGGTCACGCAGACAGTCGAGAAAGACATCGCCCACCGAGTTGGCGGTGATTCGATAATCACCCAGGCTCCCTGTCCCCGGGCTGGCACTGGAGTCGACAATAATCAGCCCGTCGCGCGCCAGATCGGGTAGTGTTCCGCTCTTCAGAGCATTGAACAACAGCCCCATGCCCGCAGGCCCTGCCCCCGCCACGACACAGCCGCAGCTGGTTTCCAGATAGTCTCTAAGCATAGTGAGGCTCCTTTAATCAATCGATGCGTGAGATCGCGTTTAACAAAACGGGCAGTGGGTCGATTCAAACGGTTGATACCCGCGTGGGCAGCACGACATTTAGAACGTACACAGCTGGAACCCCTGACTTGATAGCCGGGACGCAGGTTTTAATTGGTGCGCAGGTAGACGCTTGTCAGCACTGACGACGAAATTGTTGTAAGACAACGCTACCGCAGGGGTTCTGTCCTGACAGTGAGGGGGAAGCGAAGGAAGGCGACTTAAATGAACACCGCAGGGGTGAACGGATAATTTCAAACATCAGTCAATGTGTCAATTTTCCGATTATTATCAGAAATCTATATTTTTCTATTCCAAAGCATTGATTTAAATACTGATTATTTTTTGACGACGTTAAACAGCCAGTATTTATACCGACCATGAGAATTTACACTCATTTAATTATCAATGCCCTCGCTCACCCGCGCGTGAAAAGAGAGCGCCAGCATCTTGGCGACGCTTGCATTTACTGCACCCACCTATTCGTTGACAGCTGATGTCCGATGAGCGGTGCACACCTTGATCTGCAACGGCAGAACTTATCCGTCGCAACAGGTATCAATGTCTACAGAAGCCAACAAGCCTGATGGATGTAGAGGTCAATATGAACGCCGGAAAAAACAACCGCTCAGGCATTGCCGAGATCGATTACTCACGCGACACGCTGTTTGGCCCGGTGCCGATGCAGGCAACCTGCCGCGTCAGACTGGCGACCGTGGAGCAGGACGGGCGAACCTTGCGAGAGCTGACGATTCTGGGAGAAGTGCCAGACTATTTACTCAAGTCAGCGGTAATCAGGGTGGCACTGGAAGGAAACATCGAGGCTGGGCCGATACGGGATTATTTCGAAACCAACGGCAGCGGAATGAATGGCAGCGGTGAACAACCTTTCAGGCTATTGTTTGAGAACGAACACCGTCGATCCCTTCACTAAGTTATCGTACAACATACTTTTCCCGTGCACCGGCGTGCACGCGGGAATAGCTATATAGCTGAAATGCTAAAACTTTAATACTTTGAAAAACATTAAATTTGCATGGTAAAAAAGCATGCTGACCAAACTAGGTCTTTTGCACCCAGGCGATCTGGATCCGGAATACGTCCGCCTCAGATATTCGGGCATATAAAAGCCGCCATTCAAGACTTTGAGAAAGTCCGACAAGGCGGCTTAGCCAGCTATGACCTCAAGACACACTCACCTGACGCGTTCAGACAGCGATACGAGCCTTGGCGTGGTGGTGACGGGTATGCGCCAGATCGTAGCGCAGCTCCGCGACCAGCTCGGATATGTCACGCGTCGTGTTGAGGCGGTCCAGGGAAATCCCCGTGACTAGCAGCTCCACCCGCTCAGAATGAGGGTCGACTATCTGTACGGTCATTGCCGAATCAGGCGATACGCTGCACGTGCAACGCAGGGGCAGAAAGGCGCTCTCGACAATACTTCTTAGTTCGAGGGTGGAAAGTCTATACGCAATCATGTCCTTCTCCTTTTTCATCTTACGCGTGGCTAAATCCTGCCACGATGGACATACACATAAAGGCGGCACCGGCCTTCACTATCGCCAGACAACTGTCGTCAATTAATTGAGGGGCTGATTATTTATACGCCTCGCACCACGGTGAAGCAATAACGATTTAAATGCTCTTTTTAGCCTGCAAAGAAGCAAACCTTATATAAACAGCAGAAGAAACGTTTCACTTAACTACCTTCGTCACTCCCTGTACATGACTTGTATCAATAATACCGCCTGCGCATCGGGTACCTATGCCCGTCAGCCCCGGTTTAGCGACTGACGGACAATGTCTTCTTCAGCCATCATTACGCGGCAAACGCAAATGGATCAGCGCCACTCGTCCACCCTGCTTGTCACGTCGCTCGTCGATGGCATAGGGCCGAAAGCCAAGCTTGGGATAAAACAACAGGCCCGGCACATTATGGTTGTAGCACGATGCTGTCATTTCGCTAGCCTCATGCTTGTCAAAAGCCAATTCCATCATGCACCCGATCAGATAGCGCCCTACCCCTCGCGAGCGCGCCTTGGGTGAAATGATGACGTTGCCTAAAGAGCAACGACCACGGAAATCACAGCGTGAGAAATTGGCATACCCCACCACCTCGCCATCCATTTCGATCACCGTCGAATCAGAATGATTATGCAAGGCATCGATCAATTGTGGAGGCGTCAGCGGCCAGGTCGCGCGCGGGAACATGTAAAACAGTTCATCGACGTTTTGTGGCAAGGCACACACGGTGGGGATGTCTTTTTCTTCCAGGGGGCGGTTCAAGAACATGGGGCAGTGACCTCTTGAAGAATGAAAATAACAAGCGCTTGAATACTATATGCGAACTATCCATGCCTGCACGACTGACACTGACAAAAATCCGTCACTGGAGCCACCTGACCGCATACGTGTAACGAAGAAGATCCGGTGAACAGATAACAACGTTGACCTGCAGGTTATTACGCTTCCTGCACTTCAAGAAAATAACGCAACTCCTTGATGCATCAATAATTCCTGCTTCATGCAGAACGCCTGTAATAAAAGCTCGCGCCTTGCAAAATGCATGAATCAAAAAACACTGTTTTTCTCTAACCCCATGAATCAAATAGGATTTAATTAATTCAGCTTCTGGCATAAGCACTGCAACTGTTTGAGGGAGGCTGTAACAAAATCCTTCATGGAGCAGAAAAATAATGATTTCATCCGCTGATACTTTCCCCTCTGCCGCGCAAGAATCCTCCAACCACTCAGGTGTGTCCTGGGGGGCAATCTTTGCTGGTGCCGCCGGTGCCGCTGCGCTTTCCTTAATTCTTATATTGCTGGGCTTCGGCTTGGGCTTTTCGGCGGTGTCGCCGTGGGCCAATGAAGGCATCAGCGCCAAGAGTCTGGGTATATCGACGGTCGTCTGGTTGGCGCTGACGCAGATCATCGCTTCAGGGCTGGGTGGTTACCTCGCCGGCAGGTTGCGGGTGAAATGGGCCAATCTGCATGGTGATGAGGTGTATTTTCGCGACACTGCTCACGGCTTCCTGTCGTGGGCCATCGCGACACTGGTAGCCGCAACGCTGATTGCCAGCTCGGTCAGCAGCATTATCGGGGGTGGCGTTCAGGCGGGTGCCAGCGTGGCTTCCGGTGCTGCGGGTGCCGTGACTCAGGTCGCAGGCAGCGCTGCCAGCAACAGTAACGCCAGTGGTCAGGACTACGGCTATTACATTGACAGCCTGTTCCGCGATGATCGCCCCGCTGCCGTCAGTGATGACGCTGCGCATGGCGTAGTGCTGCGCATCTTCAGCCGCACCCTGAGCAACGATGGGCAAATGAGTGCTGAAGATCGTACCTATCTGGCGCAGATGATTGCTCAGCGTACCAACCTCAGCCAAGCGGATGCCGAGCGTCGTGTCGACCAGGTTTATGGCCAGGCTCGTCAGGCACTTGAAGATGCCAAAAAAGCTGCACAGGAAGCTGCTGATACCGCCGCCAAAGTCGCCGCAATGACTGCACTGTGGACATTCGTCTCGCTGCTTTGCGGTGCGTTCTTCGCCAGCTTCGCTGCGATTTACGGCGGCCGTCGTCGCGACGCTGTGACCTATCTGGACGACAGCGCTTACACCACTACTAGAACAACGGCTCTTTAAGCCAAGGAGAACGACTATGCCTTCCATCCTGCTGTGGTTACTCGGTGTTCCGATCCCGGTCATCATCCTGATTGCGATCCTGATGTAACGGATCAGGCCCAGGCCGCCTCCCCTCAAGGGCAGGCGGCTTTTTTATGCGCCGACGTCAGCGCCTGCGCAAGAACGGCAGACCGATCAAGGTCAGGGCTACGCCCAGCAGAGCAGCGCCATGCAGAGGATCGTCAAACTGCACAAAAGCCCACAGCATCGTTGCTGGCGGTGTCAGAAACAACGCACCGCTGACGGTCTGGACATTGAAACGCTGCACGCACAGCCAATAGAAGCCGTAGCCGCCCAAGGTGGCGAATATGACCAGCCATAACACGGCCAAACCGAAATCGCTGACCATCACCGGCACGATGCTGCCCTCCCACATCGCCAGCGCGGCGAAAACGGGCAAGGTGGCCACTGCCTGGATTAACAATGCAGTGAACGCAGGAACCGGGACTGCAGCGGACTTTTTCTGATAAATCGTCGCAGCTGTCAACGACAGCACCGCCAACACCGGCAAGCCGTACGCCCAGATCGGCGCACTGGATAGCTCGATACTCGCAGCACTGGCAATCAACATCCCGACAATGCACAGCGCAACCCCTACCCATTGCCAGCCACGGGTGCGCTGCCCGGGAATCAGCCCTGCGGACAACACAATGCTCAGTGGCAGCAAGTTGGCAATCAGCGAACTGGTCCCCGGCGCCACACCTAGCTCAATGGACAGTGCAATCGCTGCGATGAAACCGGCAATACCAAAAAGCCCTACCAGCATCTGCTGCCGCACTACTCGCCAGTTGAGCTGACGCAGCGAGCCCAGCACCAGCGGGCACAGTAACAACGCCATCAGCACAAACCTCCAGAACGTCACCAGCATGACGCCGCTGTGCTCGGAGGCATAACGGTAGCCGATGAACCCGGAGCTCCAGCTCAGCACCATCGCGGCTAATAGCAAACTGCTTACCCAGCGGGATCCAGAAGCCGCTCTTACTTGCTGCTGAGCTGTTTGAACCGATATTTCTACCGTCTGGCCGTTCATCTGGCATCCCCTGTTGCATTGAATGAGCCTGATGGTAAGAATGGCCAGGTACTTCAATCAAACGAAATGATTAGTATCACTGATGCAGGATTTATAAATCATGCAAAGCACGCTGGATATTGATCTGCTGCGCACCTTCCAGGCCGTTGTCCGTTTCGAACAGTTCCTGGCCGCAGCCACCTTTCTCAACCGCAGCCCTTCGGCGGTAAGCCTGCACATACGGCGTCTGGAGGAGATTACCGGTGGGCGATTGCTGGAACGGGACAATCAGAACGTTACGCTGACGCCTCTGGGTCGGCGTTTTGCCTTGCAAAGCGCCGAACTGTTGCAGGCACACGATCAACTGCTCGCAGGTTTCCGCTCGCCGACGATCAGCGGCCGGGTACGACTGGGTATTTCCGAAGAGTATGCGGCAGCCTTGCTCCATAGCACTCTGGCGCCACTGACCAGCGGCTATCCGCAGATCGAACTCGAAGTTGAAACCGCGTCCAGCGGCCGACTTATTGATCAACTGCAACGAGGTCAACTGGATCTGGCCCTGCTGGTAGTCCCCGTTGATGCGAGTAGCCCGGATCAACCGCTAAAAACTTTTGGCACCACTGAGCCGGTGTGGGTAGCTGCCCCTGGCTATCAGCTACGTGCCGACAAGGCCGTGCCACTGGCGCTGCACGGCGAAGGCTGCCCTTACCGCAGCGTAGCGGTCGACGCCCTGAGCCGGATCGGCCGCACGTGGCGCATGGTCGTCATGTCGGCAGGCTCCAGCGCACTGGAAACAACAATTTGCGCAGGCATGGCGGTCGGTATCATCGACCGCAGCCGGGTCAGTGCCCAGATGCGTATTCTCGGTGCAGAAGAAGGCCTGCCGCCACTGCCACTGCACCGCCTGCAACTGGTCAAGGCTGCGGGAGACTCAAGCGCCGCCTGCGACATATTGATAGGTTTGATCAGCGATCACTTCCGCCCCTGAAATATGACCGGCCGGGTCCGCAATATCCTGTAACCGATCAAACAATCGGTATCATGACAACGTCGTTACAGTCAGCCTTTAGCTTGAAAGTCGGGGGAAGTAATCCATGGCCATTTTTTCTCTGGCTCGTATCAGGGCGCGCTGGCTCACCTGGACCTGCATGCTGATGTTCATCATTGGCTTGCCCGTCGGTTGCTCCGTCTTGCAACACACGGAGCGCGAACTGGTATTCCGCATCGAGCCCGGCACTGCCAGCTGGTACAGCGGGCTGCCGGCCAACGTGCAAGAGCTGGAGCTCAAAGCCCCGCAATTCGGCGTGTCGCAAAGCATTCACGGCTGGTGGTGGCCCGCCAACCGCAAAGATGCTCCCGCCGTACTTTATCTGCATGGATCGCGCTGGAACCTGACCGGTCAGTTGTTTCGTATCGAAGAACTGCACGCCCTGGGCTTCTCGGTACTGGCCATCGATTATCGCGGTTTCGGCGAAAGTCGTGGCTCCTTGCCGTCAGAGAGCACCGTGTATGAAGATGCGCGAATTGCCTGGGAACGCCTCAAGCTCCTACAGCCCGACGCCAGCCGTCGCCTGATCTACGGGCATTCACTGGGTGGTGCGGTAGCCGTGGATCTGGCCGCCGAACTGGGCCGCGATACGCGGGACGGCACGCAACCGGCTGAGGCTCGCGGGCTTATCATCGAATCCACCTTTACCACCCTGGCCGATGTCGCTACCGCAGTCGCCAATGATTACACCTCGCTGCCGGTACGCTGGCTGCTGTCGCAGAAATTCGACTCCATCGACAAGATCGCCGACATTCACATGCCCCTGCTGATCGTGCACGGCACGGATGACCGTTATGTCCCCCCTCGCTTCAGCGAAGAGTTGTTTGCGGCCGCTCAAGAGCCGAAGAAACTCTTGCTGGTGCCCGGAGGGACTCACAACAACAGCATGCGTATCGGGCGCCAGGCCTACAGTCAGGCGATTCAGGCGTTGCTGAAATCCGGAGCGGCCCCTGCAAACGCGGCGATGCAGCACACTCTACCCGCGAAACAACCAGCGGCCAGTCAGGACAGCAGCCTGCGCAGTAGCAACGCATCGTGAGCTGCGTGCCCACTGGCCTTGTTGTCGAAGATGCACCAAGGTCAATACAGAACCTCACCGGCTTCGCGCATGAATATCTCGATGGTCTTGGGGCCTACTCCGTCAAACTCACCTAGACGCTTTTCGAAGTCTGCCCGACTGTCACTGCGAGCAGCGACTTGCGCAATCTTCCCGGCATATTCCTCGATGAGTTTTTTCGCCAACGCTGTAAGGCGCATGGCAGTGGACTCGTCGTAGCGCACATACCGAGCTTCGCCGAGCATTGCCACCAATTGACGGTGGGACTTGCCCGCAAGCTTGCGGGGCGTATCACATCCATGTTGATCGACAATCACCCGGTACGCCTGCGCAGCAATGTCGGCATGAATACGCTTACCCATCAGAAAACTGGCGATAAACCATTTGAACAAGGCAACGTCATCGCCCTGCTTCAGATCCACCGCCAACTCGCGGGCCGTAATCACCTTGCCCATAGCGCTTGCCTCAGCTCGGCTTGTCCGAAGCATCATCGCCCGCTACATCAGGGTCATCGGGCTCAACTTCGTTGATATCCGCATCGCGAACGTCGTTATCGTCGGCGCTGGATTTCCCTTCGGACTCACCGGGTTTGAGATCAGGGGTTTGCGCTGGATGGCTGTCTACAGGTCGTGTGCTCATGACTTCCTCACAGGATCATTTGATGATTGACCCTGTTTCGGCAGCAGCTTTGTCCCGAGAGTTCGGTCTATTGGATCATTGGTTCTGATCGCGTTGAACGGCGATGCACTTGATCTCAAGCAGAAGCCCCGGAACCGCCAGTTCAGATACGCCGATGGCCGTCCAGGCACAACGCTCACGAGGAAATAGGCGGTCTTTGACGTCACGAAAAACGGCGATGTGCTCGCTCATCGCCACGTGATAGGTGGTCATCTCCACCACATCCTCAAAGCTGCAACCGCCCTCGGCGAGCACCGTGCGCAGGTTTTCCCAGCAGGCAATGAATTGCTGTTCAGGGTCATGAATGACTTCAAGTTCGGGCGTACGCCCAATCTGGCCCGCACAATACAGCGTGCCTTGAACCTTGACCGCCGGAACATACCCCGCACGCTCAACGATATTGCGCATGCAGGGCGGAATGATGATTTCACGGTCTGGCATGGATTTACCTTTGAGTGTGATCGCTGGATAGCAGTGGACTATAAGGTTCGTGCAATCACACAGAACCCTGCGGGAGTAGAGCTTGCTCGCGATGAACGATTACACGATATGCCTGATACACCAAGGTGCCTGATTTGCGGGCAAGCACCGCTCCCACATAGACCGCAGCAGCCCTACGTCAACCACCACCACAACAGCAGCGTCCCCACCAACCCCACTACTGACACAATGGTCTGGAGTACCGACCAGACCCAAATAGTCTGCTTCAACTGAAGACCAAAATATTCGCGGACCATCCAGAAACCTGCGTCGTTGACGTGACAGAAGAACACTGAACCTGCGCCAATCGCCAGTGCTACCAATGAGCTCTGCGTCGCCGCAAGGCCCGCCATCATCGGCGCAAGAATGCCAGCGGTCGTAGTGGTTGCGACGGTCGCCGAGCCCGTGGCCTGACGCAACGCCACGGCGATCAGCCAGGCCAGCAGCAAATACGGGATATGTGCGCCCTCTGCCACTTTACTGATGGTCTGACTCACTCCGGCGTCAAGCAAAGTCTGCTTGAGACCGCCTCCTGCACCGATGGTCAACAGCAGCACGGCAATCGGTGCAAGGCTTTTGCGCAGCGTGCCATTCACGTGATCGCGCGTCAGGCCATTGGCCCAGCCCAGACAAACCACCGCCGCAATCACCGCAATGCTCAACGCGACGAGGGGTTCGCCGAGAAACTTTAGCGTCAACGCCAGCGAGCTGTGCGGGTCCATCAATATCTTGGCCAGCGTACTGCCCAGCATCAAGATCACCGGCAGCAGAATAATCAGCAGCGAAATACCGAACCCCGGCTGACGGGTTACGTCCGGCTTAGCCGAAAACAGCTCGCCCAACTCAGCCGGTTCCTTGATGTCCATGCGTCTGGACAACCAGTTGCCGTAAAGCGGACCGGCGAGAATCACTGCCGGGACTGCAATGCAAAAACCCAGCAGCATGGTCAGCCCAAGGTCGGCATGCAACGCGCTGACTGCGATCAATGGTCCCGGATGCGGCGGCATGAGCGCGTGCAACGTCGTCATGCCAGCGAGGGCCGGAATCGCGATTTTCAGTAAAGGCTGATCAGAACGTCGGGCCATGACAAAGATGATCGGCACCATCAGCACCAGGCCGACTTCGAAGAACAAAGGCAGGCCAATGACCATCGCCACCAGCGCCATCACCCAAGGCAATGAACGCCCTTTACCAAACCCTAATAGCGTCGTGGCAATCCGGTCAGCTGCGCCCGACTCCGCCATCAGCGCGCCGAGCATGGCCCCCAGAGCGATGATCAGGCCAGCCTCGCCCAGAATGCCACCCGCGCCTTTGCTGAAGGCCTTGGCGACTTCTTCAGCAGGCAGGCCCGCACCGATACCGGCAATGAATGTGCCGATCAGAATCGAGAGAAAAGGAGGGAGTTTAGTGGCACTGATCAGCACGATAATCGTGGCGATCGCAACCAGGCAACAAATAATCAGGCGGGTATCGTGCACAAGCCAGGCAGCAGAAGATACATCCAAGGCGCTCTTCCTTATCGTCGGTTCCGCAGTCGCATCACCACAGAAACATTTAGTTGTAATTACCCGACACGATACCGTAACGCTCTGCTTGCAAATGTGAAGTTTGTGACAGTTTCAACGCCTGACGATTGCCCCCCCCCCTTGAGCTAGACACCCGCCAAGCCCGGAATCTGGGATTGTGCGTACTCGATCAGCACCTCGCGCAGGGCCTGGGCAGCGGCAGACAACTTGTGGTCAGCGAGCATCATCAGGCCAATCGGGCGCTCTATCGTCGGTTCTGCCAAAGCGATGCAACGGGCGCCCAGTTCATGCATCTGCTGGATACAGAGCGAGGGCACCGCACTGACGCCCAGCCCACTGGCGACCATGCGACCAATCGTTGAAAGCTGGTGACTTTCAAACGCCACGGAAAGTTTGCCGTGTCGGGCCTGTAGATGATGTTCCAGCAGCAAGCGCACTGCCGATGGGCGCTGCAAGGCGATGAAGTCCTCCTGCAGCAACTCTTGCCATGTCACTTGCTGACGCTGTGCAATGGGCGAGTCCAACGGCACCACGGCGACAAAGCGATCGGTATAAAAAGGCGTGAACACCAAGGAATTGCTGGACTCCGGTTCAAAGCCGATGCCCAGTTCGACCCGGCGATGACGCACCATCTCCAGCACTTCTTCGTTGATCAGATCATGAACGGCCACGTTGACCCGTGGGTAGCGGCTGCGAAAAACCTTCAGCGCACCGGGCAGCAAGTTACCGGCAAAAGACGGCATGGCGGCCACCGACACTTTGCCCAGTTGCAGCGTAAAACGCTGACGCAGCAATTCTTCGGCGTTGTCCCAGTCAGCGAGCAGTTGCCGGGCCAGCGGCAGCAGGGTTTCGCCCTCCGGCGTCAGGCTGACCGTGCGTGTGGTACGGCTGAGCAACTGCCCGCCCAGGTCATCCTCCAGACTCTTGATGGTCAGACTCAACGCGGGTTGCGACACATGCAGCCGCTCCCCTGCCTGAGCGAAGCTCAAATGCTGCGCCACGGCCAGAAACGCCCTTAACTGTTTGACGTTCATATATTTGCTTTTCTTATTAATTGATCAGAAAAACAAAATTAACAAATCACTGCCTCCGAGAGAAGATGAGCCAACGCTCCCCCGACGGCCAGACCGTCGATCACAACTATAAAAGGCGGATCAATCATGGCTGGACTCGACAAGCGAGTGGCGACTTATCAGGAAGCCCTCGCCGGGCTGACCGACAACATGACGGTGCTGTGTGGCGGCTTCGGCCTGTGTGGCATCCCGGAAAATCTCATCGCTGAAATCAAACGTATGGGCGTCAGAGGCCTGACGGTGGTTTCCAATAACTGCGGTGTTGACGGCTTTGGCCTGGGCATCCTGCTCGAAGACCGGCAGATTCGTAAAATGGTCTCCTCCTACGTCGGCGAGAACGCCCTGTTCGAGCGTCAGTTGCTCAGTGGCGAACTGGAGGTCGAACTCACCCCTCAAGGTACTCTCGCGGAAAAAATGCGCGCAGGCGGTGCCGGTATTCCAGCCTTTTACACCGCTACTGGCTACGGCACTCCCGTGGCAGAAGGCAAGGAAACCCGTCAGTTCAATGGGCGCAACGTGATCCTCGAAGAGGCCATCACTGGCGATTTCGCCATCGTCAAAGGCTGGAAAGCCGACCATTTCGGTAATGTGATCTATCGTCATACCGCACAGAACTTCAACCCGGTCGTAGCCACAGCGGGCAAGATCACCGTGGTCGAAGTCGAAGAGATTGTTGAGCCTGGTGTGCTGTTGCCTTCGCAAATCCATACGCCAGGTATTTATGTTGACCGGGTCATTCTCGGCACTTTCGAGAAGCGCATCGAACAGCGCACCGTCAGAAAAGCCTGACGCCAGCCGGCTCCGGATGCTGCCTGGCACAGGCAGCAGCACAAAAACAACAAAGAGACTTCAGACCATGGCACTTTCCCGCGAACAAATGGCTCAGCGCGTCGCACGCGAACTCAAGGATGGCTACTACGTGAACCTCGGGATCGGCATTCCGACTCTTGTGGCCAACTACGTCCCCACCGACATCGATGTCATGCTCCAGTCGGAAAACGGCCTGTTGGGCATGGGCGAATTCCCCACTGAGGAAACCATTGATGCCGACATGATCAACGCTGGCAAGCAGACCGTTACTGCACGGATCGGCGCATCGATTTTTGATTCCTCGCAGTCCTTCGCAATGATTCGCGGTGGCCATGTGGACCTCACCGTTCTCGGCGCTTTCGAAGTCGATGTGGAGGGCAACATCGCGTCCTGGATGATCCCCGGCAAACTGGTCAAAGGCATGGGCGGCGCCATGGACCTTGTGGCCGGGGCCGACAACATCATCGTGACCATGACTCACGCCTCCAAGGACGGCGAATCCAAACTGCTCCCCCGCTGCAGCCTGCCACTCACCGGCGCTGGCTGCATTCGCAAGGTGCTGACTGATCTGGCCTATCTGGAAATCGAGAATGGCGCATTCATCCTGCGCGAGCGCGCACCGGGCGTAACTGTCGAAGAGATCATCGCCAAGACCGCCGGTAAATTGATCGTGCCGGATGACGTGGTCGAGATGAGTTTCTAATCTGCGGCCCATTGCTTTAACCACATACCCACTGTAGGAGCTGCCGAAGGCTGCGATCGCGGAGTGACTGACACACCGCG